>PMJK01000042.1:15014-17282 GCA_003158505.1 Holophagaceae bacterium | reverse complement strand
AAGTCCTTCGACGGCCGGGGCAACTACACCCTGGGCCTGAAGGATCAGCTGATCTTCCAGGAAATCGACTACTCCCGAGTGGACAAGATGAAGGGCATGAACATCACCTTCGTGACCACCGCCGCCAACGACGCCGAAGCGCGCGCCCTTCTGGGCCACCTCGGTATGCCCTTCCGCAAATAGCCAAGGAG
The DNA here is from genome assembly GCA_003158505.1 of Holophagaceae bacterium. Classification (GTDB taxonomy): domain Bacteria; phylum Acidobacteriota; class Holophagae; order Holophagales; family Holophagaceae; genus Geothrix. Next base: position 17,091 of record PMJK01000042.1, on the reverse strand, counting down.
ATCATACCGATGGCCAAGATTTCCAAAATCGTCAAGGATTCGCGCAAGCCTAAGTTCTCGACCCAGCACCGCAATCGCTGCAAGTGCTGTGGCCGGCCCCGCGGTTATATGCGCAAGTTTGAACTCTGTCGTCTGTGCTTCCGCAAGTTCGCCCTCAATGGCGAGCTGCCGGGCGTCCAGAAGTCCAGCTGGTAAGGAGAGGGGACCATGAATACCGATCCCATCGCTGACTACCTCACCCGCATCCGTAACGGCATCATGGCCGGACACGATGCCGTGGTGGTGCCCTCCTCCAAGATCAAGGCCGGTCTTTGCGGCATCTTGAAGCAGGAAGGCTACATCCATTCCTTCAAGCAGGTGGAGCATGAGGGCCGCGAGTACCTCATCCTCAACCTGAAGTACGTGAAGGACAAAGAGAACGTGATCCACGGCCTGCGCCGCGTGTCCCGTCCGGGACTCCGGATCTACTCCGGCGCCCAGGAAATTCCCGAAGTTCACGGGGGCCTCGGCATCGCCATCCTGTCCACGCCCAGGGGTCTCCTCACGGGCAAGGACGCCAAGAAGCAGAACGTCGGCGGCGAAGTCCTCGCCCACGTCTGGTAACCCATCCTGAAATGGGCGGATTCTCCGCCCTCATCTAAGGAATTCACCATGTCTCGAATCGGAAAGAAGCCCGTGACGCTGCCCAAGGGCGTGAAGGTCACAGTCACCGGGTCCGAGGCCGTCGTCGAGGGCGCCAAGGGCAAGCTCAGCTGCCCGATCCCCAAGGGGATCACGCTCGATGTTCAGGCCGACTCCGTAGTCCTCTCCCGCGTCAATGACGAGCCCCAGAACCGGGCCTTCCACGGCCTGACCCGCGCCCTCCTTGGCAACGCCGTCGCTGGTGTGACCGAGGGCTGGAAGAAGGAGCTCGATATCGTTGGCGTAGGCTACAAGGCCGCCATGGACGGCGCCAAGCTCCGCCTGGAGCTGGGCTACAGCCACCCCATCAATTACGAGGCCCCCGCGGGCATCCAGATGGCCGTTGAGAAGACCACGCACATCGTCGTGACCGGTATTGACCGGCAGCTGGTGGGCCAGGTCGCAGCCGACATCCGGAAATTCCGCAAGCCCGAGCCTTACAAGGGCAAGGGCGTCATGTACACCGGCGAAGTCATCCGCCGCAAGGCCGGCAAGACCGGGAAGTAAGGGGAACCCATGGCGAACGATATCGAAATCCGACGCAACAAGGTCAAGGCCCGCATCCGCGGCCGCGTGAGCGGCACCCCGGAGCGGCCCCGCCTCACCATTTACAAGAGCCTGAAGCGCATCTATGTGCAGGCGGTGGACGACACCAAGGGCATCACCCTNNAAGGCCGTCGGTGCCAGCATCGCCGCCCGCCTGAAGGAGAAGGGCATCACAGCCGTGGTGTTCGACCGGAACGGCTACGTCTACCACGGCCGCGTCAAGGCGCTGGCTGACAGCGCCCGCGAAGCCGGGCTTCAGTTCTAGGGGATGACCATGGCGATTGCAGAGCAGAAAGACAACAAGGACAGCCGCAACTCCGAAGCCGGGGAATTCAAGGACCAGGTCATCTACGTGGGCCGTGTCACCAAGGTGGTGAAGGGGGGCAAGAACTTCTCCTTCTCCGCGCTGGTGGTCGTGGGCGACGGCAATGGCAAGGTCGGCTTCGGTCTCGGCAAGGCCCTCGAAGTGCCCTCCGCCATCAAGAAGGGCATTGAAAGCGCCAAGCGCAACATGATCAGGGTCCCCCTCTCCCCGAACGGCAGCCTGCCGCACCCGGTGACGGGCATCTTCGGCTCCGGCAGCGTGCTGCTGAAGCCCGCCCCCGAGGGCACCGGCATCATCGCCGGCGCCGCGGTGCGCGCGATCATGGAGGCCGCCGGCATCCACAATGTGATGACGAAGAGCCTGGGCTCCTCCAACCCCCACAACGTGGTTCGCGCCACCTTCGAGGGCTTGAAGGAACTCATGGATCCCTACACGGTCCTGACCAATCGGGGCCTGGATCAGGCGGAGGCTTAACATGTCGCAGTTCATCGGCAAGCAGGTGGTGCTGACCCTCAAGCGCTCCAT
>PMJK01000042.1:0-14949 GCA_003158505.1 Holophagaceae bacterium | reverse complement strand
CGGTCCGGCTACCGCAGCAAGCGTGGTTTCGAGGGCGGTCAGATGCCCCTCGTCCGCCGCCTGCCCAAGCGCGGCTTCACCAACATCTTCGCACCGGAGACTAAGGAGATCACCCTCAGCCTCATTTCCATCCACTTCAAGGATGGCGAGACGGTTACGCTCGATGCTCTCCGCGAGAAGAAGCTCGTCAACTCTCGCGTGGAGAAGATCGTGGTACTGGCCAGTGGGGAACTCACCACCAAGGTGAACGTCGTCGCCGACCGCATCACCAAGGGCGCCCGGCAAGCCATCCTGGCCAAGGGCGGCACCATTCAGGAGCCTGCTACGAAGTCTGCCGAGTAACGGCCGATGAACCGCCTCAGGAACCTCTTCGCCATCCCGGAGCTGCGCAAGCGGCTCCTCTTCACCCTGCTCCTCCTGGCGATCTATCGCCTGGGTGTGCATGTCAGCGTGCCCGGGGTGAACGCCGAGAACCTCCAGGCCGCACTCCGGCGTGGCGGCGGTGGCGGTCTGTTCGACGTCGTGGACCTCTTCTCTGGTGGTGCGTTCAAGAAGTTCTCCGTCTTTGCCCTCGGCATAGCCCCCTACATCACTGCCAGCATCGTGTTTCAGTTGATGGGAGCGGTGGTCCCCTATCTGGATAACCTCCAGAAAAAGGAAGGCGAAGCGGGCAGGAATAAAATCAACCAGTGGACCCGCTACCTGACCGTTGGCTTGGCCTTTGTCCAGGGGATGGGGCTTTCATCCCTGGCCATGAGCCAGAACGCCCCTGGTCTCGAGGTTGTGACGTCTTCCATTTCCCCGACATCCTTCCGCCTGCTGGCCGCCTTCACGCTGTCCGTGGGAACCATCTTCGTCATGTGGATCGGTGAGCAGATCACCGAGCGGGGCATTGGCAACGGCATCAGCCTGCTGATCTTTGCTGGCATCGTGGCGGGGCTGCCCCAGGGGCTGACTACCTTGACTGTGATGATCACCCAGTCGCTGAGGAACGCTCCGAATGTGCCGCCCCCGGGCATCTTCATCCTGCTCATTGCGGCGATGACGATGGTGCTGCTGGCCGTAGTGATTGTGGAGAATGCCTACCGGCGCATCCCCATCCACTATGCCCGGCGGGCCGATTCGGCAGGGATGTCCAGCCAGCGCAGTTCCTACATGCCCCTGAAGGTGAACACCGCAGGCGTGATGCCTGTGATCTTCGCCAGTTCCGTGATTTTCTTCCCGGCGACCATTGCCCAGTTCACCCGATGGGAATGGCTGGCCAAGTCGGCCTCCTACCTGAGTCCGCAGACTCACTTCTGGATCTACACGCCGGTTTTCGTCGGCGTGACGGTCTTCTTTTCGTTCTTCTACACCAGCATCGTCTTCAATCCCGACGAGACCGCCGAGAACATGAAACGGTCCGGGGGTTACGTCCCGGGCATCCGGCCGGGCAAGGAGACCAGCATCTTCATGGACAGCATCCTGTCCAAGCTGACCTTCGTGGGCGCCATCTACCTCGCCGCGGTCTCCATCGTGCCCCTGCTCATCTCGAACAACATTCCGGGTCTCAACTTCTACTTCGGTGGCACCAGCCTGCTGATCGTGGTGGGTGTGTCCATGGACACCGCGGCCCAGCTCGAAAGTCTGCTGGTCATGCGCCGCTATGACGGCTTCCTTGAGAAGGGCCGCATCCGCGGGCGATCCACCCGTGGAGGTGCCGCGTGACCCTTACGGCGAACATCCTCCTCGGAGCCCCGGGCTCCGGGAAGGGCACCCAGGCCAAGCGCCTGGTGGAAACATTCTCTTTGACTCACCTGTCAACCGGTGACATTCTGAGAGATGCCGTCTCGAAAGGGACGGAGATCGGCCTAAGGGCGAAAGCCATCATGGCCGAGGGAAAACTGGTGGACGACGACACCGTCAACGGCCTGGTCTTTGCGCGGCTGCTGGACGAGACCTCTGACGTGTTGTTCGACGGCTACCCACGCACCCTTCAGCAAGCTCAAGCATTGGAAGACTTCCTCTCCTCCAAGCGCATGAAGGTCGGGCACGTGGTGCTGGTCGATGTTCCCCAGGAGGTGCTGGAAGCCCGCGTGGTGGGCCGGCGCGTCTGCAGCAATAACGCATGTGGCGCCATCTACCATCTGGAATCCAAACCCCCCAAACAAGCGGGTGTCTGTGATCTGTGTGGAAGTCCGCTGAAACACCGTTCCGACGACACCTCTGAGGCTTTCAAGAGCCGGATGGGCGAGTTCAACTCGACCTTCCAGCCGCTCCTGGGCTTCTACAAGCATCGGCCGATTTTCCGGAGCGTGGATGGCAATCGCCCACCGGAGCTGGTGTTTGAATCGCTGCGTCACGTCTTCGGAGAACACGCTTGAGCAAAGAAGAAGCCATTGAGCTCGAAGCCACAGTGGTTGAGGCCTTGCCGAATGCGGTCTTCCGGGTCGAACTGGAGAACAAACACCAGGTGCTGGCGCACATCAGCGGAAAGATGCGCAAGAACTTCATCCGCATCCTTCCCGGTGATCGGGTTCTCGTAGAGGTGACCCCCTACGACCTCACCCGCGGCCGCATCATTTACCGATTCAAGTGAGCGAGAGGACACCATGAAAGTACGGCCCTCCATTAAAAAGCTGTGCGAGCACTGCAAAGTGGTCCGACGCGAAGGCATCAACCGGATCATCTGCAAGAAGAACCCCAAGCACAAGCAGCGTCAGGGTTAAGGAGACACGATGGCACGCATCTCAGGTATTGATCTGCCCATCGGCAAGCGCATCGAGATCGCGCTCACCTACATTTTTGGCATCGGGCGCGCCAAGGCGCACAGCATCCTGTCTCGCGCCAAGGTCGATTTCGGCACCAAGGTCCGGGATCTGACCGAGGACGAGGTGGGTCGCATCCGCCGCGTCATCACCTCCGAAGAAACCGTGGAGGGCGACCTCCGCAAGAACATCGCCCTCGACATCAAGCGGCTCATGGACATCGGCTGCTACCGCGGCCTGCGCCATCGGAAGGGACTCCCCGTCCGAGGGCAGCGCACGCATACCAACGCCCGCACCCGCAAGGGCAAGCGACGCACCGTAGCCGGCAAGAAGAAGTAAGGCGAGGAGCACATGGCCAAGACCCAGACCCGGACCGCCGGTAAGAAGGTGGTCAAGAAGAAAGAAAAGAAGAACGTTCCCCATGGCGTGGCCCACGTCCAGGCGTCCTTCAACAACACCATCATCTCCATCTCAGATCCGATGGGGAACATGCTCTGCTGGGCTTCCAGCGGCAACCAGAACTTCCGCGGTACCCGCAAGGGCACGCCCTTCGCAGCCCAGGTGGCCGCCGGCATTGCCGCCGAGGCCGCCAAGGAGCAGGGTGTCCGTTCGGTGGACGTTCGCGTCAAGGGCCCCGGTGCCGGCCGTGAGAGCGCCATTCGCGCCCTCAACGCCGCAGGCATCCAGGTGACCAGCATCCGCGACGTCACACCCATCCCCCACAACGGCTGCCGGCCGCCCAAGCGGCGCCGGGTTTAAGAGAGGAGGAGAGACATGGCACGTTACACAGACGCCGTTTGCCGCCTCTGCCGCCGCGAGGGCATGAAGCTTTACCTGAAGGGTGAGCGCTGCTTCAAGGAGAAGTGCTCGTTCGAGACCCGCAAGGGCAAGATCCCCGGCCAGCACGGCGCGGGGAAGATCAAGAAGCCCACCGGCTACGCCCTGCAGCTTCGCGAGAAGCAGAAGGTGAAGCGCATCTACGGTGTGCTNNCGCCAGATGGTCATGCACGGTCACGTGCTGGTCGGCGGCAAGCGGGTGGACATCCCCTCCTTCCAGGTGAAGCCTGGCCAGGCGGTGGAACTGGGTGTTCGCGCCCGTGAGAACGACGGGGTCAAGTCCTCCGTCGAGACCTCGGCCGGCCGTGGTATTCCCAAGTGGTTGACTCTGGACGCCTCCGCCTTCAAGGGACAAGTGCTCGCCGCACCGACCCGTGAAGACATCACCCTTGACATCAACGAGCAGCTGATCGTCGAGCTGTATTCCAAGTAAGGGGGACGGATGCTGAATCTCAGCGATTTTCAGAGACCGCGATTCGCAGAGGTGACCCCCGGGTCCCTCACGGATACCTACGGGGAATTCGTGGCCTACCCTTTCGAGCGAGGCTTTGCCACGACCGTGGGGCACAGTATCCGCCGTGTGCTGCTCAGCAGCATCCAGGGGGCCGCTGTCACTAACGTCCGCATCAAGGGCGTCATGCATGAGTTCACGACCCTTCCCGGGGTCTGGGAGGACATCACCCACATCCTTCTGAACCTGAAGGAAGTGCCTTTCAAGGTGCACAGCAGCGAGCCCCAGACGGTGACTATTTCCGCCAAGGGCGAGGGCACGGTGACTTCTGCCGCCATCCGCTGCAACCAGAACGTGGAGGTCGTGGATCCCAACGTCCACATCGCCACCCTGGGCGAAGAAGGCGAGCTGGAGATCGAGATGGTGGTCTGTCTGGGTCGCGGGTTCATCACCGCGGACCGGAACCACAGCGAGACTCTTGGCCTGGGGTTCATCCCCATGGACTCGAACCACAGCCCCATCATCCGGGTGAACTACATTGTCGAGCCCGCCCGGGTGGGCCAGAGCACGGACTACGAAAAGCTCACCCTCCAGGTCTGGACCAATGGTGCCGTCAACCCCAAGGAAGCCGTCTCCGACGCGGCTCTCATCCTGCGCGACCACTTCCTCGTGTTCGCCCGCCAGGACGAGGACTTCACCGAGATGGAAATGGGCGCGGCCACCCTCGGCAGCGAGGCCGCCAATACCTGGCTGGGCAAGTCCGTCGAAGAGCTCGAGCTCTCCGTGCGGGCCAACAACTGCCTCCGCAACGCGAACATCACCACCATCGGCGAGCTGGTCCAGCGGACCGAGGCTGAGCTGATGAAAACCAAGAATTTCGGCAAGAAGTCGCTCCAGGAGATCAAGGACGAGCTCGCTCGTATCGGCCTCTCCCTCGGCATGCGGCTCGAGCAGGAAGTGTAAGGAGCCCATATGCGTCACAACGTTGCCGGCAAGCGCCTGGGCCGCACCACCAACCAGCGCAAAGCCCTCATGAAGAACCTCGCGACCGCCCTGATCCAGAGCGAACGCATCGAGACCACCCTCGTGAAGGCGAAGGAACTCCGCAGCTATGTGGAACCCTTCATCACCCTCGCGAAGGCCGACACTGTGGCCAACCGCCGCCTGGCGATGGCCCGTCTCGGGAGCAAGGATGCCGTCCAAAAGCTGTTCGGCGCCGACTTCCGCAAGCGTTTCGAGAGCCGTCCCGGCGGCTACACCCGCATCCTCAAGATGGCCCATCGCCTCGGCGATGCGGCTGACATGGCCCTCATCGAGTTCGTGGACTACACCCTCCCCGAGCCCAAGGTCGAGGACGCAGACTAGGTCGTCACCACCAACCTTGCGAAGGGCACCCCTCGGGGTGCCCTTTTCGTTCGTGTCAGAAGCTTGCGACCCGATGGTATGGTTAGCCTGACCGGGCAGACCCGGGGGCGAATGGCCCAGGGCCGTGGATTCTGGGGGTGGGATGATGCTGATCGACGATGCGGTCCGGTTCCTTTCCCAGATTCCCCCCTTCCAGTTTCTGGAGGGTCCCCTGCTACGGGAGCTCTCACAGGGTCTGACCATGGAGTTCTACCCCAAGGGAACCGTGATCCTGCAGCAGGATGGCCCGGTGAGCGAGTCCCTCCGGATCATCCAGAAGGGCGTGGTCAAGATCTCCATCCGGCCCAAGGGCAGCGGAGATGAAGAGGTCAGTGATTACCGGGAACGGGGAGAAACCTTCGGGCTCGTATCGCTCATGGGAGGTCATCAGAAGACCACCATCGTGGCCATGCAGGACACCATCTGCTACCTGCTTCCCAAGGATCGGTTGAATGATCTGATGAGCAGCCATCCGGCCATTACGGAGTACCTTCTCCAGTTTCACCTCACGAAGTACGTGGACATGACCTCCCGTGAGATCCAGGGGAAAAGCCTGTTTCTCGGCAGCAGTGACCGCCTCCTGTTCACAGCCCAGGTTGGGGAGATCTGCCGAATGGCCGCGACGACCGTCACCTCGGATGCCACCATCCGCCATGCCGCAGGCCGGATGGTGCAGGATCGGCAGAGTGCCGCGCTGGTGCTGGGACCAAATGGGGGACCCATCGGGATCGTCACGGATTCGGATCTCCGGGCCAAGGTGGTGGCCGCGGGCCATTCCACCGAGGCCCCGGTGACCCAGATCATGAGCCATCCCGTGATCACAGTGGATGAGAAAGAGCCCTGTTTCGAGGTCATCCTCAGGATGCTTCAGGGGAACATCCATCACGTGGCGGTCACTCGCGAGGGCTCGCTCTGCGGGGTGATCACCAACCACGACTTCATGGTCCTCCAGGGCCGCAGTCCGTTGGCCTTTTCCGAGGACATCGAGATGCAGACGACCCTGGAGGGCCTGGCACCCGTGTCCCAGAAATCCCTGACCATCATCGGGGCCCTCCTGCGGGAGGGGGCCCGCGCGGCGAACATCATCCGCATCATCTCCGAACTCAATGACCGGGTGGTCAGGCGGGTGCTGGAGATCGCCGAGAAGGAACTGGGCCCTCCGCCGGTGCCCTATTGCTGGCTCGCCCTGGGCAGCGAGGGACGGAAGGAGCAGACCTTCCGCACGGACCAGGACAACGCCCTCGTCTACTCCGATCCTCCCGAGACGCAGCGGGAAGAGGCCGCGGAGTATTTCCGCCGATTCACGACCTTCATGCGGTACGGACTGATCCGCTGCGGATTCGAGCCCTGCCCCGCGGACTGTATGGCCAGCAACCCGCAGTGGTGCCAGCCGCTTTCTGTGTGGAGGGGGTATTTCTCCGACTGGATCTCCGCGCCAACACCGAAGGCCGTGCTCAACTCACAAATCTTCTTCGACTTCAGGCCCCTGCATGGGGATGAGTCCCTGGCCTGGGAACTCCGGGAGCACCTCGGCCGGCTGATCCCGGACTATCCGATCTTCCTGGGCTTCCTGGCCAACATGCTCGTCAAGAACCGGCCGCCCATCGGCTTCTTCGGATCCGTGGCCGTGGAACGCAGCGGCGAGCATAAACACGGCCTGAACCTGAAGATCAAGGGCGTGACGCCGCTGGTGGATATCGCCCGATTGTTCGCCCTGGAAAAGGGGGTCCGGCACTCGTCCACCCAGGAGCGGCTGGAGGCCCTCCGGGGCGGCACGACGCTCATCTCCGACCTGGTAGACGAACTGGAGTACGCCTTCGAGTTCATCTCCCTGCTTCGGATTCACCATCAGTACCGGCAGATGGAGGCAGGGAAATCCATCGATAATTTCATACACCTCGAGACGCTCAGCAACCTGGAACGTCAGTCGCTCAAGAACGCATTCCGTCTGGCACTCAAGGTTCAGGACCTGATCATGGAGCGGTACAAGTCATTCATCATCTGACAGAGGGGAGACATGGGATTGTTCAGATGGTGGAAGGGAATCTGGGGCAGACCGGGGTTCGAATTGGGCGGACTGGCTGCGGAAGCCCGCTACGTGGTACTCGATACGGAACTCACCGGCCTGGATGATCGCAAGGACGGCATCGTCTCGATCGGGGCGGTCCGGATGCAAGGAGGGAAGATCGAGATCGGGGGCGCTTTCCATGAACTGGTGAATCCGACTGCCGTCCTGGATGCGCGGAGCGTGGTGATCCACGGCATCATGCCGTCCCAGGTCGAGACCAAGCCTCCCATCGATGAGGTGCTCGGGATCTTCATGGACTATGTCGCTGGTACGGTGCTCGTGGGTCACTGTGTGGGCATCGACCTCGCCTTCTTGAACCGGGAAGCCCGGAGGCTGACGGGAGGCACTTTCCGGAATCCGGCCGTGGACACCCTGTCCCTATATGGCTGGCTGCGCCATCGGTTCCCGGAGAACCCGGCCCTGGGGGCGGCGCTCCCGGGACTAAGCCTATTTGAGCTGGCCCGCCTCTTTGACATTCCGGTGGCGGAGGGTCACACAGCCCTTGGGGATGCGTATATCACGGCCCAGCTGTTCCAACGGCTCCTGCCTCTCCTGGTTGAAGCCGGGATCCGCGATCTGAAGAGTCTTCTCAGAGTGGGAGATCCAGACCGTCAGGCGGAGAACCTCATCGGCCCCAAGGGGCAGGCGCATTTCTGACGTGCGGCATCTGCCTGAACGGGAAAGGGGCCGGGAGACATGCCCCCGGCCCCTGCTGGATGACTGGATCTAATGGCTGGCGCTGCCTTCGGCGCCGATGCCCACGTAGGTTCTCACCTGCTCCGCTTCGAACATCTCCTCGGCTGATTCCTCCCGCTTGAACAGGGACACCAGGATGCCGATCAGGAAGGCACCGCCGATGGAGAAGATGGCAGGATTCTTCATGGGGAAGGGAGCCGCAGACACTTCACCGTCCGCCTTGGCCTTGTCAGCCTTGGCTGCCTCCAGGACGGCGGGGAAATTGCCGCCCTGCAGCAGGGCGATGTCGGCCTGGGTGGTGGCGAGATCCTTGGTCTTGTTCTCCTTGATCTTGGGATTGAGGTTGGGGATAGCCAGGTCAGCCGTGAGGGCTACGGCTTTCGGCTGCAGGGTGGCCAGGGCCTTGGTCGTGTCCTTCGAGTATCCGTCGAACCGAGCGAACTTGGCGGCGGCGGCGGCCCGCGCCTTGACCGGGTTGGCCTGGAAGACATCCTCGTAGACGGTCGGGGAGAGGGCGATCAGGACGACCGCCAGGGTCAGACCCGTGTACATGCTCCAGACGGCACCGGCGGTGGTGAAGCGCTTCCACATGATGGACATGGCCAGCGCAGGGAAATTGGCGCTGGAGGCTACGGCAAAGGCCAGGCCCACCATGAAGGCGACATTCTGTTTCTGGAACAGGAGGCCCAGCAGGATGGCGATCACGCCGATTCCCACGGTGGCAGCCTTGGCGACCTTCATCTCTTCCTTGTCGTCCTTGGCCTTGCCGTGGCGGAACACGCCCACATAGAGGTCGTGCGAGACGGCGGAAGCACCGGCCAGGGTGAGGCCGGCCACCACCGCGAGAATCGTCGCGAAGGCCACGGCGGCGAGGAACCCGAGGAAGGCGCCGCCACCGAGGTGTTCGGCCAGGGCCAGGGCCGACATGTTGCCGCCCGCGTCAATGGAGGTGATGAAGGTCTTGCCCACGAGGATGGCCGCGCCGAAGCCGATGGTGACCGTGAGGATGTAGAAGTAGCCGATGAAGCCTGTGGCGTAGAAGACAGACTTGCGGGCTTCCTTGGCGTTCGGAACGGTGTAGAACCGCATCAGGATGTGGGGCAGGCCGGCGGTGCCGAACATCAGCGCGAGTCCCAGGGAGAAGGCGTCCAGGGGCTTGGTGATGAGTCCGCCCGGTTCAAGGAACTTCGGCGTATACAGGCGGACCGCTTCCGAGAACATGTAGGGATAGCTGAAATGGAACGTCTTGAGGGTGAGGAACACGAGGACGGTGGCCCCGCCGAGGAGCAGGACGGCCTTGATGATCTGCACCCAGGTGGTGGCCAGCATGCCACCAAAGAGGACGTAGCAGATGATGAGGGCGCCCACGAGGAGGATGGCCGACTCATAGGGCAGGTTGAACATCAGCTTGATCAGGGTGCCGGCACCCACCATCTGGGCCGTCATGTAGAACAGCACCGTGACGAGGGATCCGACCGCTGCGGCGGTCTTGACGGGCTGGGGCCGGAGCCGGAAGGCGACCACGTCCGACAGGGTGTACTTCCCGAGGTTACGCAGGGGTTCGGAGATGAGGAACATGACGATGGGCCAGCCCACCAGCCAGCCCACGGAGTAGATCAGGCCATCGTAACCCCTGAGGGAGACGAGGCCGGCGATGCCCAGGAAGGAGGCGGCGCTCATGTAGTCGCCCGCCAGGGCTAGCCCATTCTGGAAGCCAGTGATGCCTCCACCGGCCGCGTAGAACTGGGCGGCGTTCTTGGTTTTCTTCGCGGCCCAGTACGTGATTCCCAGGGTCACGGCCACGAACGCCAAGAAGAAGAAGATGGCCACTGGACTCAGGGTGCCAATGATCGATTGAGTTTGAGCCTGCATGGTAATTACCTCCCCAGCCGATCTTTGACGCTCTGAACCATGGCGTCATATTTGTTGTTGGCCCAGAACACGTAGATGCCGGTGAGGATCCAGGAGAGGAAGATCACGCCCACGGCGATGGGAATTCCGATGGTGATGGCGGACCCCTCGCTCATCTTCTGGGCTAGGAACGGCTTGTTGTAGGCGATCAGAGCGATGAAGCCGAAGTAGAGCACCAATTCCACGATGGTCAGGACGGTTGAAATCAAATTCTTCTGCCTTACGAGTTTTTTGAATTCTGGATCATCAAGAATCTGATGCGCCGATTTCGGGGACATGGTGTTTCTCCTTGGGAAAGGTGGTTGGGAAGGCGATGTGCGGCGGTGCTGCTGTGTGGCCGGTACGGTGGATCGCCGGCCATGCCGTTTCCTGCACCAGACACGAAACGCACCTGGACAGGCGAAATGCATTCAAGGGTTCGGGGATTGAGGTGCAAGTATGGGCCAGGTCCCCCCAGAAGGGAAGCCTCTTTGTGGACGTTCGGGTGCCATGATCCCAAACGAGGATTGTCCTAGACATAGCGATGGAAAACCGTCCGCCTGGATCTAGCTTTGTACGGTGATATAAATCACCAACTCAGCCGACAGTCCAAGTGCCCCCGGATTCCTCCTCCAGCGACGGGAAATCCGCCTTCCGGAGGCGGCGGGACCGGGCCACGGTCACAGTGCAGGGTGCCTGGGCCGCCACTGGGCTTGATACGCTGCCCAGGAGGGACCTGCGAAGCGAGCTGGCCCGTGCGCCAATCACCACATGATCCACGTGATTGGCATTCACGTACTGCAGGATGGCCGAGGCAGGGTCCGGAGACTCCAGCACGTGGAAGCTGATGCGACTCTCTTCGAGGTCGAGGGGCTTGGCCCAGCCCTTCAGGGCCACGAGACGCTGGAGGTGGATGTTCCTGCCCTCGGCGTCGTGCGTGGGATCTAGGGTGATGAGACCCTGCTTGAGCACGTTCAGGCAGGCCACACGGGCTCCAGGCAGGGTGGTCAGCATCCGAGCCACCATGGTCAGTAAGGTCCCTGCGATGGGGGCCGCCTCCGGCGAGAGGTCCACGGCCACGGCAAGGATGGGAGCATCGCCATCGTGTCTGGCAGGGGTCTTGGCGTTGGGAACAGGGAGAGGGGGGTCGGCGAAGCGGCGCCGAAGGACCGTGGTGAAGGCATCCTGCTTCAGCTTTTCCGCACGGGAGGTCAGCTTGACCTGGTCGGGATGCTGCAGGGCCAGGGACAGGTGGCCCGCCGTCGGGAAGCGCCAGGCCGGATGGACTTCGAGGCAGCGGAGGATGATTTCCTGCATCCAGGGAGGACAGTCCGGGCGCAGCTTGCGCGGAGGCACTGGATCGCGCCAGATGCGGCGTTTGAGTCCGCTCAGACGCTGGGGATTTCCGAAGGGACGCACTCCGGTCAGGAAGAAGTACATCAGAACCCCAAGGGCGAACTGGTCGCTACGGGGGTCCCTGCGATGGCCGAGCACCTGCTCCGGGGCCATGTAGGGCGCGGTGCCGTAGGGAAGACGGAACTCCTCGCCCATCAAGTCCGGCAGTTCGTCGTGATGGGCGAGCCCGAAATCGATGAGAACCATGGCGCCGGTGGGACGGGTCAGGAGGTTCGAAGGCTTCACGTCGAGATGGACGACGTGCTGGCGATGGAGATCCTCCAGGGCGAGGGCGATACGGCCCCCGAGCTTGGCGACCTCGGCACAGGGGAGGGGAAGGCGCTCGAGGGTCGGCAGGAGAGAGGGTCCCGGAATGCGCTCCATGACGAAGTAGGGATGTCCCCCGAACTCGCCTTGGGCGATGTATCGGGGCACATGGGGCCCCGTGAGCCGTGGAAGGATCATTTGTTCCATTTCGAAGCTGACGATGGCCGCGGGATCGGTGCCTTCAGACAGCACAGGCGCTTTCACCAGGAGCGGGAAATCGAAGTCCGGATGGCTCGCGGCCCAGAGCGAGGCCATGCCACCCCGGTGGATCCGTTCCCCGATGAGAAAACCGTCCAGGGTGATGCCGGTTTCGATGCGTGGTCGGTTCATGGATTAAAGTCCCTTCTGCAGGCGCGCCGCGAGGGCGGGAGGGAGCCCGGCCTGAAGGATGGCCGCTGCGGCGGCCTCGACGTCGTAGGGTACGCGAAGGTGGGTGATCTCGGATCGGTCGGTGTCCAGGAGGGCATAGGAGGCGGCGGGGTCCCCGTCGCGCGACTGACCCACCGCTCCGACCACGTTCAGCCACTGACGGTGTCGGGTGAGGGGAATGGGGACCGACGGGACGGGCTGAAAGGAGATCAACCGTCCTGTCGCGGTGATGCTGTACGCCGCAGGGATATGGGTATGTCCGCAGAAAACCAGCTGGGCCTGGCTGGCTTCCAAGGCACGTTTGGCGGTGGCCCCATCATTCACGTAGATCCAGGCCGGAGAGGTTTGGGGGCTGGCATGGACATAGAGCCGGTTGCCGTCTTCGACACCCATGGGCAAGCTGGTGAGGAATTCGCGAGCTTCCGTGCCCAATTGCCCCCTCGTCCAGGCTAGGGCGATCTCCGCATCGGAGATCATGGATTCACGGGTCTCGGCGAGGGCCTGATCGTGGTTGCCAAGCACTGCGTCCGCCCCATGTTCGACCTCACGCATGACCCGCTCCACCACTTCGTTGGGCTCTGGTCCATAGCCGACGTAGTCGCCCAGGAAGACCAGGTGGTCCACGTGGAGCGAGCGAGCGTGGTCAAGGCAGGCCTCGAACGCACGCCAGTTGGCGTGGAGGTCGGTCATGAGGGCGATACGCATGCGGAGTCCTGAGGAGAAACTCCTGTCCATCATAGGAGTTCACGATATTTCCTATCGCTGGGATCTTCAGGCCTGGGCCAGGCATTCAGATGGGTTGTCCATAAAAGGCAGATAAATTTTTATGCCGTTATAATACAATTAACCCCGGGTAGGTCCTTGGAAAAAAAAGTCCCCAATGATCCGCCATGGCTACAAAGATGATTCAAAGGTCGTGTAAAATCAGGAATTGCGATAGGTGCTTTCAATCACGAAAAGAATATATTTAGTCAGATCCCGCTTGACCTGGTTGGATCGAAGGCGTTAGCTAAGTGACACTCTAGCCAACCACACCTCTTTCGCCTGGCAGCATCCCCGCCGCGCTTCTCATACCCACCCTCTTTGCGACATCCGGATTGGAGAAATCCAGCCGAATGTCGCGTCACCCATCCGGTCCTGGCCGAGCCGGTATCCAGAAAAGGAATCCCATCACCTAACACCCGGAGTTCGGCCGGCCCGATCTTGAAATCAGCCACTAGTGTTTTGCGGTTCCCCAACGGAACTTTCTCAGGAGGCGACACCCAATGGCCATTGCAACTGCCCAAGTCGAAGCCAAGCAGCCGCTCACCAAAGAAGAACGGATGGTGATCATCGGATCGTCGGTCGGGACGGTCTTTGAGTGGTACGACTTCTATCTGTATGCGACGCTGGCTCCCTTCTTTGCGACCCTCTTCTTTCCCAAGGGGAACGACACCGCCGCCCTGCTATCCGCCTTTGCGGCCTACGCGGCCGGGTTCCTGGTCCGTCCCTTCGGGGCCCTGGTGTTCGGCCGCATCGGCGACCTCATTGGCCGGAAGTACACCTTCCTCGTCACCATCGTCGTGATGGGCTTCTCCACCTTTGGCGTGGGCCTCCTGCCGACCTTTGTAAGCATCGGTTGGCTGGCGCCCATCATCATGGTGTCATTGCGCCTCTGCCAGGGCTTGGCCCTGGGTGGCGAGTACGGTGGCGCGGCAACCTACGTCGCTGAGCATTCGGCGCCCACCCGCCGCGGCTACAACACCAGCTGGATCCAGACCACGGCTACTTTGGGATTCTTCCTGTGCCTTGGGGTCATCATGGCTTGCCGCGCCGGCATGACCAAGGAAGCCTTCGCCACCTGGGGCTGGCGCATTCCGTTCCTGGCCTCCATTTTCCTGCTCGCCGCGTCCGTCTGGATCCGCTTGAAGCTGAGCGAATCGCCCGTTTTCATCAAGATGAAGGCCGAGGGCAAGACCTCCAAGGCCCCCCTCAGCGATAGTTTCCTGAAGTACCCCAACAACAAGTACGCGCTGCTGGCCCTCCTCGGCGCCACCGCGGGTCAGGGCGTGGTGTGGTACACCGGCCAGTTCTACGCGCTGTTCTTCATGCAGATCACGCTGAAGCTGGACTACCAGACCACCTACATGCTCATCGGCGCCTCCCTGCTGCTGGGCACGCCCTTCTTCATCTTCTTCGGCTGGCTGTCGGACAAGATCGGCCGCCTGAAGATCATCCTGGCCGGCTGTCTCATCGCTTCCCTCACCTTCTTCCCCATGTTCAAGGCCCTGACGCACTATGTGAATCCTGCCCTGGAGACCTTCCAGAACACCACCGTGATCACGGTGGCTGGCGATCCCAAGGACGAGACCTTCAACCTGTTTGTGGGCCCTTGGAGCAAGTTCTCACAACTGGACCGGGTGAACGACTTCTTCGGAAAACAGGGGCTCAACTTCAACAAGGTCGCCCCTGAGCCCGGAAAGATGGTGGTGGCCAGCATCCAGGGCAAGAATCCCACCACCGGCCAATTCACCACCACCCGCGTGGAAGGCTGGAGCACGGCCTCGGAAGCGGCCCTCAAGAAGGCGATCACGGACCTGGGCTATCCCAAGGAGGCTGACAAGTCCAGGGTCAATTACCCCATGACCCTCCTGATCCTGTTCATTTTCCTCATCTACGTGACCATGGTCTACGGGCCCATCGCGGCCTTCCTGGTGGAGCTCTTCCCCACCAACATCCGCTACACCTCCATGTCCCTGCCTTACCACATCGGCAACGGCTGGTTC
>PMJK01000065.1 GCA_003158505.1 Holophagaceae bacterium | reverse complement strand
CACGCCGACGGTGACGGTGAATCTGACCAAGACCTTCACGGCCACCGTGACTGGTGGAGCCACAAACACTGTGACCTGGACCGCCACGGCCGGGAGCTTTGTCGGGAACGTGTGGACCGCCCCTGCTTCGGCCGGTGGACCCTACACCATCACGGCTACCAGCGTGGATGATCCCAGCAAGACGGCGACGACCACCGCGACCGTGGTGGCGGCGCCAACCGGAACCTTTGTGGCCAGCACGTTGGCCCCAGCCTACAAGGCCACCAACGTGACGGTCACTCCGACCTGGAGTGGAGGCACGACCTCGGCCACGGTGGGAACCAGCCTGGGCGCCTCCGACATCAGCGGGGCTGCGGCGAGCGGGGTACCAATTCTCGTGCAGGCGGCCGGATTCACGGCCACCACCACCTACTACCTGCGAGTGACCAACGCCGCCAGTACTACAGCGGACTACAACGTGATGATCTCGCCCACGATCGTGAGCGTTTCGAATGTAAGCCCGGCCAACCCGGCGGTCACGGCGAATCTCACCAAGATTTTCACGGCCACCACGACCGGTGGAGCCACGAACAATGTGACCTGGACCGCCACGGCCGGAAGCTTTGTCGGGAACGTGTGGACCGCCCCTGCTTCGGCCGGTGGACCCTACACCATCACGGCTACCAGCGTGGATGATCCCAGCAAGACGGCGACGACCACCGCGACCGTGGTGGCGGCGCCGGGCACGCCCGTGGTCAACGCCCCGAGCTCAGCAACTAGCGGACAAACCGGTTTGACCGCGTTCGTGTCGGTCCAGCCAGGCATGAGCTACAACTGGATCCTTTCCAGTGGTCTCATCACCAACGGGCAGGGGACGGCCCAGATCACCTTCACGGCTGGTGCCGTGGGTACCACCACCGTGAGCTGCACCGTCACCAATACCGCCACCGTTCCGGCCACGGCCACAGGCAATGCCTCCGTGAATGTGGTTGCCTTGCCCATCATCAACAGCTTCTCGGCCTCTCCTGACACAATCCTGACCCTTAGTTCCTCCACGCTGTCCTTCAATTTCGCCGGTGGGACCGGAGTCATCGACCACGGCGTGGGCTCCGTCACCAGCGGCGTGAACGTGACCGTGAATCCTGCGGTTACCACCACCTACACTCTGACGGTCGGGACCGTCACCGCGACCGCTACCGTGACCGTGGGCACGGCGCCTGTGTTCAGCGTGAACCTGCCCACCACCCAGTCGGTGGCCCTGGGCGCCACGAATGTCACCTTCTCGGTGACCACCAGTGGGACACCGGCGGTGCCGGCCAGCGGCTACCAGTGGTACTACAATGGCGCCCCCATTGGCGGGGCCACGGCCTCGAGCTACAGCCTTGGCACGGTCACCTCGGGCATGGCGGGGAGTTATCAGGTGGTAGCCACTAACAGCCTGGGCAGCACCCCGAGCAATATCCTGGTCCTGACGGTCACTACGAACCATAACGTCAACGGCAACGTCCAATTGGCCAACGGCGGAGGAGGGGCTCCTGGTGTCACGGTGAGCATCAACACCACGCCCACGGCCACCACAGCCACGACCGACGGCAGCGGCAACTTCCAATTGCTGAACATCCCGGACGGCACCTACACGCTGACGCCCAGCATCACCCTCGGAGGTGGCAGCGGGCCCAGCGCCGCCACGTTCATCCCGGCCACTCAGTCCGTGACCGTGAGTGGGGCGGACTCGCTCAACAATAGCCTCCAGGCCGTCCTGGGCTACACCGTGTCCGGCACCGTCACTTATGTCGGCAGCCAGACCGGCCCGGTCTACCTCTCCCTCAGCAACGGCAACGGCACCTCCTACGGCGTCAGCATCCCCTGGCCCAGCAGCAACGGCGGTGCCTTCAGCATCCGTGGCGTCCCGCCCAACCAGACCTACACGCTCACGGCCTTCATGGACGTCGTCGGAGTGGGGAACGCCAACGCCTCGGATCCCATGGCCACCGTCAATAATCTCAACGTCGTTTTCACTCCAATGACCGGCATTTCGGTCCATCTGCTAGATCCCTTCCCAGCTGTGACCCCCACCCAGCCTTCCATCCAGGGCGTCCTCCCCTTCGATGGCGGTGCCGTCGTGAGCTACAATCCGGCGATGTCCTCCGGCGTGGAAACGGCCAAGTCCTATGACATCCGATGGACTACTGACCAGACGCTCTCCAGCGGATTCAACAGCCCCATTACTTTCAAGGCCACGGGCGACAATACGGACATCTACTTCACCACCGGGCTCACCAACGGCAGCACCTACTACTTCCAAATCCGCGGCAACGCCAACGGCAACCATAGCTCCTGGAGTCCAGCTTCCAGCGCGCTCATCGGCCCCTCCATTGTGGGAGCCAGCGTTTCCGGCACCATCCACCTGGGAGTGGCACCTGCACCTAACGCCCCCCTGGCCGTGATCCTGGTGCCCCCCGGCCATAGCGGCATGCCCATCATCAGCTGGATCGCCGCGCCCACCCAAAATCCAAGCTACCTCATCACCGGCGTGCCCGATGGCACCTATCAGCTCATCGCCATCCTGGACCAGAACAACAACGGCATCGTCGATCCGGGCGACCTCAGCAACACCGGGTCCGGGGGGGGAGACAGCCAGGCCACCATCACGGTGTCCGGCGGTGTCGTGACGGGCCTGACAAACCTCACGCTCTCCGGGGCTTCTTCCGTGGCCAGCGTCACCACCCAGCACTGGCTGCAACCGTCGAATGTCTTCAATCCCGAGGGCTACCAGCTCAACTACCGGGTTGACAGCAACGTCAAGCTCCCGGTGAACGTCGCCCTGCAGCTGGGGGCCGATACTTCCTCTCTGGTGGATGTGGGCCTCAACAGCAACGGCGGCGATCGGTACCAGTTCTGGGTGCCGAGTAACTTGATGATTGTGGGAGCTGCCTACAACGTGCAGGTCGGCTACAGCGACGGGACCTCGGAGGTCTTGACGCCGCAAGTCACGGGCGTGCTGGCCACTTCCGCCTTCGCCCAGAACCTGGCGCCCGTTGGCACCGGCGACCACTCCGGATCGAACGCGGACGTTCAACCCACCTTCAGCTGGTCCGCCCCCTCCATACCGCCAGTTGGTGGCTACACCTACCAGTTCTGGATCCAACCTCAGAATGGCGGCAACACCATCTGGCAGGTGCCGGGCAACAACAGCAATTCCAATGGCCTCCCCAGCAGCACCCTATCCCTCACCTGGGGCTACGATTCGTCCAACATGCCATCGATTCCCAATCTTAACTTTACGTTCCCCTACACCACCTACAACTGGACCGTCTCGGTCCAGGATCTCAACGGCAACTCGGGCCAGCTGCAGGTCACCTACACGCCCTGAAGCGGATCCGCTTCACCCACGAACGGCGGAGGGAAACCTCCGCCGTTCCTTTCTACATGCGGAACCGGGTCGGGGGCGCTTCCAGGCGCAGGTCTTCGCCCGTCACGGGGTGCTTCAGCCCCAGGCGCCAGGCGTGGAGCCAGAGGCGGTCCGAGGGTGAGCCGCCGTAGAGGGTGTCGCCGAGGATAGGCCGGCCCAGGTGGTTGAGGTGGACGCGGATCTGGTGGGTGCGGCCCGTGTGGATGCGCGCCACCACCCAGTAGCCGGGCACCAGGCCCGCGGTCTCCTCCGCCGTGGCCGGGCGGAAGTCCGTGCGGGCGGACTTGGGATCGATGAGGTCCCCGGAGCAGCCGAAGCGGCCGGGATCGGCGCCCCGGATGCGGCCGATGGGAAGTTCCAGCGTGCAGGCCTCTAGGGGGGCGGTGATCCGCGCCAGGTAGAGCTTTTCGAGGTCCCGACCCGCGAAGGCCGTGGCCAGACCCTTATTGGCCTTGGGATCCTTGGAAAGCACCAGCAGACCCGAGGTGCCCTGGTCCAGGCGGTGATGCAGGAACAGCTTCAGGTCCGGGCGCTGGGTCTTGAGGAGGGCCAGCAGGTCGTGGCGGTCCGTGGCCCAGGTGCCCTGGGTGGCGAGGCCCGCAGGCTTGTCCACGGCCAGGAGCCAGTCATCCTCGAACACCACGGGGATGAGCGTCGTCGGCACCGCCGGCAGGTCCGGATCGTAGGCCACGCGGAGCTCGGTGCCCGGCTTCACCAGCTTCCCGGCCACCTTCACCCGCTTGCGGTCCACCTGGACGCCGCCCAGTTTCAGGGCCTCTCGGGCCGCGCGGCGGGACAGGTCCGTCCGCTTGGCGATGAGCTGGTCCAGGCGCAGCTCCGCGTCCTCGGTGTCCACGATGAAGGTCCATTTTTTCAGTGTCATGACTCCAGGGTAGCGCCTGCTCCAGATTGCCTCAAAAAGCGAGGCAATCTGGAGTGAGGTTTGGCATGCTGGTGGGTGGAGGCTTCCATGATCCGAATGCTTCGAACTGGGCTGCTGATGGCCATGGCAGTGCTGGCCTC
This sequence comes from Holophagaceae bacterium, assembly GCA_003158505.1. Lineage (GTDB taxonomy): Bacteria > Acidobacteriota > Holophagae > Holophagales > Holophagaceae > Geothrix. The sequence goes on along the minus strand of PMJK01000065.1, from coordinate 13,090 downwards.
TGCCGCGGAGATTCCCCTATCGGGCTGGACGCTGAAGTCGGGTTCCACGGCGAAGGTGACGGACCTGCGCATCGTTGCCGCCCCGGATGGTTCTGAGGCCACCTTGGCCTCGACCCCTGTGACCCTGAAGATCGGCGAGCTCTATCGCCTCAGCGCCACCATCAGGACCGAGGGCGTGAAGGCGGACCCGTTGGCCCGCTACCCCACGGCCCTGGGGGCCTGCCTGTCCATGGCGAGCTTCCCGTTCACGAACGCCTCCCAGAGCGTGGGCGGAACCTCGGAACGGCGGGTTTCGGTGCTGTTCCTGGCCACCAGCCCGAGCGACCGGGTGCAGCTGCACTTGGGGCGCAACGGCAAAGCCACGGGCGCCGCCACCTTCAGCGGCGTGACCCTAGAGAAAGTGGAAGACATCACCCAGTTCATTCCCATGGAGACAGTCCGCTGGGCCGGCAAGGGCTTCCGCTACGAGATGGGCGGCTGGACCTTCCTCCACATCGAGGGCGCGCCTTACCCAAGAGGCCGCCAGCACGGCGAGCTGATGGCCGACGAGATTGTACGGTTCATGACCAAGCTGGCCGTGCAGAAGGACGCCGCCGACCCCGCCCGCGGCTGGACCGAGAAGCGGCAGTTCGCGGATGCCCTCTTCCTCCGCAAGTTCGATCTGGAATTCCTGGAGGAGATGAAGGGCATCGCCGATGGCGCCGCCAAGGCCGGAGCCCAGTTCAAGGGACGCCCCCTCGACCTGCTCGATATCGTCACCTTGAACAGCGACGTGGACGCGGCCTACGTGGTGTCCGCGTTGCCCCATACGGCCAACGCCCTCAGCGGCCGCACCTTCATGACGGGCGACGATGAATTGGAAGTGGGCGGGAAGGGCGACCACTGCAATTCCTTCGTGGCCACCAAGGGGGCCACCAAGAGCGGCCGGTTCATCTTCACCCAGATGTTCATGTGGAACGGCTACACGGGCACCGAGTGGAACGTGATGCTGGACATTGCGCCCGACCAGGGCCACCGCCTGGTTCTGCAGACCTTTGCCGGCGGCATCCACAGCGGCTCGGACTGGTACCTGAACGCCTCGGGCCTGGTGATGGGCGAGACCACCGTGGGACAGACGCCCTTCAATGCCGACGGCACGCCCCAGAGCAACCGCATCCGCAAGGCCGCCCAGTANNGACGAAGGCGCCTGCTTCCTGCTGGGCACCGAGAGGATGCGGCTGTGGCGCACGGGGAGCGCGGGGCGGCCGGCGGACACGCCGGGCCATTTCCCGGACTTCATCTGGGCCAACAACAACAACCGCGACCTGGAGGTCCGCAGCGAGTACGTGGCCAATCCCGAGAATGCACCCGCGGACCTGGCCTTCAACACCTGGAACCGCGATATCGCCTGGCAGGAGGCCTTCAAGACCTATGGCCGGACCGGCTTCGACATCGACATCGCCACCCGCGTGATGGCCACCAGCCCCATCAACCGGCCCCACGCCTGCGACGGCAAGCTCACCACGGCGGAGATGGCCGAGAAGCTCGTGTTCATCGCCCATCAGGGCAAGACCACCCAGCGCGAAAAGATGGTGGGCGGCCGCTGGATCGCGGACCTGCCTAGTGCCACGCCGCACCTCACCTATGGGTACACGGCGTTCAGTCCCATCTGGGTATCAACGAAGCTCCAGGCCGCCAAAGCGGCCTGGAGAGAAGAAAAGATCGCGAAGGCTTTGCCTGCGCCGGATGTGGCCGGGGTGAAGGCGATCTACAGCTTCAATTCGAAGGGGCTTTGGGCAGGGACTGTCAGGCCTGCCACCGATGCGGAGAACTGGTTCGTCAGCGCGTCCGCGGCCTATTGGCAGCAGCTGAAGCACCTCCCGGACACACCGGCCAAGGCCTTCGAGTCCCAGGGCGCTGCCCTGGCGGACCTGAACACCCGCTACCTCTGGCTGGAAGCCAGAGAGGGCGTGAAGGCTCCCCTTGCCACATCGACTGAGTACGACCGCTACGGTGCCTACCAGGTACCCCGCATCCGGGGCCTCTTCGCCCTGCACCAGTTGCGCCTCCACCTGGGAAATGCCGCCTTTTCCAAAGCCATGCGCACCGTCCACGACCGCTTCAACGGCCAGCCCGCCCATACGGAGGACCTCCTGAAGGCCCTCTCCGAAGGCGCGAGTCGGGATGTGGCGCCGATCCTGAAACCCTGGCTCGAACGGGTCGATCTGCCCTCGCCCAGCATCCGCGTCGATGTGAAGAAGGCGGGCAAGGGTTACGAGGTCAGGCTGGACGTCGAACAATCAGGTTTCGCCTATCCCTTCGTGGCCTCGGTGAGCCTGGAAACGGAGAAGGGCGCCAGGCTGGAACGGGTGGAGCTGAAGGGGGCCCGGGCGACCTTCACCTACCCCTGCGAGGCCCTGCCCAAGCGGGTGGTCTTCAACGCGGGGAATGACATTCCGGTGCGTCGCGGCAATTTCTGGGTTCCGGGGAACGTGCTGGATGACTGGAGCACCACGCTGCTGGTCTATGGCACGGCCCGGGAAGTGGAGGCCCAGCGGACCCTCGCCACGAACTACCGGGACATCCTGGCCGACAACATGACGGAGGTGCTGCTGCCCCTGAAGGCCGATGCCGAGGTCAGTGAGGCCGACCTTGCCGCGAGCGACCTGCTGGTCTTCGGCGGACCTGCGGAAAATGGCTTCTCGGCGCGGCTCCAGGCGGAGGGGAAGCTGCCCGTTGAAGCCGCAGCGGGCTGGTTCCGGTGGCAGGGCCGGACGTACGGACGGCCCGACGACGGCCTCCTGGCGGCCTTTCCCAATCCGTGGAACCCGAAGCGGATGCTGGTGCTGGTCCTCTCCAACAGCCGCACCCAGGAGTGGGCCATGACGAAGACCATCCCCCGCGGCCTGCCCGGCTGGACCATCTATCGGGGCAGCGAAGTGCAGCAGAGGGGGCATGTGCTTGCTGATGGGATGGTGGCAGAATTCAAGCCCTGAGGTCCTATCGTTCGTGGTGGTCTTATTTGGTCATGGCTGAAACCCAAAAATGGCATATATTGATGTCACGGGAGGAATCCCATGAATGCCACGGTAACTTTGGATGGGGCAGGGCGGCTGGTACTCCCGGCGGCGGCGCGGAAGGTGCTGGGGCTCAAACCTGGTTCGCGGCTCATCCTTTCAGTGGAAGGCCAGGTGGTGACGCTCACGCCCATGCGGGAGGCCATCCGCAGGGCTCAGGCGATCCTGGCTCCGTACCGGCCCAAGGATGGGCATTCGGTCGTGGATGACTTGGTGGCCGAACGCCGGGCGGAGGCGGCGCGTGAGTACAAGTGATGTCGTGCTGGATGCCAGTGCGTTGCTGGCCCTGCTGCTGGACGAGAAGGGTGCCGAGGCGACGGCCCGCGCTCTGGATGAGGGGCAGACCGTGGTGTGTGCGGCCAATCTGAATGAAGTGGTCACGCGGTTGGCGCTGCTCGGGAACGCGCCCAAGAGCATTCGGGAGGCCCTTGACCCCATGAAATTGCGGGTCATCGATGTGGACGAGGATTTGGCATTCCGGGCGGGGTTCATGGCCCCTGAAGCCAAGCCCCTGGGCCTGTCCATGGGCGATCGCCTGTGCCTGGCCACTGCTGAGCGCATGAAGGCCACAGTGCTTACCACGGATCGGGCCTGGCTCAAGTGGAAGGGCAAGGCCAAGGTAGTGTGCATCCGGTAGGATGGCGCCTTGTGGCCTTACCTCATCGCCGTCAGATCGAGTACCCCTGGCTGTCTACTTCCAGGGCCTGCTGCCGCGCGGCGAGGTCGGCCAGTGTGGCGCCGCGAAGCACGTCTCGGGCGGCCTCGGTGCTGCGGGTCCACAGCTCTCGGACCGCGCGGGCACCATGGGTGGCGTCGGGTGGCAGACTGGCGCTCCCCAGGCGGCCTTCCAGGGCTTCCAATACTTCCAAGGCCGTGATGTGGCTGGGGTGCCTGGCCAGTTCGCAGCCGCCGCTGGGACCGCGCTGGACTTTCACGAGCCCCGCGCTCTTGAGACTGCCCAGCAGGACCCGGAGGAACTTGGGGGGCAGGGCCTGGCGCTCGGCCACCGTGTCCACCAGCACGGGACCACGCCCCGCCTGGAGGGCCAGATCCACCATGAACTGCAGCCCGTAGCGCCCCTTGGCCGAACCCTTCATCACAGAACCTCCACCAATAACAGGACTAATTATATAATAAAAAAAATTAACAAACTTGACATTTTTTGCAAATTTTCCATACTTCAGCCACCGGCCCTGACCGGACCCCTGAGGAGATCCCGATGAGTCGTCCCACCGAACGTCCCAACCGCGTCGAACACGCCTATGACCTGGTGGGCTACACGCCCGTCGTGCGCCTGAACCGCGTGGTGCCCAAAGGCTCCGCGAAGATCTACGTGAAGCTCGAGAGCGCCAACCCTGGCGGCAGCGTGAAAGACCGCATCGCCCTGAGCATGATCCAGGACGCTGAGGAAAGGGGCGTGCTCAAGCCGGGCAACGTCCTGCTGGAGGCCACCAGCGGCAACACCGGCATCGGCCTGGCCTTCGTGGCCGCCGCCAAGGGCTACAAGATCACCCTGGTGATGCCCGACACCATGACCCAGGAGCGCCGCGCCCTGCTCAAGGCCTATGGCGCCGAGCTGGTGCTGACGCCGGGCTCTGGCGGCATGAAGGCTGCCGTGGACAAGGCCCAGGAGCTGGCGGACGCCGATCCGAACTACTTCCTGGTGCGGCAGTTCGACAACCCCGCGAATCCCGCCGTGCATCGCCGCACCACGGCCCTGGAGATCCTGGAACAGGTGCCGGAGCTGGACGCCTTCGTGGCGGGTGTGGGAACGGGCGGTACCGTCACTGGGGTGGGCGAAGTGCTGGCCCAAAAGAAGCCCGGCACGCTGGTGGTGGCGGTGGAGCCGGAGGCATCCCCCCTGCTGAGTACGGGCAAGGCCGGCCCCCACAAGCTCCAGGGCCTGGGGCCCAACTTCGTGCCGAGTATCCTGGACCGCAATGCCTTCCAGCGCATCATCACCGTGGGCTACGACGACGCCATCACCATCGCCCGCCGCCTGGCCCGCGAAGAGGGCCTGCTTACTGGCATCAGCACCGGCGCCATCGTCTTCGCGGCCCTGACGGTGGCGAAGGAACTGGGGGAAGGCAAGACCGTGGTGGCCGTGCTTTGCGACACCGGCGAGCGCTACCTCACACACCCTCTGTTCGCCGAGATCGATGGACCGGTGATCTAAACCTTCCTCTGCGCCCCTCATCTATACTTCGGGATCACCCCGAGGTGTTCATGAGGTTTGCCGCGCTGCTGCTGGTCGCCTTGGCGCTTCCGGCCCAGGAATCCGCGCAGGAGAAGGCCAAGGCCTTCGAGCGGGCCGTGGTGCAGGAGCTGAGCGATGCCCGGGTGAATCCCAGGGCCTATGCGAGGCACCTCCTCGAACTGAGGAACTGCTTCGAGGGCACCCTCTGGAAGCGGCCGGGGCGCACGCCTCTGCGCACGGAGGAAGGGCAGGACGCCTACGATGAGGCCATCGACTTCCTCGAAGCCGCACGCCCCGTCGGGCCCCTCCGCTTCAACGAAGGACTGGCCCGGGCTGCCCGCCTCCACGCCCGGGACCTGGGGCCCCGAGGCGCCCTCGAGCATGTGGGCTCCGACGGCAGCCGGCTTTCCGATCGGCTCAACCGCCTAGGCACCTGGCATGGGCTCATCGCCGAGAATATCAGCACCCTGGAGGAGGATCCCCGCCAGGTGGTCATCCAGCTCCTGGTGGACGACGGCGTCCCCAGCCGGGGGCATCGCCAGACCATCTTCAACCCGGATCTTCATCAGGCCGGGGTGGGGTCGGCGCCCCACCGGGACTACCAGGTGGTGACCGTCATCGATTACGCGGACGGATTCACCCTCGGGCATTAGTGCTAGCCTGGGCCACACAACCCTTAGGTGATGTGCCATGACTTACCTAGCCCGGCTCGGCGCGCCGGTTCGCGGCTTCCTGGAATTCCTGGGCGACCAGGCGTTCCTGGTCCTGCATACACTGCGCCAGGCCCTGCTGCTGCGCATGGGCCAGCTGGCCGTGGTGGCGGGACAGACCAAGCTGCAGATCCGCTTCACCGGCCTCGATGCGCTGTGGCTCGTGAGCGGCACAGCTCTTCTGCTGGGCGCGGTGACGCTCATCCAGGCCTTCAGCCAGCTTTCGGGCCTGGGGGCCGAGAATTATATCGGCGTGCTGATGGTGCTCATCATCCTGCGGGAACTGGGGCCCCTGCTCACTGCCGTGCTCGTGATCGGCCGCAGTTCCACCGCCATCGCCACCGAGCTGGGCGCCATGCAGCTGAACGGGGAGGTCGATGCCCTGGCCGTCCACGGCATCAATCCCTACCAGTACCTGCTCCTGCCCCGGTGGCTGGGCGTGATGATTTCGCTGTTCGTGCTGGTGGTGTTCTTCGACACCGCCGCCCTGGCGGGGGGCTTCCTGGTGGCGAAGCTCAAGTATGGCGTCACGTTCGGGTTCTTCATGAATTCTGTGCGACAGTCCCTGTCCAATCGTGATTTCGCCGCGACCCTCCTCAAGATCCTGCTCTTCGCGGGAGCGATCACCTTCCATGCCTGCCACTTCGGCCTGCGCATCCGGCGCAGCCAGACCGAGATCCCCCAGGCGGTCACCAAGACCGTGGTGTCGGCCCTGGTGGCGGTCTTCGCCCTGGACGGCCTCATCGCCGCCCTCTTCTACTTCTGACCCGGGACGGCCGATGATCGACGTCCGCGACCTAGCCCTGGATGCCCTGGATGGCCGCCGGCTGATGGAGGGGCTCGACCTGGTCGTGGCCCGGGGTGGCAACCTCCTGCTGCACGGGCCCAGTGGCGGCGGGAAGAGTGGCCTGCTGAGGGTGCTCGCCGGAACGGAACGGCCCGCCCGGGGCCAGGTCCGGATCGGCGGACAGGAGGTCTGGCCTGGGGGTGGCATCCTCGCGCTGGCCGGGCACGTCCGCATGGGCTTTGCCTTTCCCTCCGGTGGGCTGCTTTCGAACCTCAGTCTGCGGGAGAACATCGCCCTTCCCCTGAGGTTCCTGGGGGTGTCCGGGACCGAGCTGGAACGCCGCACGGGCGAGGCCCTGGAGCGCATGAACCTGCAGGCTGTGGCGGGTCTCCGTCCCCACGCCGTGAGTGTCTCCGCCCGCAAGCAGGCGAACCTCGCCCGGGTCCTGGCCCTGGATCCCGAGCTGATCCTGCTGGACGATCCCCTGGAGGGCCTGGATGCGGCGGACCGTACCATCGCCCAGGGTCTGATCCAGGCATGGGCCGCCGACAAATCTTGCACCTTGATCATCGCGGCCGAAGAGGGTGATGCATTCAGCTACCTGGAGGCGGCCCGCCTCCAGCTTTCCCACGCGCCGATGTCCGTGGAGTTGCCATGAATTTCGAGACGCAGGATGCCCGACTGGGCCTGCTGGTCCTGGCCGCCCTGGCCCTCTTCGTGGGCCTGGTGGCCTACAAGAACGCCGGAGCCGTCACCGAGCGGACCTATCCGCTGGTGGTGCGCCTCGATCAGATGGAGGGGCTGGCGCCGGGCACGGATGTGCAGCTCAAGGGCTACCGCGTGGGTTCCGTGGAGCGGGTGGATATGCGCCAGGAGGGGCAGGACTACTACTTCCTGGCCCGCATCGCCCTGCGCGAAGACATCAAGCTCTGGCGCGGAACGCGGGCGAACCTGGCTCCCAAGGGTGTCGGCAGCGTGATGCTGGATCTGAAGCTGCCGGACCTGGCGGAGCGGACCGTGCCCCTGGCCGCGGGCGACGAGATTCCGGGGGATTCCGGGGTGTCTATCGCCGGTGTGCTGGAGCGCACGGACCACCTCATGGTCAGCCTCCAGGCGGGCGTGGATGGCCTTCGCAGCCGCATCGAGCGGAAGGGGCTGGGCGATGTGCTGGACCATCCATCCATCCACCAGGCGCTGCACTCCCTTGACGGCACCCTGAAGGAATTCCAGGCCCTAGCCAAGGAAAGCCGCGGGCTGGTGGGCCACGCGGACCGCAGCATGGGCGAGGCGGACAAGGCCCTGGCCGCCCTCGACCAGAGCCTGTCCACCGTGCGGGCCCTGATGGAGCGGCGCGGCCCCGAGGTGGATCAGATCCTTGTGAGCCTCGCGGCCACCCTCAAGCAGGCCGAGGCCTTCATGGGCCGCTTCACCGACCAGGACCACCCGGAGCTGGTCCAGAGCCTCAAGAGCCTCCGCCGCTCCCTGGCCTCCGTCGAAGAGCTCCTGGAGATCCTCAAGCAGAAGCCCAGCCGCGTGGTCTGGGGCACCCCCAGCGAGGCCGAGCGCGAGAAGGCGAAGAAGAACGTGGAGGCCGGGAAGGAGGCACCGCACAATCCCTGACGACCACGCCATCAGGACTCCTAACTAGGGAGAACATGGAGCCTGGTGTGATGGGTGAACAGGGTGTGATTGATGTCACGAAGGAGGTTATGAAGTGCTTCTCTGCGGTTGTAGATAATTCATTCGGGGCCAAGAAGTTCCTGGTCACTCCCAAGGCTCACAGTCCAGGTAATCCAGCCGATGCAATGACCAAGGATGTAATTGATGGACGAATTTACCGCGCCCCAGGGCTCCTTTTGGCCGACCGTCCTCCGGAAGTTGAGGGTGGCCTTGGCCTTGGCCGCCGGTGCGATGGCCCTCGTGGTGCTGGTCGGCTCCTTCCTCGGCGCGCACGCCCTGGCTGCCATGGGCTGGGGGCTCGTGCCCATGGCGCCCCTCGCCGCGGCGATGGTGATCCTGCTCGTCGGCGCCATCCTGATGCTGGATATGCGGCCGGACTCAGCGGCCGCCCGCCGCCTGGCCTGCGGGGTGGCTGTCCTGGTGGCGCTGCCCAGCCTGCTCCTAGTCTTCAGTCACACCCAAGGGGGTACTCAGACCTTCGAAGGGTGGGTGCTGCACCGTTGGCCCCACCAGCAGGTGACCTCGCTGCTGACGGACATCGCCCTGCTCGGTGCTGCCTGTTCGTTCCTCATCCGGCGGCTGCGCTCCGAGGCGCTCTGGAGCATGCGGCAGGCCGCGGCCCTGGTGGCCATAGTCTCCGAGACGATCGGCGCCCTGGTGCTGGTCAGCTACGCGGCGGGGGCCCCCCTCCTTTACGGGACCGGTCACGTCCCCATGTCCCTGCCCTCGGCTTTCTGCGCCTGGACGCTGGGCTTTTCGCTGCATCTGTCTGCGGGCTGGGATACCTGGCCCCTGGCCGCGTTCAGTACCGGGCAGGGAAAGGCGCGCCGTGGATCGATCCTCGGGATCTCCACGGGGGTGTGGATCCTGTTCCTTTCCCTCGGTGCCCTCGTGCTGGTCAATGGATCCTTCTACTTGAGGGGGCAGCTGTGCGAGACGCGGACGCGGGTCCAGAATGAACTCAAGGCCATCGCGGCCTTGAAGGCCCGGCAGATCACCACCTGGTATGGCGAGCGACGGGATGATGCGGACCAGATCGCCCAGGGCACGCTGATCCAGACTCAGCTGCGGCGGTTCCTGTCTGGATCCCCACTGGCCCCGCCCGAGGCGGATCTGCGGGCGTGGCTGGAGGCAGTCCAGAAAAACGCCTACTGCCGCGTGGTCCTCTTCGATGCTCAGGGCCGGATCCGTCTTTCGGTCCCGGCCAGTGGACCGGCGTCCCTGGACTTGGAGGGCCCTGAACTCCAGCAGGCCCTGTGCTCCAGGGAATTGCGGGTCCAGGACCTGCACCGGAATCCCGGCCAGCCGGACGCCACCATGAACCTGTGGGTACCCATCGGGGCCAGAGCCGGCAAGGCGACCGCCGAGGGGGTGCTCCTGCTGGTGGTGGATCCCAGGCAGTTCCTCTACCCCCTCATCCAGTCCTGGCCCACCGCCAGCGCCAGTGCGGAAACCCTGCTGGTGCGCCAGGACGGGGACGAGGTCCAGTTCCTCAATGACCTCCGCCACAGGGCCGGCACCGCGATGGCGCTGCGCCTGCCACTGTCGGGAAACGCCAGTGTGCCAGCGGTACGGGCTGTCCTGGGGCAGGAGGGCCTGGTGGAAGGCACAGACTACCGGGGCGTCCCGGTGGTTTCAGTCCTCCAATCCGTTCCAGGAACGGGATGGCACATGGTGGCGAAGGTGGATTCGGCCGAAGTCTACGGGCCTCTACGCCAGCGCGTCTGGGTGGGGACGCTGGGCCTGATGGGGGTGTTGACCCTGGTAGCGGGGGCCCTGGGCCTCCTACTCAAGCACCACGACGCGGAGATGGCCCGGAAACAGCTGAACCTCTTTCAGCACTTCGAATTGTTGATGCGCGAAGCCAACGACATCATCCTCCTGATCGATGGAGACGGCCGCATCCAAGACGCCAATACCCGGGCCGTGGAAAGCTACGGGTACATGCTGGAGGAACTCCGGGCGATGAACGTCCTGGATCTGCGCCTGCCTGAAGACCAGGCCAAAGCGCGGCTCATGATCGACCAGGTGAAGGCCTCCGGATCAGGGCGGTTCGAGACCGTCCACCGTCGCAAAAACGGGAGTACCTTCCCGGTCGAAGTCAGCTCCAGGGCACTATCGTTCGAGGGAGAGTTGCGACTCATTACCTTCGCCCGGGACATCTCCGAGCGCCGCGCCCAGGAGCGGGAGGTCCTGCGGATGACCCAACTCTATGCCGCCCTCAGCCAGGTGAACCAGGCCATCGTCTGGTCGCCCACCCGGGAGGCCCTGTTCGACAAGATCTGTGAGGCCATGGTCGAGTTCGGGCGGTGTCGCATGGCCTGGATCGGTTTGAATGATCCTGCCTCCCACCGGGTCGAGGTGGCGGCCCGCCACGGGGATATTCACGGCATGCTGGACCGGAATTCCGTGCGCACGGATGACTCCGATGAGGGCCGGGGCGCCGTGGGCACCGCCATCCGCCAGGCGCGTCCATGTCTGATCAACGACTACCTGGCGGCGCCGGAATCCGCCCCCTGGCGGGAGGAGCTCGCAGCGGCCGGCCTAGTCTCCATCGCCGCCTTCCCCATCCGTGAGGAAGGCGAGGTTTGCGGCGCGCTCGTGGTCTATGCCGGCGAGAAGGATTTCTTTGGCAAGCAGGAGGCGGATCTCCTCGAGGAGGCCGCCCTGGACATCTCCTTCGCCCTGGACCATCTGGCCGGCGAGGAACGGCGGTGGCGGGCAGAGGCCGCGCTCCAGAAGAGCGAACACTTCCTGCGGGCCGCCGAGGAAGCCGGAGGGATCGGGACCTACGTGTGGGACATCCCGGGAGATGTGTGGAAGGGCAGCCCGTATCTGGACCGCATCTTCGGCATCGACGAGACCCATCCCCGTAACCTCCTGGGCTGGACAGACCTCATCGCCCCCTCGTTCCGGGAGCAGATGCAGGCCTACGTGGCCGGGATCATCGAGCGTCACGAGAACTTCGATCTGGAATATCCGATCATCAGGAAACTCGACGGCCAGCCCCGGTGGGTCCGGGGCACCGGGGAACTTCATTGGGATGAGGCCGGACGGCCGATGGCGCTGAAGGGAGTGATCCGGGACATCACCGAACGTAGACAGGCCCGAGCCGCCCTGGAGGCATCCGAGGAAAAGTTCTCCAAGGCCTTCCAGGCCAGTCCCGACGCCGTGAACATCAACCGCCTGTCCGACGGCGTCTACGTGGCCGCCAATGACGGCTTCACGCGGATCTCGGGCTACACCGCAGAGGAGGTTCTGGGGCGCTCCTCCCTGCCGGGCGACCTGGGGCTATGGGTGCATGCGGAGGACCGCCAGCGGCTCCTCGAGGGGTTGAGCCGGGATGGCATGGTCGAGGGACTGGAGGCGCCCTTCCGCCGCAAGGACGGATCCGTGCTCACGGGCCTCATGTCCGCCAGCCTGATCGAGATCGAAGGCGAAGCCTGCGTGCTCACCATGGTTCGGGACATCACTCAGCTCAGGGCCCAGGCCCGCCAGCTCGAGGGGTTGACCCAGATGTATGCGGCCCTTAGTCAGGTGAACCAGGCCATCGTCTTCTCACCTACCCGCGAGGCCCTGCTGGACAAGATCTGCGAAGTGATGGTGATGTTCGGCCGATTCAGCATGGTCTGGATCGCATGGAATGATCCGGCCTCTCACGAGGTCCGGGTCCTCAGTTCCTACGGGGATGCGAACGGGTACCTCGATGGCCTCGAGGTGCGCAGCGATGATACGCCCATGGGGCGGGGCCCCACGGGCCGGGTCATCCGCGAAGGCGTGTCCTGTGTGGAGAACGACTTCCTGGGCAATTCGGATGCAAGCCCCTGGCACGGTAAGGCAGCCCGATGCGGATATGCAGCCTCAGCGGCCTTCCCCCTCCGGCAGGACGATGTGGTCTGCGGCTCCCTGACGGTGTACTCCACGGAGAAGGGTTTCTTCGGACCCCATGAGGTGGCGCTGCTGGAAGAAGCCGCCAGCGATGTTTCCTTCGCCCTGGACCACCTGGCCGGCGAGGCCCAGCGGAAGGAGATGGGGGAATCCCTGCGGACCATTTCCATGGCGCTGGAACAGAGCCCACTCAGTGTCGTGATCACGGACGCGTCGGGAAAAATCGAGTACGTGAATCCCTGGTTCACCCGGGTGACCGGCTATACCGCGGACGAGGCTGTCGGCCAGAATCCGCGGATCCTGAAGTCGCCTTCCACGCCGCCCAAGGTCTATCAGCAGATGTGGGGGACCCTGACCCAGGGAGAGATCTGGGTGGGTGAGCTGGAGAACCTCAAGAAGGGCGGCGAGCCCTTCCATGAACGGGCCACCATCGCGCCCGTGAAGGATGTGGATGGCCGATTGATCCACTACATCGCCATCAAGGAGGACATAACTGGTCTGAAGCGGGATCAGGAGGAACGGCGCTCCCTGGAGGCCCAGCTGCATCAGGCCCAGAAGCTGGAAAGCCTGGGCAGTCTGGCGGGCGGGGTGGCCCACGACATGAACAATGTGCTGGGGGCCATCCTCAGCCTGTCCTCAGCCCTGCGTGAGAGTGCGGATCCCTTCTCGCCTGTGGCGAAGAGCCTCGACACCATCATGAATGCCTGCCTGCGGGGTCGGGGCGTGGTGAAGAGCCTGCTCTACTTCGCGCAGAAGGATCTGCAGGAGGAGC
>PMJK01000058.1 GCA_003158505.1 Holophagaceae bacterium | reverse complement strand
TTCGGCAATACGAGCGTGGAAGGGTTGGATGGCCGGGTCAGTCTGGAGCGGGGCCGATTGGAAGGGCACCTTGCCATCGAAGGCATGAAACTCCCCCTGCTCGATGTCCAGGTTCGCCAGGATGGCGCGGACCTCGCGGGCCAACTCAGCCTGAACATCTCCCCGGACAGCGCCCACACGGAGTTGCTGGCTCACAGCCTGACCGAGGACCTGCTCGAGGACCTGGGTCTATCAGCAACGGCACAGGGGCGATGGAAAAATGGCCACGATCTGGCCTGGATCGGGTCCCTTGATCGGCTGACGGCCCAGTTCAGTGCCTTCGAGCTGCACCAGATCGGTTCCTCGGCGCTGCGCGGCAACAGCCAAGGCGCCGCCGTCGATATCTCCCTGGAGGGCGGCGCCCGAGGTTCGGTGGTCCAGGCTGGCACCCATGCTGCGCACGTGCGGCTGTCGGGCACCGTCCCGTTCTCGGGCCAGGTTCCGATGGCCATCCAGGCCCGAGGCGATGCCGACCTCGCCCACATGAAATCCATCCTGGACCGGGTCATGGAGGTGGACGATTACAGCCTTCTGTCCGGCCTGAACGTCCGGGGCACAAGCCGATTCGACATCCTGGCCCACGGCACGTATTTCGATCCCTTACTGGATGGAAGCCTCTCGCTGGACAAAGGCCAGGTGAACCTCCGCGGCTACCAGGGCGCGGAAGATATTCAGGCCGAAGTGATCATGAAGGACCGGACCCTGACCGTTTCAGAAGACAAGCCCGTGCAAGGCACCCTGGCGCATGGTGAGCTCAAGGCCAGCGGCACGGCGACCTGGCGGCTGGGGGGACTGGACTCTTACGCCATCAAGGCCTCTCTTGCCAATTTCCAGTTGAGGGATGTTCCGGATGGCCTGGATCTCCAGGGCAGTCTCCAGGCCACCCTCAATGGCACCGAGGAAGGCGGTGTGCTCAAGGGGAAACTCCAGGTAGACCACCTGGGCTACCAGACCGAGGTGAAGCTGTCGGACTTGATCCTCCGCAGTGCCATCAGCGAGAGCGGCGGACTCACTGGGCTGGATCTGGACGATCCCCTGGAACGGATTCGGCTGGATCTGGATCTGGAGCTGCGCGCTCCCTGGAGCTTCGACACCAACCTCCTGAAAATGGAAGGCCGCCTCGAGGGTCCGTTCCAGGTGCTCGGCACGCTCTCTCACCCCGCACCCAAAGGTACGATGCTGTTCCAGCCCGGCGGCCGCGTCACGAACATCTTCCCCGCGGGCGACATGGTCGTGGAACGGGGCACCCTCACCTTCTCCGAATCCCGACCCCTCGACCCCATGATCAACCTCCGGGGCAGCGTCACGTCCATCCCCGGTTACACCGTGAACCTCGACATCCATGGCACCCTGAGCAACTTGACCATCGTGCCCAGTTCCACGCCCAGTCTTCGCCCGGATGAAATCGTGTCCATCCTCATCAACCCCGGCAATGTGGCCAACGTCGGCATGGCCGGGGCTTCCTCCGGGGCCACCCAGGGGGCCATCACCCAGGGACTGGGAAGCGCCGGCGTCGGCCTGATCTCCACCCTCGCCTTCGCGCCGGTCCAGGACACCCTTCGGCGGGCCCTGGGCGTGGACCGGGTCAACGTGGCGGTCCGCACGTCCAGCCTAGGCACCTCTGAAACCGAGTTCACCATGGGCAAAAGCGTCAATCTCTTCGGCCAGCGCAGCGCCATTGTGGTCACACACACGAAGAGTGGCGAATTGAACATCGATTCGGGGCAGGTGGAATGGCGCTTTGGCAACCTCATCCTCCAGTTGGGCGTCACCAAGGGCGGCGACGTCGCACCTGGGCTATCTGGAGAAATCCGGCACACTTGGAGCCCCAATTAGGCTGTGGGCTGAAGGAGGGCAACAGGCATGATCACGGTGAAGTGCTTCGCCCGCTACCGAGCCCTGCTGGGCTTCGCTGAGTTGAAGCTCCCTGTCGTTCCCACCCTTGGCGACCTGCTGACCGATCCGCGGCTGACCCCCCTGCCCAAGGATGCCCTCCTGGCCGTGAATCAGAGCTTCGCCGACCGAGCCACGCCCCTGGCGGAGGGCGATGAGGTGGCCCTCATGCCGCCGGTCTCCGGCGGCTGACTCCTGTCGATCAACGCTTAGCCTTCGCGCCGGATCTCCAGCACCTCGCCACCGCTGAGGCGCAGCAGTTCCTGGAAGGCCGGTTCCCGGCGCAGCCGATCTTCCGGCCGCTCATCCGCTCCCGATCCGCCTGGCTCGTCAAAGCTGATCTCCACGGCCTTCAGGCCCGGCAGCACCATGGCGAGAGCGGCCATCAGATGGGGGCTGGCCTTCTCCCGTTCGAAATCCTGAAGCGTCTGCCGCACATTGGCCGGGAATCGGAATCGGAGGACCGGCGGGTCCCAGCGCAGCTCCGCGGCCATCTGCGGCGCCGTGGCCAGGGACCGCAGACCCGGCGCCTGACGCAGGGCCTCGCTGCAGGCCGTGCGGAGCTGGTCTGGAGAGTCTGGAATGGATCGGGTCGCGGGAGCGGGTGCCGGGACTGCCGGTGGCTTCACCGCAGCGGCCGGTCGTCGAGGCCCCTCAGGCGCCGGCGCGACCTGGGGGGCCGTGGAAGGGACCGGTGGAGGGCCCACGGAAGGCGGCCCTGAAGGCCTCGGGACACCAGAGGCCAACCCTGAAATGAGCGCGTCCAGCGGCGCCAGATGGGGTAGCTGGGCCGCCGTGATCAGGGCGAGTTCCACCACCACGCGGGGCAGGCTGCTGTCGCGCAAGTCCCGCTCGCGACCCAGCAGGAGGTTCAGCATCCGGGCCCAGCGAAGCAGTTCCTGCGGTCCGCGAGCCAACAGGGCTTCCTGCTCAAGGCGATCCCGGAAAGCCAGGACCAGCTCTCGCCAGAAGGTCGCCCAATCGGCGCCCTGTTCAGCCAGTTCCCGGCAGGCCTCCACCAGGGAGGCGGTGTCGCCGATGGCCAGTGCCGACATCACGCCCTGGACCAGATGAGCGCTGACGATACCCAGTTGCTCACGAACGGCCTCCTCCATCACCTTGCCGTCGCCGGCGGAGATCACGCGATCGAGGATGGTCAGGGCATCCCGCATGGAGCCCTGGCCCGCTTCGGCCACCAGGCGCAGGCTGTCCCCTTCGAATCCAACGCCCTCCTGCTCGCAGACATGCCTGAGGCGGCCTTCGATGAGGCCCACGGGAATCAGGCGGAATGGGAAGATCTGCACCCGGCTCTTGATGGTGTCAGGGACATCCTGCAACTCCGTGGTGGCCAGGACGAAGATGGCATGGGGTGGCGGCTCCTCGATAACCTTCAACAACGCGTTGAAGGCTTCCGTGCTGAGCATGTGCACTTCGTCGATGATGTAGACGCGGTAGCGGCAGAAGGCGGGGCGGGTCTGCACCTGTTCCCGGAGGGCCCGGGCGTCGGCCACAGATGCGCGGCTGGCCGCATCGATCTCAACGATGTCCAGGCTGCTGTCCGGCTGCTCCGCGGCGCGGCAGGGATCGCAGACACCGCAGGGTGTGGCCGTGGGACCCTCGACGCAGTTCAAGGCCCGGGCCAGGATGCGGGCGGTGCTGGTTTTGCCCGTGCCCCGGACACCCGCGAACAGGTAGGCCTGGTGGATCTTTCCGCTTTCCTTAGCCCGCTTCAGGGCATTGGCCAGCGCCTTCACGCTCCCCTCCTGTCCCACGAGGTCGGACAGCAGGCGGGGACGGTATTTCAGGGCGAGAGTGGTCATGGAGGTCCAGTCTCCCACAAGGTAAGAGGTGGCGTCTTGGTTCAAGCTAGCCCACGCGATCGAACAGCCCTGGCTGCCTGATCACGGTGGCGGGAGGCGAGGCCACAGGTTGCGCCCTCGCTTCGCGCTTGTGCTTTCTCGGGGGAAAGGCTTCCAGGAAGGCGGCCCGGATGCCCTCTTTGTAGTCGGAATCCAGGACCTTCAGCCAGCCATGGTCAGCCAGCACCTTGTAGAAGGGATCCTGTTTCAGCAGCCGGAGCCCGCCCACCCATGCATTCGAGGCGCCGCTGGCCCTGGCGCGCCGGGCAAAGGCCTGGGCATCATGCACGGCCATGAGGGGCGCCACGCCGATGGTGACCTGGATCCCTGCCGCCGCCAGGCGCTCCGCCGCGGCCCAGCGGCTGGGAATAGCGGGTGCATGGGGCTCCACGATCTGGCGCACTGTGTCGTCGTCGGTGGGAATGGAAAGGCCCACGGAGAGCCGGTCCCCGAAGGCCCGCAGCAGCTCCAGGTCCTGGAGCACCAGGGGCGAGCGGGTATGGACGATCACCTCCGTGGTCGGACAGAGGAGCAGCACTTCGAGGCAGCGCCGGCTCAGGCGGTACTGGCGTTCCAGGGGCTGGTAGGGATCCGTGGCCGACGCCATGAACACCCGGGCGTCGTGGAGCTTGTGGCGCTGGGACCAGAGCAGTTCCGGCGCATTGAGCTTGGGCGTCACCCACCCGCCCCAGTCTTCGGGCCTGTGGAGGGCGTTGGGGTACTCGCGGACATAACAATAGCGGCAGCCATGGCTGCAGCCGCGGTAGGGGCTCAGGGCGAATCCGAACCCGTAGCGCTCGTCCTTCTGGGGGCGGAGGATCGACCGGGCCTCCTCGGGTTCCACGAGCAGGTCCTTGAAAAGCGGCGGTGGATCCGAAGGCAGTGGCAAAGGCGTCACACGGCACCGCCTGTGCCGTGCCCTGCGGGCTTCGGCTTCGCCAAAGTGGCACTTCGCTCCTGCTCAATGCTCATACGCCCATGATTCGCTTTTTATTCGTTTCGTCAAGCCTTCTCAGCCATCTTTGCGATGACATTGATCCGGCCGTTGGTCTCGAGAATGGCTACCCGGACATCCGCAAGGTCCGAAAGCCCGGCCTGGCGCACCGCGGCCATCAGTTCATGCCGGGTAATGCGCTCGGTGGCGAGCAAAACCTCGTCGGGAACCCCGTTGTGGACCAGGATCTGGGGGCGGCCCTCCACCAGGATCTCCGCGCGCTTGCTGCGCCAGGTGATCCAGCCCATGAACCCGTTCACCGCCAGCAGNNTCGAAGGGGGCCAGCTGGCCCACCTGCCGCTTGCCGGTGAGGCGGAGCGTGATCAGGAGGAACCCGTACACGACCAGGGCCCGCAGGACGAACTCCCACCAGGGCTGGGCCATCTTCCACATGGATGCGCCGACGGGCAGAGTTCCATCGAGCATGGCTAGATGCAGCATGGCCGCTCCAACAAGGATGGCTTCGAGGATGGTCTTCGAGTGGTTACTGGATGTCGACCTTGAAGGTAGCGGATCCCAGGACGGCATCCTGGTCGCCCATGAGCTTCACGGTCCACTCGCCTTCATCTCCCTTCCGGAAGGTCCGGTAGGCATTGGTGCGGTAGGGAGAGCGGGGCACCTTCAATTCCTGCTTCGAGATCTTGTCCCCCTTGCTGAACACGAAGGTCACGGTGGTATCGGCGGCGCCCATGACCTTGGCCCAGGCATAGATGCGGGTTCCGGCGGCGACCTTGAATTCCGAGGTCTCACCCACGATCTCCAGCTTCTCCACGGCAGTGCCGGTCTTCAGCTCCGCATGGGGTCGGATGGGGGTGGGAGCAGCGGGCGCGGGCTGGGCCATGAGCATGGCCGGGAACAGGAAGGCGGCAAGCAGGGTGGGACGCATGGGAACTCCTTGGGAACTGGGGCCCATTCTGAGCCGGTAGGCGACTCCTGTCACGGGATACGGCCGGATTGGCCGCCCTGGGGTGGTCAACTCCAGTTTTCAAGCCCTTCCAGGATGTCGCGCACGCCCGGTCCGAAGCGGGCGTTGCTGAGCCAGTCCAGTCCCGGGGGCAGTCCCTCCAGCGCGGCCTTCACCCGCGCCCGGTGGCCCAGCTCGGGACGAGGGATCGCCCGCTCGGCCCGCTCGTGACGGACTGTCACGGCCTCGCCGAGGGCGGGGACCCAGTGCCTCAGACGGGCGAAGATGCCCTCCCAGGCATCCAGATCGGCGGGCTTGCCGAAGGCGCCGCCTATGAAGCTGCGCAGCTGCATGAGGCCCTGGGGCGCGCTCTGGGGATCCATCCAGGACGGTACGAGAGAACCCAGGTACCCGCGTCCTTCGAGGGGATGGATGAGGAAGCCGAAGCTGTCCTTGAGGTCCGGCAGGGGCGTGTGGCGGCTGTGCCAGAGATCCACTGACGTGTAGGGGATGGCACCCAGGGCCTCGGCGCTCTGGGGGCCCACGGAACCCAGCAGGGCCGCGGCCTCGTAGGCCGGCAGGGCCAGCACCACGCGATCCGCCTCTCGCACTTCGCCGCCCCCGCTCACGCGCCAGCGGTTCCCCGGCAGCGATTCCAGGCGCTCGGCGCGAAGGCCCGTGCGCACGGTGGCTAGTTTCGAGGCGAGGCGTATGGGCAATTGGCCCATGCCGCCCTCGGGCACTACCATGTGGCTCACGCCGCTCTTGCGGATGCCGTTCACCAGGCTGCCCGTGGCTTCCCACTGGCGCAGCTTGGGGATGGCGTCCACGGAGAGGATGTCCGCTGGCGCCGCCAGCACCCCCGCCACCATGGCGGGCAGCAGTTCGGTGGCCACGCCCTTGCCCAGGCGCCTGGCGATGAAGGCCGAGAGGCCCTCCTCGGGCTCCGCCCCGCGCACAGGGATGAACGGCTCGGCCATCATCCGCAGCTTGGCGCCCAGCGACATCAGCGGGGAGAGCATCAGACCCGGGGGTGAGGCCGGCACGGGGATGAGACGCCCGCCCTTCCCCACCCAGCGGGCCCCGGTGCCCGGCGATCGGAAGGGCAGGTCCAGGGCACTGAAGAGGCGGTCCACGGCCGTGCCCTTCTGCCAGAGCACCCCCTGCGGTCCGGTCTCGAAGTGACCACCCTCCCAGGGCAAGGTCTTCATCCAGCCACCCACAGAGGCGCCGGCCTCCCACACTTCCACGGTCTCGCCGCGCTGTTGGAGGCGCCAGGCCGCCGCGAGGCCCGTCACGCCACCGCCGAGGATCAAGGTGCTCATGGGAGGATCTCCAGGACGCGCCGGGTGAGGCAGCGGATGTAGGCGGGATCGATGCCCGGGGCGGCCACGCGGCGGTAGGCGCGGATGCCGACCTGGTCGGCCACGTGGCGGTACTCGATGTCCAGCTCGTGCAGGGTCTCGATGTGCTCACTGACGAAGCTCATGGGCACGACGATGACATCCCGGCCGCCCATGGATTCGAGCACGGCTTTCAGCGGCGGCTCCAGCCAGCGCACAGGTCCTGTGCGGCTCTGGTAGGCCAGGAGGTAGCCGCCGGGAATCTCGCCGATGCGCGCCATCAGGGCATCCCGGGTGGCGTGGATCTCCTTTTCGTAGGGATCCCCAGCCTCGATCTGGCGCACGGGAAGGCTGTGGGCGCTGAAGATCACCGTGGCTTCAGGCAGCTCTTTCAGGGCGGCCCGGATCGGCGCCTCCAGGGCATCCAGGTAATCCGGATCCGTGGCGTAGTGGTCCACGCCCGGCAGGATTTCCATTCCGGCCTTGGCGGCTTCGACCGCCAGTTCCCGCAGGCTCGATCCCGTGGTGGCGCGGCAATCGTGAGGGTAAAGCGTCACGGGTACGAGTTTGGTGATGCCCTGGCGCTTCAGGGCCTTCAGCAGCCCTGCGGCCCGCGGTGATGCGTTGCGGAAACAGAGCTTCACGGCTTCCTGGCGGCCGGCGGCGCGGAGGGCCGACCGCAGCGCCGAGGCCTGGAAGGCGCTTTCGCGCAGCAGCGGGGAGCCACCGCCGATCTGCGCATAGCGCTTCCTCGCACCGGGGGCCCGCAGTTTCGCGATGAGCTTCGAGAAGGGGCCCTGCAGCCAGGCAGGGCCCGGCAGCCGGATGAGCTCCCGGTCGCCGAACAGGGCCGCCAGAAACGGTTCCACCTGATCCAGGTTCACCGGGCCGCCGAGGTTCAGGAGAAGGATTGCCGTATCTCGCATCACTCACTACCTTACGCGAGAGTCGATGGAACGATCGTCACGGAACTCTGGACGGGGGCGGTCCGGAGATGAACTCCGGAATGATGGCATCCCATAGACTGTCTTGACACTAGACTGTCCTGACACCCGGAGTTCCCATGTCCCTGTCCGCCTTTGCCAGCCTGCCCGATGACGCCCGGCTCTGGCTGCTCGCGCTGGCCTGTCCCACCGAGACATCCGCACTGGCACTGGACCTGGAGGCCCTTCTTGGCCGCTGGCGGCACAAAGGCATCCAGTACATGGGCGCGTGGACCCTGCTCGAGCACCGCATCATCGCCATCGCCGAACCCACCCTCGCCGCCCAGCCTTCAGGCTGCGCCATCGATGGCATGCTGCGGGGCGTGTCCCAGATCGTCGCCAGACTGGGAATGGCCTTGGAGGATCCCCAGGCGGTCCTCGTGCGGCTTGAGAAGGGCATCCAGGCGATCCGCCGATCCGAGCTCGAATCTCGGCTTGCCGAGGGCACCCTGGATGGTTCCACGCCGGTTCTGGACCTGGCCCTGCTGACCCTCGGGGACCTGCGCCAGGGCAAGCTCGAACGGCCCCTGGCCGCAACCTGGATCGGGAAGAAGTATTTGAGGCCCGTCAGCAGTGCAATATGAACGCGCGGGGCGTTCCGCCCCGCGTTAACAAAATTATGGCGGCCACTTGGCCGCCATAATTTTGCATCTAGAGCCTTGGGTCTACCACCTACAGCCTAGAAGATTGATTCGCCGGGCTTGCGGCGCCAGGCTTCGGAACGCTTCTGCCCCTCAGCCTTGGGCTTGACGTCCTTGGCGGCGGCCAGGGTCTGCAGCAGCGAGCCACCCATCTTGGAAGCCGCGGTCTTGGCCAAGGCCGGGGCCACGGAATTCTGCGGTGCGCTCACGGGACCAGTAGCCTGGTCTTCCGGTGCAACGGACTTCGCGGTGATCTCCTTCAGCCGTTTTTCGTACCAGACCTTCCGCTTGGGATCCATGACGCGGATGTTTCCGGTCTTCTCTCCCTTTTTGAGAACCTTGGGCTTCGGCTTCTCGCGGTCTTCCCGCAACACGGAATCGGGCTTTGCAGCTTCTTCGAGGATCTTCGCCAGGTTTCCAAGGCCACGCAGGTTCATCATGTGCGGTTATTACTCCAGAAGGGGCCACGGGCCACCACTGATTAGCCTAACGGGAGGTGCTTCATTTACATAGTGCTTTTAGGCACAGGGTGCGGTTTTTCGCCGGCGGGGTTGGCGGCTCCTGAGACACTGTCGCCATGGGGACCTCGACCTTTGCCCTGAAGACACGCCTGGACGGGCTCTGCGAGCGGTACGACACGGCGGTCGCGCTGGCCAGGGATCCCCTCAGCGTCCTTTTCGACTACGAGGCGCCCCTGGACCGCGAGGTCGGCGCCTTCGTGGCCGCCCACCTTGCATATGGACGGGTGGACCCGATGATCCGCGCCATCCAGGCCGCCCTGGCCCCCCTGGGGGCCCGGCCCGCGACCTGGCTCCGGGAAAGGTCCGTGGCCGCAGCCCGGAAGGCCCTCACCTCCGGCCTAGCCTCCTGGGCCTGGCGCTTCCACACCGGCCCCGACCTCGTGGCCTGGCTGCTGGCCTGGAAGCGCCTCGACGGGGAGAGCGGCCAGGGCCTTGAACCCCATCTCCTGCCGGGCCCCGGCGAAGGGCCCGATGACGCGCTTTCGCGACTGGTCCAGCGCCTGCGAACCGAACTGCCGGCCTCCTATGGCTCCCGCTTCTCCCTGCCCGATCCTCTGGAAGGCGCCGCGTGCAAACGCTGGCGGATGTTCCTCCGCTGGATGGTGCGGACCGGCTGGCCCGACCTCGGCCTCTGGACCCGCTACCCAGCGGATGGGCTGACCATCCCCCTCGACACCCACGTGGCCCGCGTATCGCGCTACATCGGCCTCAGTCGCCGGGCCACCCCAGACGGGAAGATGGCCCTCGAGATCACGGCATCCCTGCGCCGTCTCGATCCCGCCGATCCGCTCCGCTACGACTTCGCCCTCAGCCACCTCGGCATCCTCGGCGATTGTCCCGGCCTGCGCAAGCGCAGCACCTGCGCGGCGTGCCCGCTGTACACCGTGTGCCGCGCGGGCTCAGAATCCGCCGCGCGGATTCTGGGACAGAAAGACGCCACTGCCGTCTAGCCTCAGTCCCTGGCTGGACTGGTTGTCCGGTTTCCGATGGCCATCGCCTGCTGCACCGTTTTTTCGGGAATCCGGATGCAATGGCTCAATGCCTGGAGTTCTGCGTCAAGCGCGGCGTTGTAGAGTCCGAACATCCGTCGCGGATCCCTCATCGCTGTGAACACTGCTTCCTTGCCGAAGGCCGTGTCGATGGCGCCAAAAATCTCTGAGCCGAGCACATAGGCGCGGCCGATAGAGCCACTCAGCCAATAGTCGCGCAGGTCCCCATCAAATCCCTCCGCCGTGAGGGCACCGGAAGTGGCCCGGTCCAACTGGGAGGCCAAATGGTCTACGATCTGGGCTTCCTCGGCGACTCGCTCGTTCCAGGCCCTGGTCATATCCGCGTCGAAGATGTGGAAGCGGGCGCCGGGAATCGCCGGCACCCGACCTGGAGGGGGGCCGCTGATGAATTCCGTCGCGACGCCTTCCGCGACACAGAAGCTAACCACCCTGTAGGCCACCTTCTCGGCCTGGGTCAAAGACTCCGGTGTTGTCGGCCGCAGGCCCAAGTGATTCGACTCGTGGGAGATCGTGGCCACCAGCCACTCCAGGTCAAGCCCTCCCGAAGGGGTCAAAGGAAGCTGGAGGAAATCGAATCCCTGAGTGCCCTCGATGGCGAACGCCGGGCTCCCACCGTTGGGGATGACCGGAAGGTAGAAACCGGGAATCTTCCACTCCGGTGGGAGCCAGCCCTGGGCGTATCGGATGCCATCGGCGATAAGCGTGCGCAGGTCCACCGCCTCCAGGGCGCGAAGGCGTTCTCTGTACCTTGAAGGATCGCGATAGAAGCCCTTCCATTGCTTGAGCATCGAATCCGCGCGGGAGTTCTCGCCGGGAGTGTATTCCCCCTCAAACCGCAGGCTCAGGATCATCCTCTTGAATACGGGCTTGGGAAGATGATTGGGCCTCCAGGAGCGGTTGTAGTGTTTGAACATCATCTGATAGGGGCGCGTATCGAGGAGCGCGTCGAGCCTGCGCGACACGCTTTCGAGCGAAGCGCAGTTGTGCATGGCCTCCAACACTTCGGACATGCCCTGGCAAGCGGAGAAGTCCACCTCCACTTCCTGGGCCAGGACACGGGTCGTGACCACCAGGAAGACGGCTGCAACACCGAGTGCTCGGACCCCTGGCTTCATCGCGGATCTCTCGGATAACGAGTCTTCGAGATTATCTGTAGCAATCACCCTCGCCACAATCAAGTTTAACATTCTACATTAATCATATCTGCAATAATGAAATCATTCAGACACCTCTTCGAATGCCAATGCCGACCCGCGAGCGCAAGCCGCAGGCGCCGCGCAAACGGTTGGTAAGCCCGGCCCCTTTCGCGCCAAGCGCGAAAGGGGCCGGGCTTACCACGGCACTCGAGGGAACGACTTAGGGCTGCTTCTTCCGACCTGACCCGGTTCATCGCACCCCGATGCATGGGGCCCGGCTTGCATCCAGGCTAACCGGGATCGGACCCTTTGGGCCAATGCGAGGCATTTGCGCGAAGGGACACCATGATGAAAGTCGCTGACTCCCAAGCGCTTTTAAGATGATAGGAAAATCCGGTCGCCAGCCCTTGACACCCCTACATCTTGGGGCCACCCTTGTCTCTCAGCACAATCCCTAGAGGTAAGCTTAAAGCCCCCACCTCCCGGGGAGGGCTTTGTACGCCCTCAGTCATGCCGTGTTTTTTGAACAGTTCTCTTCCCCCCTTGCCCAGGACAACCAAATGAAGATCGCCCGCCACTTCACCAAGGCAGGTCACGATCCCCTGGAAGGGATCCCGTTCGTACCCAGGACCAGCCGCATCTCCAAACTCGATGGCACCGTGGTCTTCGAGGCGAAGGACGTGATGGTGCCGGAGACCTGGTCCCAGGTGGCCGTGGACATCCTGGCGCAGAAATATTTCCGCCGGAAAGGGATCGACGCCCAGAACAACGGGGAGAAGGACGCCCGGCAGGTGTTCCATCGCCTGGCGGGCTGCTGGCGGCACTGGGGGGATACACACGGGTATTTCGAGACGGCCGAGGACGCCCAGGCCTTTTACGACGAGCTCACCTACATGCTCGCCAATCAGATGTGCGCCCCCAACTCGCCGCAGTGGTTCAAC
>PMJK01000127.1:15291-32871 GCA_003158505.1 Holophagaceae bacterium | reverse complement strand
GTGGCTTGGGAGAGGCCCAGGCGCCGGGCCACGCGGAAGATGTGAGTGTCCACGGCCAGGGCAGGGACGCCGAAGGCGTTGGCGAGGACGACATTGGCGGTCTTCTGTCCCACGCCGGGGAGGGCCCCCAGGGCCGCGGGATCTGAGGGGACGAGGCCCCCATGCCGGGCTATCAGGGCCTGGGCGAGCCCGATGAGGTTCCGGGCCTTGTTGCGGAAGAAACCCGTGGACTTGACGAGGCCCTCCACCTCCGCCTGACTCGCCATCGCGAGGCTGGCGGCATCGGGAAAGCGGGCAAAGAGCGCCGGGGTGGTGAGGTTGACCCGGGCGTCCGTGCACTGGGCGCTGAGGATGGTGGCCACCACCAGCTGGAAGGGATCCCTGTGGTCGAGGGCGCAGTGGGCGTCGGGGTAGGCGGCGCGGAGACGGGCCTGGATATGGCCGGGTTTGGAAGAGTTCATGGAATCAGGATAAGGGGCCGGCCTGCCGGTGTAGGCTGTGGATTCGATAGACTTCAAATTGGGGTGCCGCATGCCCGCTACGCTGACCGGAAAGCTCGACTGCCAGGAGACCGCCCGCCACTACTTTGAGCTGGTGCGCTCCAACGTGAAGAAGCTGGGGTTCTCCCCGGGGCTGGGCGTCATCCTCGGCACCCAGGATCCCGGCAGCGTCACCTACCAGCACTGGCTCATGAAGGACTGCGAGAACCTGGGCATCAACGCGATGGATCTGCGCGTGGAGAACGGCATGCAGATGGTGAAGCTGGTGGCCCGGCTCAACCAGGACGAGAAGACCCACGGGGTGTTCATCTTCTACCCCCTGCGCTATGCCGAGATCAAGGACGACGAGGTCATGGACTTGGTGGACCCGGGCAAGGACATCGAGGGCCTGCACGCCATCAACATCGGGTTCCTGAACAAGTACCGGAAGCGCATGGACGATGGCACCCAACACCGCTGCATGACACCATGCACGGCCCGGGCCATCGTGAAGACCCTGAAGCGCGGGTTCGGCGAGGCCTGGCTGGCGGGCAAGACCGTACTGGTGATCAACGACAGCCTGCGCATCGGGCGGCCCCTCACGGCCATGGTGGCCAACCTCAAGGCCACGCCCATCCTCTGCCACGCGAACACCAACAAGGCCCACCTCGAGCAGTTCATCCGCATGGCCGACGTCATCGTCAGCGCCGTGCCCGCCCCGGGCTACCAGATCAACACGGACTGGATCAAGGATGGGGTCCTCTGCTTCGACCTGAGCGGCGACGGCAACTTCGACTACGAGGCCCTCGAGCGCCGCGGCATACCCTATACCGACACCAACAAGAACAGCGTGGGCAAGGTGACTCGGGCCATGGCCCTCCTGAACCTCACCTACGCGGCGGGACTGGGCTAACCTAGCGTTTCCACGACTCGGTTGGAAAGCTAATAACAGCTGAGGACTGCAGAGGAGCGGAGGAGAGCGGAGCAAGAGCTAAGAATCTTTTCTCAGCTTTCCTCTGCATCTCCGCTCGCCTCCGCTTATCTATAGCTCTTACTTTGGATCAGAGTGCGCGTTTGGTTGGGAGCGATCGCTCGAATGTGCGTCGGGGAGCATCCTTGTTCACCACTGGCTGATCGCTTTCCTTCGTCTTGAGCAATGGTTGGCTAACGGCCCCGCCACTCCGAGGCCAGCATCCCGTAGACGGCGTGATCCACGAAGCGGCCGCCCAGGCGTTCCGCCTGCCGGAGGGTGCCCTCATGACGGAAGCCCAGGCGCTCGGGGATGGCGCGGCTGCGGCGGTTGCGGACGCCGACCCGGATCTCGATGCGGTTGAGTTCGAGGGTCTGGAAGCCATGGAGGAGCAGCGCCTTCACGGCGGAGGTCATCAGGCCGTGGCCTTCGGCCTCCTGGGCCAGCCAGTAGCCGATGGCGGCGCTGTGGTTGGCGGCATCGATCCACACGAAACCGGCGGTGCCCACCAGGGCCCCCTTCCACCACACGCCGAAGGACTGGCCGATGCCGGCTCGCGCATGGGCCCGGACCCGAAGAATGAAGGCCCGGGTGTCCAGGACGCTGCGGTTGGCGTCAGGCCAGGGCAGCCAGCGCCGCAGCCGCTCCCGGTTGGCCTCCACCAGGGGGAAGAGGGCCTTCGCATCGCGCAGGTTCAGCGGACGCAGCTCCAGGCCTCGGCCAGCTTTCAGGACATCAGCCATTACTTCCCCGCGGGATCCTGCAGCGCCGCGGCCCGGCCCGCCCGCCAGAGCACCAGGAGTTGGTCGAGCAGGTCGCCGAAATGTTCCAGCCGCATGGCATTGGGTCCGTCGCTGAAGGCCTTCTCTGGGCAGTCGTGCACCTCGAAAAAGAAACCGTCCACGCAGGTGGCCGCGGCCCGCGCCAGGGTGGGGATCATCTCCCGGGCGCCCCCGGTGGCGTTGCCCAGGGCGCCCGGTTTCTGGACGCTGTGGGTGGCGTCGAAGACCACCGGGCAACCGGTCTTCCGCAGGTTCGGGAAGCTCTGGAAATCCACCACCAGGTTGCCGTAGCCGAAGGTGGAGCCGCGCTCGGTGACCCAGACGGGGCCGTGGCCGGGAACCGACTGCAGCTTCTCCACGCCATGCTTGAGGTCCCAGGGCGCGAGGAACTGGCCCTTCTTCAGGTTTACGGTGCGGCCCGTGGCGGCGGCAGCCAGCAGCAGGTCCGTCTGGCGGCAGAGAAAGGCGGGGATCTGAAGCACGTCCACGGCCTGGGCAGCGGGTCCGCACTGATCACTCTCATGCACGTCGGTCAGCACCGGCACGCCATAGCGGCTGCGCACCTCGGCCAGGATATCAAGCCCCTCCTCCATGCCTGGTCCGCGATGGCTGTCCCCGCTGGTGCGGTTGGCCTTGTCGAAGCTGGATTTATAGATGAAGGGGATGCCCCGGGCCTCTGCCAGATCCCGCAGGCTGGCGGCCATGAAATGCGAGTGCTCCCGGCTCTCGATGACGCAGGGCCCCGCAATGAGGAAGAAGCTCTGGTCGGTGAAGGGTCGGGCGAAGTCCATGGTTACCTCGGTGCCAGTTTAACGTCACTAGGGGAGTTGACGGGGTGTCATCAGACTTGTCCGATCCCCTGCCATAATGTCCAATTGAACCCAATCCTTTATGGTCCGGAGCCAGTCATGGCGAAGCTGCTGATGGAAGACGATCTCAACCGCCGGCTGGTGGCGCTGCTCCAGCAGGAGGGGCGGATGAGCCACGCGGAACTGGCCGAGCGCCTGGGCGTGAGCCGTCCCACGATCATTGACCGCGTGAAGCGCCTGGAGGCCGATGGTGTGCTGAATGGCTACGCGGCCCGGGTGGCCCCCGCCGCAGTGAACAAGCCCGCAGTGGCCTTCGTGGCCGTCCGCTACAAGGACAACAATGAGATCATCGAGCAGCGCTTCATCAAGGCGCTCGAAGACGAACCGGACATCCTGGAGGCCCACACCATCGCCGGCGAGGACGCCCTGCTGCTGAAGATCGTGGCGGATACCCCGGCGGGCATCGCCGAGCGCCTGCGGCGCATCCGGGCCCTGGGACCCATGGTCACCACGCGGACCACCATGGTGCTGGAAACCCACTGGGAAAAGGCTGGCCCGAGTCCCTTCCCCGTCGACAGGGAAGGGAAGAAGGTCAAGAAGTGAGCAGATCCTCGGCCCGGGGGCGGGAAGTCTGATGCTCGCCTGGCTCGCCTACCTCACGGTGGCGGTGGTGTGGGGATCCACCTATTTTGCCATCGCGTTGGGGCTGGAATCCTTCACGCCCTACGGCATGGTGGCCGCGCGGTTCTCGGTGGCCTCGGTGCTCGCGCTGGGCCTGGGCAGGCTGCGCCGGGAGTCCTGGCCGCCGCCCCGCGAGGCCGGACACCTCATGGTGGTGGGCGCCTTGCTGCTGGGGGGGTCGAACGCGCTGGTGTCCTGGGCAGAACTGCACGTCTCCTCGGGCCTGGCGGCCATCCTGGCCGCCCTGGTGCCGCTCTGGCTGGCAGTGTTCTCCATNNTCATCTGGGCCTGGGGCACCTTGCACGGCAAGCACTTCGTCCACGGCGGGGGACTGCTCACCAACGTCGGCATCCAGATGCTCACCGCGGCCGTCATCGGCCTCGCCGCGGCCCCCTTCACGGGCGGGTTCCTGCGCGGTCCCGTCACCCACAAAGCCCTCGGTGCCATCGTCTACCTGGCCCTCTTCGGGTCCCTGCTGGCCTTCTCCGCCTACATCTACCTGGCCAAGGCCTGGCCCCCCGCCAAGATGGGCACCTACGCCTACCTGAACCCCCTGGTGGCCGTGCTGCTGGGCAGCCTCATCCTGCACGAAGCCTTCGGTCCGCGAGAGATCCTCGGCATGGCCATCATCCTCGCGGCGGTGGCGCTGGTGCAGTTGAGGGAGAAGTCCGTCTCAAAGACCTGACGAAACTCAGGCATCCCGCCTGAAGAGCCACCACGCCGCGCCTCCCAGCACCACCAGCGCCAGTCCGGCGATCCATGGCATCCAGGGCCGGGCGCGCTGATCGGCGCTTTCTCGGCGGGGGAGGCCCTGGTCATCGGGTTCGGTGGCGCCGAGGCTGAGGGGCGTGCTGGCGGCGAGGGTGCGGATCGAAGGCAGGGCGCCGAGGTTCCCGGGAGCGGGCTTGGCTTCGCCACCGAGATGCAGGGCGTAGGCCTGTCCGGCCTCCGCGGGGAAGATCAGGGTCTGCCGCCGCACGAGGATACGTACGCTCTGCGGCGTGGCGCCCTCGGGCAGGCTGAGAGTGAGGGTCTTCGCCTGCACGGGCGGGAGGGCGATGCGGCTGGCCTTCGTGTTGAGGGCCGGAAGGTTCCAGACCAGGTCACCGCAGGGCCAGCTGCGCGGATCGTCCGCGTTCTCGCCGATGGAAATTTCCGGTCGCAGGGGGGCTGCGGGTGGGACCAGTACCAGGTCCAGGCCCACGATGCGGTCCGCATCCGGCAGGGTCAGGCGCCAGGTGTGGGGCTTGGCGGGTTCGAGCGTGAGGGTTCCGTCCAGGGCCAGTTCGGCTTCGAGGGCCTCCGGCCGGGTTTCGGCGCGGGCCTGCAGGCCGCGGATCCGCGGGGCTTCGCCCTGGGAAGCCGTGAGCGTCAACCGATAGCGCTGGCCGTCCCAGGGCATGTCGAGGCTGCGGCGNNCAACGTTTCTCGCTCCCCCATCCGCCAGCCCTCGGGCAGTTTCAGCGAGAACTCCACCGTGGGGCGGCCCTCGGCGTCCTTGCCGGTGAGCGTGTGCTCCAGTGGCAGCGAGCGGGATTCCCACAGCCCTTCGCGGACCTCCAGGAAGGGGATGCTCCGACCGGCGGCATCCGCGAGCCAGGCACCCTTCACCTGGCGCTGGGCGTCCGCATCCAGGGGTAGGCGCGCCCAGCCGCTGGCGGCTGTGGGGGAGATGGGCCGCCGGTGCAGGGCGGCGCGATCCTCGCGGGCGCAGGCGAGACCCAGCAGGAGCAGGAGGAAGGCCATGTGCCTCATGAGGTTGCTCCGGTCCGCCTGCGGTTGGCAAGGATGGCCGCGGCCATGCCGATGCCCCCCACGCCGAGGAAGGCCAGGGCCCGCAGGGGGGTGTCGGCACGATCCAGATCGGAGGCGACGAGCTTGAAGCTGGCCACGCCCATCCAGGCGTAGCCAGGGATCATCAGGACCCGTCGGACCTCTTCTTGCTGACCGAGGCCGCGCATCCATTGCCAGGCGCCGGAGAGGGCCCACACCAGGGTCATGGCGATGGAGGCCGCGCGGGAGGGGCCATAGCCCAGGTGCGTGGGCCTTTGGAACCACTGCACCAGCCGGGCCACCTCGAGGGCCAAGGTCACATTGGCCGTCACCTCCAGGGCAAGGAAGGAGATCAGACCAAGGGGCCCCCCTCGTTGCGCCAGCAGGAACCAGGCCGCAGAGGCCAGGGCCCCTTCGGCAAAAGCGGCATTCAGGAAAGGCGCCGGGGCGCTGCCGTGGGAATAGAATCCGTCGAGGCCGTGGAAGGCCCAGCGCAGCGTGGTCAAAAGGGCCATGGCTGCGGCGAGCCAGCGCAGGGCGGTGGCCTCTTCGGAGAAAGCGCTGTCGTCGGCCTTGAGGGAGGCCCCGGCGAGGCCCAGGGCGAAGGCGCCCCAGAGGGGTCCCACCCAACGCCAGGCCAGGGCCACGGGTACGGCCAGGGCCAGATGCCCGGCGGCCAAGGCGAGCAGGCCCCAGTCCGCGCGGCGGCCCCCCATGCGCCGCCGCAGCGGGTGGATCAGTGCCAGATTCAGGGCCGCCACGGCGATCACGAGGAGGGCATAGGCCTCCACCCCAAGATCCTGCCGCTTCCACAGCAACCAGCCGTAGGAGGTGGCCAGGATCGAGGCCACCAGCCACAGCACCGTGGCCGTGCCAGGAACCTCCCTGGTGCCCGGCAACCAGGCCCACAGGCCTGCGAGGAGCAGGTGGAGGATGAGCAGCGCGCTCAGGAGGGGGGCGTCGGCCTTCAGTACATCCGCGCAGGCCGATAACAGCAGCAACCATACACCGATGAGGGCCGCCCAGCGTGGACCATGCCAGGTCCCCCCGGTGCCGGCAATGTAGGGCACCGTGAGCGTGGCGGCCATGAGCACGGCGAGATACACGGCCAGGGCCACTTCATGATGGCCACCCTGGCTGAACACCAGGGGCGCGGCGAGGCCGGAGACCAAAGCCACTGTGAGCGCTCCGCTGCTGCGGCCCCGGGATGCCAGCGCGCCGGCCAGCAAGGTGACGAGGGCCGTGGCCGCCAGCCCTAGCGGCGCGGCGTAGAAGTGGTATTGCCAGGCCCCGGCGCGGAAGGTGAACTGCAGGGTGCCGAGGCCCGCCAGCAGCAGGGCCACGCCCAGGTGCCGACTGTCGCCCAGGATCAGCTTCGCGGCAAAGGCGGTGATGGCGCCGCCCACCAGCAGGCCAAACACGAAGCGCAGTTCGGCGCCCACCCAGCCCTGCTCAATGGCCCAGCGGAAGAAGAAGATGGCACCGAGGAGGAAGATCGAGGCAGCGATGCCCGCGATCCACACCACGGGGGAGAGTTCCTTTCGTGGAGCCGCGGGACGCACTGCAGGACCGGGCAGGGGATGGCTGGGCGTCAGGGCCGCAGCCTGGGCTTGTGGCCCGGGTGCGGCAGCTTGCTGCCGCTGAAGCAGCCACGCGACCTGGGTCTCCAGGAGGGCCACGCGTTCAGCAAGATCCTCTGGTTCCATGGGAACTCCATTCGGAAGCATAGGGAATCTTGCGGTGCCTTCCCCTGAGCTGTCGAGGGTCCCTGAAATGGCTCAACCGACGACGCGGTCCCTGCCTTCGGCCTTGGCCCGGTAGAGTGCCTGATCGGCGCGTGCGATCAGGTTCTCGGTCGAATCTTCAGGGCCTTCCCACGTAGCGAGACCAATGCTTATCGTGACGCGGTCGTTCACGGGCAGTCCGGAGACGGCGTCCATCGCCACGTGTTTGCGGAGGCGCTCGGCCAGGGCCCGCGTGCCATCCAGGTCGGTCTGGGGACTGTAGACCAGGAACTCCTCGCCGCCGATGCGGCCCAGCTGGTCCACCTTGCGCAG
The DNA here is from genome assembly GCA_003158505.1 of Holophagaceae bacterium. Lineage (GTDB taxonomy): Bacteria > Acidobacteriota > Holophagae > Holophagales > Holophagaceae > Geothrix. The sequence continues at coordinate 25,320 of PMJK01000127.1, read as the reverse complement.
CCCGAAGAGCATGCGCTGGGCGATGACGCTGAGCACCTGGTCCCCCACGGCATGACCGAAACGGTCGTTGACGGCCTTGAAATAGTCGAGATCCACCAGCATGATGGACAGCCCATGGCCAAAACGCCCGCACTGATCGAGCTCCATGCCAAGCATGTCGAGGATGTGCTTCCGGTTGTAGAGGCCCGTCAGCGGGTCGCGGATGGCCTGGTGGTAGAGGCGCAGACGGGAATCTTCGAGGCTCAACAGACGGCCCAGTTCCTCTGCGGCGATCTCGAAGAGACGCTCGAAATCCTCTGCGGCCCGCCGCTCCGTGATGAAGGCCAGGGTTCCCACGACCGGGTAGCCCGGTGTGGTGGCGGGGAAGACTCGGCTGACGGGATCGCGGAGGTTCAGCCTTCGTTCATCATTATCGGCTGCGGGGTGCCAGTGGCAGCCGGGCATGGCCTTGAAGAGTCCCTGCTGAGCAGCGGCCTGTTCCAGGGTGAGCCGATCCTCGGCGCTGGTGGAGGACCCGTGCACACCGTGGCACAGGAAACCCTCCTCGCCCTGGTAGGCCACGAGCAGGGCGCCAGGAAGGACGAGCTCCTGAATGATCTCGATGAACCCCTCGATCAGCCGGGGCGTGTCGTGGTCCGCCGTGTAGAGCCGGGCCACGGAATCCCGCAAAGCCGTTTCGACCAGGCGCTGTTCCAGGGCCTGGGCCAACCGGCGCTGGATGGCGTCCACCCCGAAGTTCTCCTGGGCCAGTTTGGAAACGGCGTGGGTGATGTGCGGCCGGGGGGACTGCTTGGCGAGGGCCGTGGCCGCTTCCACCACGTGATCCAGATCCCGTCCCTTTACGAGGAACCGGTCTGCGCCGCAGGTCTTGGCCCAGAACCGGGCCAGCCCGGTGCCCTGGGCCGTGAGGAGCAGGACGGGCAGGTGGCGCGTGGCCCGATCGTCCTTCACCAGGCGGCAGAACTGGTAGCCGTCGAGGAGGGGCATGACGCAATCGCACACCACCACATCCGGGAATTCCGTGGCCAGGACAATCAGGGCCTCTGCTCCATTGCGGGCCTCGATGGTCATGTGGCCATGGCGATGGAAGAGGTGCCGCAGGAGGCTCAACTGGATGGGGTTATCGTCCACCAGGAGAACCTGGAGCGACTGGGGGCCCATGGGAACGGAAAAGGTCATTAGTTTTCGCTTATCGGTTGATCCGGGCCATGGCGAGAGGCCCTCGGGCGGGTCTTGTCCATGGGATGCTGGGACAAGGAGAATGTCACATCATGACTGCTGGGGTCGAAAAAAGACAAGGGGAGAGCGCGTGATCTTGGGACTGTCCTAATTATGGACGCACCGCTTCTGCTCGCGCTGGGACGGGCGTGGTTGAGGAATCGGGGGGATTTGCCCGTGGAGGCAGTCTGGGCCTCGGACCGGGCGCTGGGCCTGCGTTGGGCTGGCCGGAAGGCTGCCGAGGGTTGGGTGCTGCTGCTCCAGCCGAAGCCGGAATTGTGGCTCCTGGGCACGGATCACCCTGTCTGGAAACGGCTGCAGACCGAGGCGTCCAAGGACAGCCCCACGGTCTGGGGCACGTGGCTCAAGGGCGCCCGGTTGAAGGGAGTGGAGGGGAATCCCCGGGAGCGGTGGCTCGGGCTCATGTTCCAGCGGCGGGCCATCTCGGGACGCATGGAGGCGGTGCGGCTGGCCTTCCAGGCCATTCCCGGCCGTCCGGGCATCCGCGTGGATGGCGTGGACACCCCGTTACCGCGCCTTGGTTTGGGCGTGCCCTTTCCAGCATCTGCACCCCAGCCCGCTGAGGACCCGCCGCCCCTGCGGCGCTGGCGGGAACGGTGGGGCGACCGCCTGGAGGCCGCCCTGTCCGGGGTGGAGCCCGAGGTGCTGGAGGGCGAAGGCGACCTGCTGGCCCGGCACCGGGTCTGGTCCGAAGGACGGGCTGAGGCGCTGATTCTGGGTCCCGCCAAGGCCGCGGCGGAGCGTCGGCGGCAGGCGGAATCCGCGCGGCTGGACCGCCTGGCCGCGGCCCTGGCCAGGGATCGAGCGAAACACGAGGAAAGGCTGCCCCAGAAGGACCTGGCCCGGCGCCTATCGGCCGAGCTCTACCGGTTGAAGGGCGCCACGCGGGAGGTGGTTCTGTTGGATGGCGCGCGGCTGCCCCTGCCGGAGGGACGGTCGGCCGAGGATGCCGTGCAGGCTTGGTTCATGGCCGCGAAGAAGGCGGAGCGGGGGCTGGCGAGGGTCTCGGAGCTCGAGGGTGAGCTGGCCCGGGAGCGGGCGGCATGGTCGGTGCGGGCGGAGGCCGAAGCGCAAATCCTTGCGCCGGAGCTGCCGCTTGCGCGACAACCAAAGGGGGAAGGCCTCGCCAAGGGCAGAGGCGTGGCCAAGGACAAGGGGACGAAGCGGATGCAGGCCGGAGAGGGAAAGCGCAAGGACGGCAAGGGCATGGCCTTCCGCAGCGTCATGGTGGACGGCTTCGAGGTGCTCATCGGCAAGGGGGACGCCGAGAACGACCAGCTCACCTTCAAGGTCGCCGACAACCTGGATTTCTGGCTTCACGTGGCGAGCCAACCGGGCAGCCATGTGGTGATCCGCAATCCCGACAAGCTCAGCGAACTGCCCCGTACTGTGATCGAGCGCGCCGCGGAACTGGCCGCCTACCACAGCAAGGCCCGCGACGGGGGCAAGGTGGAGGTCCACCTGGCCCGCATCGCCGACATCAGCAAGCCCCGAGGTTTCGCGCCGGGGAAGGTGATCCTAAAAAAGTGGGTGGGCCTCCGCGTTTATCCCAAGCCGTGACCTGGATCGAAGACGGGCCGGCGGGTGCGAGCGGTGTCTCGCGGATCGGCGCGGGCGATGCCGAAAGGAAGTGGACGGGCATTCGCGTTTATTCCAGACCTTGAGGGTGATTTTCCGTGGACCACCGCAGGTATTTTACTTCTACGATGTAGAACGATTTACAAGTCTAACTTCCAGGGAGGAAAGGATCATGCGGATCCTTCGACCGGGTTTTGCCGTCGGTTGCCCAGTGGTGTTGGGAATCTCCCTTTTGTTGGGTTGTGGGGGTGCCGGATCTAGCTCCGCACCTCCTCCTGTGCCTCCCGCCATCAGCGCTCAGCCGACGAACCTATCGGTGAATCAAGGACAGGCCGCCAGCTTCAGCGTAACGGCAACGGGCACGTCTCCCTTGAACTACCAGTGGCAGAAGAATGGAACGGCCATCAGTGGTGCCACTGAGGGCAGCTACAGCATCGCCAATGCCCAGGCTACCGCTGTGGCGGCCTACACGGCGGTGGTGACAAACGTGGCCGGTTCCGCGACCAGCAGCGCCGCCACCCTTTCGGTGAACCTGCCACCGGCGATCACGAGTCAGCCCGCGAACCTGACGGTGAATCAAGGACAAACTGCCAGCTTTAGCGTGACGGCGACGGGGACGGCTCCCCTGAGCTACCAGTGGCAGAAGAATGGAACGGCCATCAATGGCGCCACCGGAAACAGTTACAGCATCGCTACTGCCCAGGCTGATGATGCCGGGGCTTATTCGGTGACGGTTTCCAACAGCCTGGGTTCTGTGGCTAGCACTGCGGCTTCACTCACCGTGTTGCCCAAGCCAACCATCCAAGCCTTCACGATTTCGCCAACCCTGATTCCCATCGGTGGCACCGGTGTCTTGTCCTGGACCGTGACCGGGGCCACTAGCTTGTCGGTAGATCAGGGCGTGGGCAGTGTTGCCCTGGAATCGGGCACGAAGAATGTGTCGCCTACCGCGACCACCACCTATACGTTGACGGCCACCAACGGCGCGGGATCGGTCACGGCCAAAGCGACTCTGAACGTCGACGCCACACCCTTCCAGATCACGAACTTCACCGCATCATCCAACTTGGTGGATTTCGGGGGGACGAGCAGTCTTAATTGGACCTACTCAGGCCTACCCCTCAGCTTCACCCTGGATGGGGCTGCAGTGAGTGGACTTTCCAGCCACGTCGCGCCCGTGCGCCGTCAAACCTATACCTTGGCCGGGTCCAACGGGGCCGCCTCAGACACCAAAACACTCAAGGTCGCCGCACGAGGCCTGGATCTGTTGGCGGGCCATACGGAAGGCCCCGGGTCTATGGATGGGCAAGGTACTGCGGCCAGATTCAACAGGCCTAATGGAATAGCGGTTGATACAAGCGGGAATCTGTACGTGGCTGACGAATTCAATAATGTCATTCGAAAAGTCACGATGGATGGTCTGGTGACCACGTTGGCTGGCTCATCAGGAGTTAGTGGTTCCGCAGATGGGCAAGGCAATGCCGCTAGGTTCGATCATCCGTCTGGTTTAGCGGTGGATTCCAATGGAACCATTTATGTGGCAGATGCCTTTAATCTCACAATTCGAAAAATGACTCCCGATGGGTTCGTGAGCACGCTGGCGGGAACCGCCGGGAATCAAGTTGGTTACGCTGATGGACCAGCCAGTGCCGCGATATTTGGTGTTCTGGAGGGGTTGGCGGTAGATTCTGGCGGGAATGTTTATGTCGCAGATTGGTACAACAGGAATATCCGAAAGATCACACCCGATGGTTTCGTAAGCACGCTGGCTGGATCCACGGGGCAAACGGGGGGGGCTCCCGGAGAAAGTGGTTCCGTCGACGGGCAAGGTGCCTTGGCTAGGTTTAATGGCCCCGGCTATGTAGCTGTAGATGCCAGTGGGAACGTATATGCGAGCGATGGCGGAACCATCCGCAAGATCACGCCTGAGGGAATGGTGAGCACCTTGGCCGGAACGGCGGGACAAAGTGGTTCCGCAGATGGCCTGGGGGGTTTGGCNNATGGCTAGCTTCTACAGTCCATGTGGCATAGGGGTGGATGGGAGCGGGAATCTATATGTGGCCGATCTCTCCCAAACCATCCGCAAGGTCACGCCTGGAGGCTTGGTGAGCACTTTGGCGGGAGCGCCATGGCTGACTGGACATGTCGATGGCCAGGGCGGCCAGGCTCGATTCTGGTTCCCCAATGGCTTGGCGGTGGATGCGGCCGGGAGCATATGGGTGGCGGAGCAGACGAATAGTGACATTCGCAAAATATCACCGGAAGGTTTGGTGAGCACTCTGGCGGGTTCGGCCTGGCAGATCGGTTCAACTGACGGTCAAGGCAGCCTGGCTACCTTTGAATTCCCCTATGGCGTCGCAGTGGCTCGAAATGGCGATGTGTACACGGCGGATACTGGCAACCAAATCATCCGCAAAGTCACTCCTAGCGGCGTCGCGACCACAGTGGCAGGGACAGCTCATGAGTGGGGTACTGATGATGGTCTGGGTGGCGCAGCGAAGTTCAGTAATCCGTACGGTATTGCGATTGACGGAAGCGGGAATGCGTATGTGGCGGATACCAGCAACAACACCATCCGCAAAGTCACCCCGAATGGCTTGGTAAGCACTCTGGCCGGGGTAGCGGGGCAGGCTGGCGCTGATGATGGTCCGGCTGGCGCGGCGAAGTTCAATACTCCATATGCCATCGCGGTAGATGGGAGTGGAAACTTGTTCGTGGCGGATACCGATAACAATGCAATTCGCAAGATCACACCAGAAGGCTTGGTGAGCACCTTGGCAGGAGCCACTGGGTCGGGTACTCCGGCCAGCTTCGCTGGCCCCAGTGGCGTGGCGGTAGATGGGAATGGAAACGTGTATGTCGCAGATACCTGGGATCATTTGATTTGTAAGATCACTCCTCAGGGGTCGATAATTACTTTGGCCGGGAAGATGAGGGAAAGAGGCTCTGCGGATGGTCATGGAGCTTCAGCCAGCTTCAACTTTCCGCAAGGCCTGGCCGTGGATGAGACCGGGAATGTATTCGTCGCAGATACTGAAAACCACGCCATCCGCAAGATCACGCCCGATGGCATGGTAAGCACCATAGCCGGGGTGGCAGGCCAGGGTACCTTCGTCCCTGGAACTTTCCCTGGTCATCTTGTCTTCCCCACCGGCATTGCCCTCACACCCGATGGCGACCTGATCGTGACCTGCAACAACGGCATCGTGCAGATCACTGCGCCGTGACGGTATTGCAGACGCTGGGCCTCACCAAACTGGCTACTTGTAGACGCCGCAGCCGACGATGATGTCGCCCTCGGCGAGGCAGAAGTAAGTCTAGTGCTCGAATTTGCCACTGGCAGAGTTGAGCCTTTCATGCCGGTCCAGCCACCGCTCTTCTGTTTTCCGGTCTTGATGATTTCCTGGTTGTTGTAGGTTCCATCGGGATCTTTCACATCCCAGCGGTTCACGTCCATGAGGTTGGCCTGGGCACCATGGGTGAGCACCACGCCCTTGGAACCGTAGACGAACAGGGAGAGGGTTCCCTTAGTCCGAGTCTGGAACCTTCTGAGTCTGTCTACTCCGCCTTCACGATGAAGGGCTTGAAGCCGGCCTTCTTTAGTTTCTCGGCGGTCTTGTCCACGGTGGCGCGATCGGTGGACTTCGTCAGGCGCACTTTCAGCTGGCCCTTGTCTTTGACCGTGGTCGTGGCGAAGCCCGCAGACTTGGCCCTGTCAGCCACGCCTTTGGCTTCGTCGGCATCGGTGGTGGCCAGGAGCTGAAGGGTCCAGGCCTCAGGCCCAGGGTCTTGCCCTTGTGCCATCGCTTCAGGCTTCACTGGGGTCTTGGCCTCTTGCCTGGGGGCGGTGGCGTCCAGCTTCTGGGTGGGAACCAGCTTGTCCGGTCCGTCGCCTTCGAAGATCTTGAGNNGCGCTCTGCTTGCCCACCTGCACGCCGAGGACGAAGGTCAGCGTCAGCAGGCTCACGCCCACGCCGGCCACCCAGAGAATGGACTGGCTGTTGATGCTGATCTGGTCGCGTTGGCTCATCGAGGATCCAGACTAACCTCTTCCAGCAGCGCCGCGTACTGGGCGCCGCTGCTGGCCGGGGCCGTGACGAGCACGCGCTCCGCTGGCTCCAGCAGGGCCGCAGCGAAGAGCTGCCCACCCGAGCCACCGAATTCACCCCACAGTCCCTTGGGATGGACCGCCGCGGGCCAGTCCGGATGCGAGCGGGCCAGGAGGGACTCCAGGGTATCGAGGCGGGACAGGCCGTTGCCCCCGCCGATCCGGCGATCCAAGGGAGCGCCGCCCAGGTCCACGATGGCGCCGGACAGGGCCCTGTGCCGACCCTCCCTCGTGTTGTCGGGCGTGGACCGGCAGGCCAGGGCGCGGAGCAGGGCGCGGGGCCGCGCACCACGGGCCTCCGCGTGAACGCGGGACTCCAGCAGGAAGGCCTGGGCCCCTTCGCCCGGCAGGAAGCCCCGGCCGGACCCGACCTCGGGGTCTCCGTGGCGGGCCAGCATCCCCGCGCCCCGGCAGATGTCGAACAGCAGGGGGAAGAGGCCGTCGGTACCGATCACCAGGGCGACTTCCACCAGACCGGCAAGGAGCCAGTGGACGGCCTGGTCCAGGGCGGTAAAGGTGGCGTTCTCCCGATCCACGAAGGTGGCGCTGGGGCCCTTCAGCCCAAAGGCCAGGGCCAGGTGGCCACTGGCGGCATTGGCCACGGAGTTGGGGAACATCAGGGGCGAGGCTCCCTCCGGTCCGCGCGACAGGTAAGGCCGCATGAAGGCCTCGCTGGCCTCGCTGCCGCCGGTCATGGTGCCCACGGCCACAGCGACGCGTTCGCCGATGGGTTTCGGGTCGAGCGCCGCGTCCTGGAAGGCCTGGTGTACCGCCACCCAGGCAAAGCGGGAGGGGCGATCCAGGCGCCGCAGCTGCATGGGCGGGATGATGCCCGTCGGGTTGAAAGAGGTACAGACCCCGCCGTGCCCGTGGCCTAGGGACTCGGGCAGGTCGGTGAAGCAGGGCAGGCCCGAAGCGAGGCTCGCCCGGGCGATTTTCACCCCATCCCCGCAGGGCAGCACTAGGCCCAGGCCGGTGATGACCAACTCGAGATCGGGCGGTGGGACAGTCATGACCCCTCCCATCGCCGGAGCAGGAGGCTCACGTTGTTCCCGCCGAACGCGAATGCGTTCACTAACGCGGCGCGCACGCGCCGGGCCTTTGCTTCCAGTGGCGTGCAGTCCAGATCACAGGCGGGATCGGGATCCTCCAGCCGCAGGGTGGGACTCACCACCTGGTCCCGCAGGGCCAGGATGGCGGCGGCGGTGCCGAAAGCCCCGGCGGCCCCCAGGGTATGGCCGAACTGGCTCTTGGTGCTGGTGACTGAAACGGAAGCAGCGGCCTTCCCGAGGGCCCGCCGGATGGCCAGGCATTCGGCTCCGTCGTTGGCCGGGGTCGCCGTGCCGTGGGCCGAGACCAGATCGACCTCGGAGGCCTCCAGGTGGCCGGCGCGCAGGGCCATGGCCAAGGCTCGGGCGGCGCCATCGCCCTCGGGGTGGGGGGCCGTGGGATGGTGGGCGTCCATGGTGGCGCCGTAGCCCAGCACCTCGGCGTAGATCGCCGCGCCCCGGGTCTTCGCTCGGTCCAGGGGCTCGAGGACGATCTGCACGGCGCCCTCGCCCAGATTCAGGCCCGCGCGGTCGCGGCTGAAGGGGCGGCACTTCTGGGGGTCCATGGCTTTGAGACAGGAGAATCCTGCGTAGGTGGTCCGGCAGAGGCTTTCGGCGCCGCCGGCCACGGCGAGGTCCAGTTCCCCGGCGGCGATGCGCTCCCAGGCCTGGCCCAGGGCCAGCAGGCTTGACGAGCAGGCGTTCATGACGGTGCCCCGGGGGCCGCTGGCGCCCAGGCGCCGGGCGAGGGCATCGGTGACGGTGCTGGGGCTCTGGTAGGCAGATTCCGTGGCCCGGCCGCGCCGTCCGGCCAGGCGCTCCTCCAGGAAGGCCTCGGCGACGGGGAGGCCGCTGGTGCCCGCCCCCTGGAAAATGCCGATGCGATCTGGAAGGCCATCCGGCTGGAAGCCGTCCAGGGCCTCATCCAGGGCCCGCAGGGCCATGCGCTCGCAAAGGGTCTGGTGGCGGGCGGGATTCATGGCTACCTGTCCTGCGATCTGGGCCGGCTCCAGGGGCAGCGAGAGGCGGGTCAGGGGCCCCAGGCCATCCTTGCCCTCGAGCATGGCGGACCAGGTGCCCTCCCGGTCCAGGGCCAGGGAGGATACGATGCCAAGACCCGTGACCACAATGCGGTTCAAGGGGCGGTTCATAGGCGCTTGACCAGCAGGGCGGCGGTGCAGAGCTCGCGGCCTTCGCAGCTCACCACGCCCCGGACCTTCAGCATCCCGGCGAAGGCGCCTTCGGCCCGCACCTCTAGCCGCAGCCGGTCGCCGGGCAGGGCGGGGGCCTTGAAGCGGGCGTCCTGCACGCCGGCCAGAAAGATGGCCGCACCATGCAAGGAATCGGACTCCAGGAAGCCCCCCGCCTGGGCCAGCATCTCCAGCAGCAGCACCCCCGGCACCAGGGGACGCCCCTCGAAGTGGCCCTGGAGGTAGGGCTCTCCGAACGTGATCAGCTTTTCCGCGAGCACCCGCAGGCCCGGTTCCCGTTCCAGCACCCGGTCCACCAGCAGGAAGGGGTAGCGGTGCGGCAGGTGGGCCTGTATGTCCGTCATGGAATCAGGCCTTGGCATGCTCGGCGATGAAGTCCGTCAGCGCCTGCACGGACTTGAAGGCCTTCAGGCCCGCCGCCTCATCCTCGATCTTCACGCCGAAGACCTGCTCGATGCCCAGCACCAGCTCCAGGGCGTCGATGGAGTCCAGGCCCAGGCCGTCGCCGAAGAGGGGGGCCCCGTCTTCGATCTGGTCGGGCGTCATGCCCTCGAGCTTCAGGCGCTCGATGATCATCTCTTTGACGCGCAGCTTGAGGTCGCTCATGGGTTTCCCGGCAGGAGGGTGGAAGGGGCGATATCTATGATGCCCTTTTTCAGGGTGCTTGTGATCTTGACACGGCCAACCCCCCATCAAAGGGCGCTAAGCTGTTCGTTCGCGGAACCCTCCGCCCGAGAGCGCCATGGCCCATCCCGCATCGCCCTTCCTGTCGGTCCTCATCCTGTTGCTGGTGGCTGCCGTGACGGCCATCGCCATTCTCGTGCTCTCGGGATGGGTGCTCCCC
>PMJK01000127.1:15150-15281 GCA_003158505.1 Holophagaceae bacterium | reverse complement strand
GTGGAAGCGGCCTTCCTCCTGCCCTGGGCCGTGAACTTCAAGCATGCCCTCTGGACCTTCGGCGCCATGCTGAGCTTCATGGCCACCCTGCTGGTGGGCTTCATCTACGCCTGGGGCAAGGGTGCCTTCGA
>PMJK01000127.1:0-15061 GCA_003158505.1 Holophagaceae bacterium | reverse complement strand
CGCACCATCTACGCCCAGATGGCCGAGCCCAAGTGGGTGATCAGCGTGGGCGTCTGCGCGTCCTCGGGGGGCATGTACCGCACCTATGCCACCCTGCAGGGCGTGGACCGGGTGATTCCCGTGGACGTCTACGTCCCCGGCTGTCCGCCCCGGCCCGAGAGCATGATCTACGGCGTCATGAAGCTGCAGGAGAAGATCGAGAGGGAATCGCTCTCCATGCGCAAGGACCACATCGCGCGGTTCTACGAAAGCCTGGCCCGGCAGGAGGCCCTCCAGGCGGAAAAGGGCCTCACGAGCCAGCAGGCCATCCGCGAGATGCTGATGGATGCCGGTGAACGCGGCGTCGGAACGATCTTCTAGGGCGGGGCGGACCATGATCATCGAGCACATCGACGCGCAACTTCCCGGGACCGTCACGGACCGGCACGCCTTCCGGGGCGACCAGACCATCGTCATCGCCAAGGAAAACCTCCTGGCCGTGGTGGAGCTGCTCTACCGCGAAGGCTTCCAGCTGCTGGTGGACATCACGGCGGTGGACTGGCCCGAGCGGCCTAATGCTCAGGGCGCCGAAGGCGCCGGGCGCTTCGACGTGGTCTACCACTGGCTCAACCTCGCCAGCCAGGAACGGCTGCGCGTGAAGGTGCCCGTGGCCGAGGGCGAATCGGTCCCCAGTCTCACGGGTACCTTCAAGACCGCGGACTGGTTCGAGCGCGAAGTCTTCGACATGTTCGGGATCCGCTTCGATGGCCATCCGGATCTGCGGCGCCTGCTCACCTGGCCCGATTTCCCGGGCCATGCCCTGCGCAAGGACTTCCCCCTCGATGGCGGCGACGTCTTCTGCATGGAAGGCTGCACCGCGCCCTACAACAACGGCGAACGGGGTGAACGATCATGACCATGGATTCCATCGCCCTTTCCCGGCAAATGCTCGACGGCGACAAGATGATCGTCAACATGGGGCCGTCGCACCCCACGACGCACGGCACCCTGCGCATCGTGCTCGAACTCGAAGGCGAGACCATCACCAAGGCCACGCCGGAGATGGGCTACCTCCACCGCGGCGTGGAGAAGCTGGGCGAGAGCCTCAGCTACCAGCAGTTCATCCCGCTGACCGACCGCCTGAACTACTGCAGCGCCATCATGAACAACGTGGGCTACACCACGGCGGTGGAAAAGCTCATGGACATCCAGATCCCCAAGCGCGCCGCGCACATCCGGGTGCTCATGTCCGAGCTATCCCGCGTCGCCGACCACATCGTCTGCGTGGGCGTGAATGCCGTGGACATCGGCGCCTTCACGGCCTTCCTCTACCTCTTCAAGCAGCGCGAGACCGCCTACGACCTCTTCGAGATGGCCTCGGGCCAGCGGCTGCACACCAGCTTCACACGCATCGGTGGCCTCTTCCGGGATATCCCCGAAGGATTCGTTCCCCTTGCCGAGCGCTTCCTGGTGGAGTGCTCGGAGGCCATCGATGAGCTGGAGCGGCTGCTCACGAAGAATCCCATCTGGCATGACCGCACCAAGGGCATTGGCGTCATCAGCGCCGAGGATGCCGTGAACTGGGGCTACACCGGCCCCAGCCTGCGCGCCGCGGGCGTGCCCCAGGACCTCCGCAAAGCCCAACCCTACCTGGGCTACGAGACCTACGACTTCGACATCCCCGTGGGCACCACCGGCGATGTGTTCGACCGCTACCTGGTCCGCGTGGAGGAGATGCGCCAGAGCCTCCGCATCATCCGGCAGGTGCTGGACCGTCTCGAGCCCGGCCCCGTCATGGTGGACGATCCCAAGGTGGCCCTGCCGCCCAAGGAGAAGGTCTACACCCGGATGGAGAGCCTCATCCACCACTTCAAGCTCATCATGCACGGCATGGAGATGCCGGTAGGCGAGGTCTACAGCGCCACGGAAGCCGCCAATGGCGAGCTGGGCTTCTACATCGTCAGCGACGGCGGGAAAAACCCCTACCGCATCCGGGTCCGTCCCCCCTGCCTCCCCATCTTCAGCAGCTTCGAATCCCAGGTGAAGGGCGGCCTCATCGCCGATGCGGTAGCCGTCCTCGGAGCAATGAATATAATTGCCGGCGAACTCGACCGATAAGCAGCCACGACTTACAATGGCACAGGCGCCATGAGGCCGGAGTAGGGGCGTAGGCCGACCGTGCGCGGAGCGCATGACCCCGGAGGGGCGAGGCCCAGGATGGGCCGAGGCAGAATCATTGGCGGCGAACTCGACCGCTAATTTGCCACAACCTTCAACGGCCCAGGCGCAATGAGGCCAGAGCAGGAGCGACGGCCGACTTTGCCGAAGGCGAAGCCCGAAGGGCGCCGCACAGGGAGGCTCCCCCCGCCAATGCAGGCGTTGGCGGGGATCTATGGGCGCCTCCGCGAGCTTGCGAGCGGGAGGGTGCTCCAAGCGATGCGCCCGTCAGGCCGGAGGGCCGAGTCAGATCCATCGCAGGTAAACTCGACCATCCAGACTGGTCAAGCCACCTTGGAGCTGTCCATGCATCCTGCCGAAAAAAGCCACAACCTCCGGATTGTCGATCAGTTTTCCCGCCAGGCCATCCCATTTGCGGAGTTGCCCGGACATTCCCAGTCCATGCAGATGCTCATCAACCTGTCGGGCGTGTCCGCGGGGGATCTTGTCCTGGACGTTGCCTGCGGCCCCGGACTGGTGGCTTGTGAGTTCGCCCCTTTCGCACAGTATGTGACGGGCATCGACCTCACGCCGAAGATGATCGAACAAGCCATGGAACGGCAGAGAGGCCAAGGCTTGACCAATCTTTCCTGGCAGGTCGGGGATGTCCTTCCGCTCCCCTTTCCAGACTCCAGCTTCTCGATCGTGCTGACACGATATTCCTTCCATCATTTCCTCGACCCGCGGGCAGTCCTGAATGAAATGGTCCGGGTGTGCAGGCCCGGCGGAATGGTGATGGTCATCGATGTCGTCCAGCCCCCAGAAAAGGTGGACGCCTATGACCGGTTGGAGAAACTCCGAGACCCTTCCCATGTCCATGCACTGACCTTCCAGGAGATGGCGGGACTTATCGCCGCTTCAGGCCTTGCTCAGGTCAACACCGCGCGATACAAGGTCGAGGGCGAACTGGAACAGCAACTGAAAGCCTCGTTCCCGTACCCGGGGGATGACGAGATCATTCGCGGAATGTTCAAGGATGACCTTGGGACGGACCGTTTGGGGATTGATGTCCATCAGGAGGGGGACGAGATCAGGTTCGCCATTCCAATTCTGGTCTTTGCCGGCGAGAAGCCTGCCTGACCACCCAACCAGATTTCCACCGCCAGCGTTAGCTTCGGTCTGCCCCCTTGAATGGCCCCATCACCCCTTCTGCATGGCCTCCAGCTGACTTCGGTGATCGTTGCGCAGGCGCTCCAGGATGCCTAGCAGGATCTCCCGCTCATCGGAGGTGATGCTGCGGTCCACCTGCTGACAGAGGGCATTGTGTCGCCCGAACATTCTCGCCTCCAGGGCGAGGCCCTTGGCGGTGATCTGAATCCGGCTGCCGCGGCGGTCGGCGGGATTCTCGCAGCGCTTGACCAGGCCGCTGGCCTCCAGGCGATTCACCAGGCGGGGCACGTCCGCGAAGCGATAGATCATCCGGCAGCGGATGTCCTTCACCAGGTAGCCGTCCTTGGGCCCGCCCTTGAGGATGCGGAGCACGTTGAACTGCTGATCCGAGATGCCCTCGGGTCCGTAGAGGCACTCGTCGAAGAGCCGGGCCACGTATTCCCGGGTGAGGAGCAGGGCCAGTGCCACTTCGTGTCCGGGCTCGAGGGGCCTGGTGATCTGGAGTTCCTCGCGGATGTGCATGACTGGCTCTCCTGCCCTTTCAGGATGCCAGAATTTACAAAAAAAGGTGTTGCAACTCTTGAAATTCGGCCTAGACTCGGTTGCATGGTGAAACACCTATTTTAAGGAGGACTCATGCGCCACCCCTTCCGCACCGCCTTGGCCGTGCTCGCCCTGGCCGCCCTTCCCGCCCTGGCCCAGGACACCTACAAGATCGATCCGGTCCACAGCGAGATCAGCTTCAAGATCCGCCACTTGCTGGCCAAGGTGAACGGCCGGTTCACCAAGTTCTCCGGAACGGTGAAGGTGGACACCAAGGACATCACCAAGTCCTCCGTGGAGGTCAGCATCGAGGCCGCCAGCATCAACACGGACGTGGAGGCCCGGGACAATCACCTCCGCAGCGACGCCTTCTTTGATGTGGCCAAGTACCCCGCCATCACCTTCAAGAGCACCGCGGTGAAGGAGGTTGCCAAGGGCAAGCTGGAGGTCACCGGAGACTTCACCCTGCACGGCGTCACCAGGCGCATCACCTTCCCCATCAGCAATGCGGGGACCGGCCCTGGCATGCAGCCTGGCGTCGTGGTGGCCGGCTTCGTGGATGGCATGTTGACGATCGACCGCAACGACTACGGCATCAAGACCTTCCCCGGCGCCCTGGGGGACGAGGTGGCCATCGCCCTCAATGTCGAGGCGGACAAGGTCGACCCAGGCAAGAAGTAAGGAGGCCCCATGAGCGAAGGATTCCCGAAAGTCGCGGCCAAGGCGCCGGCGGTGCTGGACCTGGAGCCCGGAACCTACTGGTGGTGCTCCTGTGGCCTGAGTTCCAAGCAGCCTTTTTGCGACGGCTCCCACAAGGTCTGCGAGCTTCGCCCCATGAAGGTGGAAGTGACCGAAGCCGGCAAAAAGGCGCTCTGCCAGTGCAAGCACACCAAGACGGCGCCCTTCTGTGACGGAAGCCACTGCGATCTTTGATCCACCGTTCGGATCGTGATGGAGGGCACTGGGGTTTACCCCGGTGCCCTCTTACCATTTCGGGCTAAACTGGCGCTTCATGCGAGCGCGCCCATGAACCATCCCCTGCCCCCCGAGACGTCCCTCGAACCCCTGGCCCCGGGCCTGCGGCTTCCGGAATCCGACCGGAAGGAATTCAGTGCGGAGGCCATCGCCGAGATCCAGGCGATCATGGCGAAGTATCCGGAAAAGCTGGCGGCCACCCTTCCGGCCCTGCATATCGCCCAGCGCGAGTTCGGCTTCGTGAGCCTCGCGGCCATGAAGGCCGTGGCCAAGGCCATCGGAATCCCCGAGGGACACGTCTTCGGCGTGGCCACTTTCTACACCATGTACCAGAAGGCGCCGGTCGGTAAGTACCACTTCTCGGTCTGCACCAACATCAGCTGCGCCCTGCGCGGCGCCGCGCAGCTCCTGGAGAAGGTCTGCGAGAAGACGGGCGTGAAGCCCGGTGCGGGACCCAGCCCGGACGGCATGTGGAGCGTGGAGGAAGTGGAATGCCTGGCTGGCTGCGGCCTGGCTCCATGCATCCAGGTGAACCACGATGTCTATGACGAGTTGGTGGATGAGCAGAAGCTGATCGAAGTCATGGAAGCCTGCAAGCGGGGCGAATACCGCCCCTGGGCACAATAATGCTGTCCGGGGGAACTGCCTGCTCGCTGCGCTCGCGATGTTCCCCCGGGCCCCCGCTACTCAGCCGGCAAAGCCGTCTTCGCAGCCAGTCGAGGTAACCAAATGGCAGCCATTCGAACGAAGCGTGATCCCCAGACCTACACGTTCCCCGGCTTCGGTTCGGAGAAATTCCCCAACCTGATGCTCCGGGGTGCGGGCGACCTGGACAACTGGCACCTCAAGGTCTACGAGCAGAAGCACGAGGGCTACGTGGCCATGAAGGCCGCGCTGAAGATGGAGCCCGTGGCCGTCACCGAAGAGGTCAAGGCCTCCGGCATCCGGGGCCGCGGCGGCGCCGGTTTCCCGGCGGGCCTCAAGTGGTCCTTCATGCCCAAGGACACCGCGGACCGCAAGTTCACCCGCTACCTGGTCTGCAACGGCGACGAGGGCGAGCCCGGCACCTTCAAGGACCGCGTCATCCTCGAGTACAACCCCCACCAGCTCATCGAAGGCATGATCATCGCCGGCTGGGCCATGCAGTGCCAGATCGGCTACGTCTACATCCGCGGCGAGTTCCTCTGGCTCATCGAGAAGCTGGAAGCGGCCCTCCAGCAGGCCCGCGATGCCGGCTACCT
This sequence comes from Holophagaceae bacterium, assembly GCA_003158505.1. Lineage (GTDB taxonomy): Bacteria > Acidobacteriota > Holophagae > Holophagales > Holophagaceae > Geothrix. Next base: position 8,996 of record PMJK01000127.1, on the reverse strand, counting down.
AGGCAAGAACATCCTCGGCACGGGTTGGGACTTCGACATCCTCGTGCACCGTGGCGCCGGCGCCTACATCTGCGGCGAAGAGACGGCCCTGCTCAATTCGCTGGAGGGGCGCCGCGGCGAACCCCGCGTGAAGCCGCCCTTCCCCGCGGCCAGGGGTGCCTTCGGCCAGCCCACCACCATCAATAACGTGGAGACGCTGGCCGCGGTGCCGCCCATCCTCCGCATGGGCGGGGCCGAGTACGCCAAGATCGGCACCCCCAAGAACACTGGCACCCGCATCTTCGGCGTCAGCGGCCACATCAAGCGCCCCGGCATCTACGAGCTGCCCCTGGGCACGCCCATGAACTTCCTGGTGGAGGAGCTGGCGGGCGGATCCAGCACCGGCAAGAAGATCAAGGCCATCATCCCCGGTGGCGCCAGTGCGCCCATGTTCGATGCGAAGGATTTCGACTGCCCCCTGGATTTCGACGTGATGAAGTCGCGCGGATCCATGGCCGGTTCCGGCGGCCTCATCGTCATGGACGAGGACACCTGCATGGTGCAGGCCACGCTGCGCCTCATCCGCTTCTACGCCCACGAGAGCTGCGGCCAGTGCACCCCCTGCCGCGAAGGCTGCAACTGGCTGGAGATGATCCTCTACCGCATCGAGCATGGCGAGGGACGCATGGAGGATCTGGACCTCATCGCCAGCCTCACCCCGCGCATCGGCCTGCGGACCCTCTGCCCCCTGGGCGATGCCGCTTGCGGACCCATGGACTCAGCCCTGCAGAAATTTCGCCACGAGTTCGAGCATCACATCACCCACAAGACCTGCTACACGACCGGATCCCGGCTGCTGTCCACGGTTGGCTCGCACTAGTTTCTTGCCGTTCTCTATCTCCAAAAATGGGCGCCGTTGGCGCCCATTTTGGAGATAGAAAGGACACGCGGCCATTTACTGGGCAGTGATCCTTTCCTGCAATGGGCTTGGCTTGAAGACATCTTTCTCGGGCCAGCCGCAAACCACGAGGCGGAGACAGGCCTGGGCGATGGTTTCCACTTGCTGGCGCTCGTTGTTGAACACGGCGTCGTACCAGTGGGAGGAGGTGATATCGGCGTGCAGGCATTCGCTGATGAACTTCTCCCGGAGCTTGGATTGAGTCCTGACCAGTTCCTCGGCTTCCGCCAGAGGCATTTCCAGGCGGTGGGCCAGGGTCGAGGCCCGGAACTCGAAGCCGCCAATGAGGCGGAAATGGAAGCAGTTCTTGAGCTCCTGGCAGCTGATGACCCCGCCCCGGCCGACAATGATCGCGCAGCCTGCCGCCGCGATCGGGACAATGTGCTTCACCAGCTTGGCATAGGCATCGTCATGGGTGAGATAGCCGAAGTGGGTCCGGAGGATATCCTGGGCGTGGCTTTCATCCCCCAGACGGTTCAGGAGCTCCCGGGAGAGTTGTTCGTCGGAAGCCACCTTGTCCACGAGGGCCTTGTCGAAAATGGTCCATGACTTGCCCGAGGCTTCTTCAAGGAGCTGCTTGAGGTGTTGGGCCAAGGGGTAGCCTTCGCACCCGTACTGCCTGGAGATGGTGACGGAAGGATAGATCGGAGCCTTGTGAGTGCGCGCGAGGCGCTCCCGGGCCTGGAGCCAAGCGCGTTCCCGCAGTTCGATGCTGGGGATCAGAGAATCAAAGGTCTTGGACATGAAACCTCCGGCTTCTAAACAGCCAGACTTGGAGGGCCGATGCCTGGAAGATAGGGCTTTCAGGGCTTGCGGCAAGGCCCTAGGGCCAGTTTAATGACCTTCTCATCCTTAATTTATCGCACTGAAGGCTGGGAATGGGATCACGGCTTGGCCGGGCGCCCATGAGCGCCTCTGGCCAGGGAAGCCCAGGCTCCCAGGAGGGCCAGTCCGGCCCCGGTCACCATGGCAGCGCGGTAGCCCTGGGCGAAGGCAGCTGCGGCCTGGGGCGAACCCCCGGCACGGAGCAGCAGTCTCCAGCCTCCGGGACCCAGGTGGCTGGCGGCGATCCCCCCGAGGACCGCCACACTCAGGGCCTGCCCGGTCACGCGCATGGTGCCCAGGAAGGCGCTGGCCACGCTGAGCTGGGAACGGTCCACGCTGCCCATGATGGCGCTGGTGTTGGGCGCGCTGAAGGCGGCCATGCCCACACCCACGATGGCCAGGGCCGCCACGATGGGCAGCATGGACACGCTGTGGCCCAGGAGGGAGAGCAGGACCATCCCCAGGGTCGTGAGCAGCATGCCGGCGGTGCTCAGCAGGCGGGAGCCCACGCGGTCGCTGAGGCGGCCGGACAGGGGGCTCAGGCAGGCCTGCATGAGAGGCTGGCCGAGCATGATCCCGCCGGTGACTTTCGCGGATCGTCCCTGCACGAGCTGGAGTTGGACGGCCGTGAGGATGGCGATGGCGTAGAGCGCCATGTAGTTGAGCAGGGCCGCCAGGTTCGCCGCGGCGAAGAGCCGGTTCCGGCGCAGCAGGTCCAGGTCCACCAGGGGAACCGCCGCCCGGGTTTCCCTGGCTTGGAAGGCCCCAAGGGCCAGGACCGAGAGGACCAGCAGGATCCAGACGCGGACCGATCCCCAACCCCATTCCGAGGCGAAGGTCAGCGGCACCAGCAGGCCCACGAGGAACGCGGCCAGCAGGGCGGCGCCGGGCAGGTCCAGGCCTCCCNNCCAGGCCGATGGGCAGGTTCACCAGGAAGATCCAGGGCCAGCCGAAGTGGTCCACCAGGAAGCCCCCCAGGGGCGGCCCCACACTGAGGCCCAGGTAGACGGCCATCACGTTGATGCCCAAGGCCCGGCCCCGCTCCTGGGCCGGAAAGACCGAGGTGACGATGGCGGCGGAGGTGGCGTAAAGCAAGGCGCCGCCGACGCCCTGGAGGATCCGGCTGAGAATCAGCGAAGGACCGTTCCAGCTGAGGGCCGCCGCCAGGGAGGCCACCGTGAAGATGGCGACTCCCGCGAGGTAGAAGCGCATGCGCCCATGCTGGTCCGCGAGGCGGCCCAGGGGGATCAGGAGCACGGCGATGCTCAGCAGATAGGCCGCCTGCACCCACAGCGAGGCCGCGAAGCTGAGGTTCAGCAGGGGCCCCATCTTGGGCAGGGCCACCGCCACGATGGAGCCGTCCAGGGGCGTCATGAAGGCGCCCACGCTGGTCAGGGCCAGCAGGGTCCAGCGGCGGGCGTTCAGGCCGGCTTCCTGTGCTGGTGAACTCATGGTTGCCCTCGCGGGCCGAACAGATCGGCACGCATCGATCTTCACGCACAAAGAGGCCCGTCGCTACAGTCGTCACGCCCTGGCGGCCTTGGACCTGTACCTTCATTTCCGAAAGCGCTCATTCACGGGGATGGATGCGGGGACGAAAATCGTTCACCGCTGCGACACCCCACGACGGTTGGTTTTGAAGAGGGGTTCAATCTTTGATGTTGATTGACTGACATGAGAGAACACCGTCTTGTAGGGAACGGAACGGTAGATTGGTCATCAGAATGTATCCACGGAGCCGATTCTATGGTGGATCCGGTGCTTCCGATGGATCTGGCGGATTCGGTGCTTCCGAAGGATCTTACGGATCAGGAATTTCCGGAGGATCTGCTGGATCGAGGTTCTCAACCATTCTGCTACCTCCTGAGGAAAGTGGCGAAAAGGGCCTAACGAATGAAGCTAACTGGTCCCGCCTGCACCGAGGCGATGAACGAAGACGAGAAAGCGGAACGAAGAGAAAGAGATAGAAGGCAATGCGGGCGGGGTCCGAGTTGAGCGGAGGGTCAGGTTGCTGAACATGTGCCGCCGTTTTCATCGACCGAATTACGGGCAATCTGCATGACCGCCTCTGCCAAATCTTCGATGGAATCGTCGATGGATGCACAGTTCTGAAAGTGGAATTCATAAGGAGGGCCTGTTTGGTTGATATCACCTGTCACCCATGAATCATTGAGTGCATCCAGGTTTCGCCCGTGCCATTCGGGTTCCTTCCCTTCACGACAAACGAAATTCCAGAACTGTTCACTGGAGTGGATCTGGGACCAATCGATCGTGAGTTTATGCATGGCGAGCAACCTAACCATGAATTAGACGAATTCGGCAGGGCTTACCGACCGAAGCTGATCGAGTAGGTCAGCGCCTTGGGCAGCTGGGGGCTCTTGATGGTGGCGCTCAGGGTGAGCGTCCTCCCGTCGGGGCTGAGCTTGAAGACATTGGTGCGCTCGCCCTCGTCGCTCTTGAAGGTCTGGACGAGCTGATCCTTCGAGACCTGGGCGGCCACCATGAATTTGGCGCCGTCCTCGCGGGTCCAGGGGGCGGACTTGCCATCGGGGGGCATATGAATGGGCTCGCGCTCGTCGAACTTCACGAGCACTTCCCGGTCCGAGATGGCGATCATCACCTTCCGATAGGCGGGGTTCAGATTCGTGAGCTTATGCCGGGCAATGGGCCGCTTGATGAAGTTCATGTCCGCCACGGTGCTGTCGATGGCTGCGGCGATGTCATCGACCTTGGTCTGGTTCCAGGTGCCGGACAGGGGAGCCTCCTGCGCCGCCAGCGCCAGGATCGCCAGTACAGGAACGAGGAACAGCCTGGCTGTGCGCATGGAGACTCCGTAGGGAATGGTGTCCCACCATAGCACTTCCAAATGCAGAAATGTCCCCGATCGGGGCCATTTCTGCACGAAGCGACGCCTCAGCCGATGGTCGCCACCATGATGGCCTTGATGGTGTGCATGCGGTTCTCGGCCTCGTCGAAGACGACGCTGTGCCGGCTGCGGAAGACCTCGTCCGTGACTTCGCGGATGTCGTAACCCAGCGCCTTCTGCTCCTTGGCCAACTTGGTCTCGAAATCGTGGAAGGCTGGCAGGCAGTGGAGGAACTTCAGGTCGGGATTGCCGGTCTTCTGGACCATCTCCATCGTGACCTTGAAGGGCGTGAGCAGCTTCACGCGGGCGGGGATCTGGTCCTCCTCGCCCATGCTGGCCCACACATCGGTGTAGAGCACATCGGCGCCCTTCATGGCGGCATCCACGTCATCCGTCACTTCGATGGTGGCGCCGGTCTGCTTCGCGGCTTCCCGGGCGGCCGCCAGCACCTTCGGATCCGGTACCAGCTCCTTGGGCCCCAGGGCCACCAGGTGCATGCCGGTCTTGGAGGCCCCGTACATGAGGGCGTAGCTCATGTTGTTGCGGATGTCGCCGCAGAAGACCAGCTTCACCTTGTGCAGGGGCTTGGCCACATGCTCCTCGATGGTGAGGAAGTCCGCCAGGATCTGGGTCGGATGGTCCGTGTCCGTGAGGCCGTTCCACACGGGCACGCCGCTGTGCCTGGCCAGGGCCTCGACAACCTCCTGCTGGTAGCCGCGNNTACTCGATGCCGTCATAGAAGCGGCCCAGCACCTTGGCGCTGTCCTCGATGGATTCCTTCTTCCCCATCTGGGAGCTGGCGGAATCCAGGAAGGTGACGTGGGCCCCTTCCTCCAGCGCGCCCACTTCGAAGGCGCAGCGGGTGCGGGTGCTGGCCTTCTCGAAGAGCAGGACGATGTTCTTGCCCTTGAGCAGGTGGCTGTATACGCCCATGCGCTTCTTGGCCTTCAGGTCCCGGGACAGGTCCAGGAGGTAGCGCACCTCCTCCGGCGAAAAATCCATCAGCGTGAGAAAACTGCGGCCCTTCAGATTGACGGCCATAAGGTCCTCCAATGCGTACAGGGCCCAGGGTAGCGCTGAGCCTTCGGCCCAGCGATTTGAAAAGCCCTTTGGGACCTGGATTTTACATAGTGTCATAGGGCCCATCGACCTGTACGCCACGCGCGGCGGCCCTCTTGGGTGGAGGTCCGACCCCCTGCCTCCTGCATTCACTGTCCCATCAGTCCCGAGTTGGCCGTATAGTCAGGGACAAGAATCCACCCCACCATCCGGGATTCATGGCAGAGGAGGCATTGATGCGGCCACTGAAGCAGCTGATCGACGCGAAGCGGCCCCTGGTGTCCGTGCGGCCAGATGACACGGTATTTGCGGCGCTGGCCCTGCTCGCGCAGTTCAACATCGGGGCCCTGCCCGTCATGGAGAATGGCCGGCTGGTGGGCATGTTCTCGGAGCGGGACTACGCCCGCAAGATCATCCTCGTGGGCAAGGCCTCCAAGGACACGCCGGTCCGGGAGATCATGAGCGACAAGATCAGCTGCGTGACCCTCAAGGAGACGGTCGAGGAGTGCATGGCGCTCATGACCGACAAGCACGTCCGCCACCTGCCCGTGCTCGGTGCCAACAACGAGTTGCTGGGCATCCTCTCCATCGGCGACCTGGTGAAGGAAACCATCTCCGAGCAGAAATTCACCATTGATCAGCTGGTGCACTACATCCAGAACTGAGGGTGGGACGGCTTTCCGTCCATACATGACCCCAAAGTGTCAGGGCCTGGGCTTCGTTTGTACCCGCAATGGGGGGTCAAGTCCGGATCTCATGGCCTCGCTCAAGACGTCGATGGTAGCCACGGCATCCACGCGCTGGACGCAGCGCATCCCTCGATGTATGGTTGCCTCCGTTTCAAGGGTTGGATCCTTGATGACCCGTTCGGGAGCGCATCCAATGACACCCATTAAATCACTCCTACTCGCTGCCACCATCGCCGCCGCCGCCTTGGCGACACCGCCGGCCCCGCCCACTCCCGAGGCGGTCTATGGTCCGGAACTGGAGGGCTTCGACTACCCCTTTCCTGTTCAATTGTTCGAATTCATGTCCCAGGGAACCAAGCTGCACATGGCTTTCATGGATGTTGCTCCAAAAGCGCCGAACGGCCGTACCGTCGTGCTATTCCACGGGAAGAACTTCACGGCCGCCACCTGGGATCGGACCATTCAGGTCCTCGCCGGGGCCGGCTATCGGGTGGTGGCCCTGGACCAGATCGGCTTCGGCAAGTCCACCAAGCCGGCCCATTACCAGTACAGTTTTCAGCAGTTGGCCCGCAACACCCAGGCCCTCCTGGCTTCCATCGGCGTGGGGCGGGTGACCCTTGTAGGGCACTCCACCGGCGGGATGCTTGCGGTGCGCTACGCCCTGATGTTCCCCGGGACCGTGGATCAACTGGTACTCGTCAATCCCATCGGCCTCGAGGACTGGAAGGCCGAAGGCGTGCCTTACTTGACGGTAGACCAGTGGTACCAGCGGGAACTGGGCACTTCGGCCCAGCGCATTCGCGCCTACGAACAGGCCACCTACTACGCCGGCCAGTGGCGCCCGGAATTCGAAACCCCGGTGCAGATGCTGGCTGGCATGTACCGGGGCCCGGGGCGCGAAATCGTCGCATGGAATTCGGCCCTCCTCTACGACATGATCTGCACCCAGCCGGTGCTCTATGAATTCGGCTCACTCACGATGCCCACGCTCCTGCTCATCGGCCAGCACGATACCACTGCCATCGGCAAGGACGTCGCGCCGCCGGAGGTGGTCGCGAGAATCGGCCATTACCCCGAACTGGGCAAGCGAGCCGCCAGCAGAATTCCGAAGGCCACACTTGTGGAATTCCCCGACCTGGGCCATGCCCCACAGATCCAGGATCCCGATGGTTTCCACCGAGCTCTGCTTGCGGGATTGGGCGCCGGGAACCCCATCACAAACAAATAGATTGGTGTTCAGGTTTCATCCTCTCCATCTGCGACCTCGTGAAGGAAACCATCTCCGCGCAGAAATTCACCATTGATCAGCTGGTGCACTACATCCAGAACTGAGGGTGGTTTGGATCAGCCCTTGGCCTTGGCGGGTTCCTTCCAGGCGGCGATGAGCTTCGCTTCCTGGTCGGCGCTGGGACCCGCGAGCTTGTTGCGGCCCTTTTCGAGCTTCTCCTGGGTCTTGTACCAGGCGAGGGTGTCCTTCGCCGTGTCCAGGGCCNNCCCTCCTGCTTGGCCATGAATTCGGTGGGGATCCAGATGGGCTTGGCGCTGGGATTCCCCACCTTCTGGAATGCTTCCACGAGGCTGCCCCAGGCCAGCCGCTTTTCGGGACCGCAGGCGTTGAAGACGCCCGTGGTGCCCTCCTCGACCAGGTGGATCAGCCAGGCCGCCAGGTCCCGGACATCGATGATCTCGACNNGGGCGGATGACCGCCGTGCGGCCGGGCATGGCCTTTTGCGCCACCTGCTCGCAGAGGGCCTTCAGCCCCCCGTAGTTCGCATACTCCTTCCCCATGTCCTCCACCGTGGGATCGGCCAGGGTGGCCAGGGGCGCGTCCTCGGTGCCGTTCTCGGGATTGGGTTCCTTGTAGGCGCTGATGCTGGAGATGATCAGGTACTGCTTCACGCGGGGGGCCAGCAGCCCCGCCGAGGCCGCGACCGTCCTCGGGTAGTAGGCGCTGTTGTCGATGACCGCGTCCCAGTTGCCGGCTTCCAGGGCCTTCAGTCCTTCACCCTTCTTCGGATCGCGGTCGCCGTGCAGTTTCTCCACGCCGGGGAAGAGGTTGGGGCGCGTCTTCCCGCGGTTGAACATGGTCACCTGGTGGCCGCGGGCCTGGGCGATCTCGATGGTGGCGGGACCCAGGAAGCCTGTGCCGCCGAGGATGAGGATCCTCTTCGGGGCCACCTTCGCGGGCGAGACGGACAGGTCGAGCCCGGTGGCTGCCAGGGCCGTAGTGGCAGCGGACCACTGGATGAACTCGCGGCGGGAGATGGTCATGGGGACCTCCGGCGGTGGGATGGGCTGGATACCTCGTGAATCGATATATATACCTTCCAGCCTTGATCGCAACGGCCTTTTCCGGATCACCCATGACGCCCGCCCGCCTGCTCCGCCGTCTGGTACTGATGGACGAGGGCGAGGCTCCGGCCCTGCTCTGGTCCACGGCCTACTTCTTTCTGCTGCTCTTCGGCTTCTACCTGCTGCGGCCCGTGCGCGAGGCCATCGGGATCGCCCGGGGCGCTGACAAGCTGCCCTGGCTGATGACGGGGACCCTGCTCGCCATGGCCCTGGCGAATCCGGCCTTCGCGGCCTTGGTGTCGAGGCTGCCGCGCCGGCGGTTCATCCC
>PMJK01000123.1 GCA_003158505.1 Holophagaceae bacterium | reverse complement strand
GATGGCCACTGGGTGCTGAACGGCGCCAAGGCCTGGATCACCAATGCCGGTTTCGCGGATGTCTTCGTGGTCTTCGCCAAGATCAACGGCACCCACTTCAGCGCCTTCATCGTGGAGCGCACGGACCAGGGCCTCAGCACCGGCGCCGAAGAGAAGAAGATGGGCATCAAGGGCAGTTCCACCCGGACCGTGCTCCTCGACAACTGCCGCATTCCCGAAGATCGGCTGCTGGGCGGCAAGGGCAAGGGCGCCCGCATCGCATTCGGCATCCTGAACATCGGCCGCTTCAAGCTGGGAGCCAGCTCCGTCGGGGCCAGCAAGCGCGTGCTGGAGTACACGTTGAAATACGCCGGCGAGCGGACCCAATTCGGCAAGCCGCTTACCGCCTTCGGACTCATCCAGCAGAAGCTGGCAAACATAGCCGTCCGCATTTTCGTGGGCGAGAGCATGAACTTCCGTACGATCGGCCACCTGGACGAGGCCCTGGTCCATACCAGCTGGGACAGTGAGACTGGCGGTGCCGACAAGATGAAGGCCATTGAGGAGTACGCCGTAGAGGCTTCCATGGCCAAGGTATGGGGCAGTGAGGCCCTCTTCGCCACTGCCGATGACGCCGTGCAGACTTTCGGCGGCGCAGGGTTCAGCGCCGAGTACCCCGCCGAGAAGATCTACCGCGACTGCCGTATCAACCGCATCTTCGAAGGCACCAACGAGATCAACCGCCTGCTCATCGCGGGGACCTTCCTGAAGCGCTGCGGCGGAACCGATGGCCTCCCGCTGGCGACCACCGCCTCGGCGAGGCTGGACCTGCCCAAGGACAGCCTGCTCCGGACCGTGGCCCTGGCCAAGGCCCGGACCCTCAAGGTGATCGCCCTGGCCCAGGCTGAGCGTGGGCCGAAGATCCTCGACAACCAGGAGGCCGCCGCGCGCATCAGCAATCTGCTGATCGAGATCTACGCCATGGAATCCGCCGTGGTCCGCGCCCGGAAGATGACCGCCGCCGGGCACCGCTGGGCCAGCCTGGCCCGGGACTTGGCGGCAGTCTATGCCCAGGAAGCCTGGAACCGCGTCCAGGCCGAAGCCCGCATGCTGGCGGCGGAACTGGCCACTGACACGGTCCTGGACACCCTGGTGTCCGACCTCCTCGCCATGCAGGCCCCCTCCCCCATGGCCCTATCCACCCTGCGCCAGGGCATCGCGCAAGTGCTGGTGGACCAGGGCCGATACCCACTCTAGGTGGGATAGCGGGTCCACCGGCACCGAAACTCAGGCTTCGGGATGCTCCGACCCGATACCAGTTGGGTGGAGATTCCGCCCATGAGCACCCGGCCCCAGCCCACCCAGCAGGAGAAGGTCATGGGAGACGATGACTTCATCGTTTCCAAGACCGACTTGAAGGGCATCATCACCTATGGCAACCGCATTTTCATCCAGATGTCGGGCTATTCCGAATCCGAGCTGCTGGGCGCGCCCCACAACATCCTGCGGCATCCGGACATGCCCAGGGTCGTCTTCAAGCTCCTCTGGGACACCATCCAGGCCCGACGCGAGATCTGCGCCTATGTGAAGAACCTGGCCAAGGACGGAAGCTTCTACTGGGTCTGGGCCAACATCACCCCATCCCTCGACCGGGCCGGGGATCTCGTTGGCTACTTCTCCGTGCGAAGGAAGCCGCGACCCGAGGCCATCCAGGTCGTGAGCGGGCTGTACCGAACCTTGCTTGAGGCCGAACGCAAGGCTGGCGATGGCCAGGCCGGCATGCAGGCCTCCTTGGCCATCCTCAACCAGGTTCTCGAACAGAAGGACATGAGCTATGAAGAATTTGTCTTTGGGCTCTAGGGTCAGATACCTGGTAGGTGCCTGCCTAGCGCTGTTCCTGCTGTTTGGCGCGATGCAGGTGGGCCATGGCCTGCCCACCAGCCAATGGGCGATCCTGACCATCCTCTTCCTCCTTCTGGGATTGACCCTCTACACGGTCCACCGAATCCTGAAGGCCATCTCCAGGCTCACGGATAGCCTTCTGTCCGCGGCCAGAGGCGACCTCGACCAGAGGATCACCGGCATCCGGAGGGGGGGCGCGACAGAGGAACTGGCCTGGGCGCTCAACGATCTCCTCGACCAGCAGGAGGCCTACTTCCGCGAGGTCTTCTCGGCCTTCGATCACGCCACGCGCGGCCAGACCTTCCGGCTCGCCATGGACCAGGGACTGCATGGCGCCTTCAAGGACGCCATGATCCGCGTGAACGTGTCGGTGGAGAGCCTCGGCCAGGTCCAGCAGATGGCCCTGAAGGAGAAGCTGATCTCCCGGATCACGGACCTCAACTCCGGGAACCTCATCAAGAACCTGAGGTCCATCCAGCAATACCTGATGAACATGACCCAGGAGCTGACCATCGTGGGGCAGATCTCGTCTGAGACAGCCAAAGATGCGGACGGCAGCCGTTCCACCATCGAGAACCTTGTCGCCGACCTCAATCAAGTCGCCGCGATGGTAGCAAAAACCAACGCGCAGATCAGCCTCCTGCACGAAAAGGGTGAAGAGATCAACCAGATCGTCCAGGTGATCACGGACGTGGCCGACCGCACCAACCTTCTGGCCTTGAATGCGGCCATCGAAGCCGCCCATGCCGGGGACGTAGGCAAGGGTTTCGCCGTGGTGGCCGAGGAGGTGCGCACGCTGTCGGAGAACACCAAGGACGCGGCCGCCAGCATCGCCACCACCATCGAATCCTTCGGCCAGGCCACCAGCCGGATGCTCGAGGATTCCGAGCAGGTGAAGGATCTGGCGGAAGGGAGCAGGAATGCCGTCACCGAGTTCCGTTCTCAGATCCTGAAATTCGCCGACTCCGCCAAGGCCTCCCTCGGCCAGGTCCACAAGGCCCAGGACCTTAGCTTCGCGTCCCTGGTGAAGGTGGACCACTTCCTCTTCAAGCAGAACGGCTACCGGGTCCTGCACCAGGGTTCCGGTTCGCCGGAGGCGCAGGCCATCCAGACGGATCACCGGGGATGCCGCCTGGGCAACTGGTACTACGAGGGCCAGGGAGCCGAGAATTACTCCCATGTACCCTCCTACCACCAGCTGGAAGCGCCCCACGCGGGTGTGCACCGGAATATCCAGGAGGCCGTCAACCTCCTGAGTCACAGCTGGGAACGGAATGCGGAAACTCAAGCCCAGATCTACAGTCACTTCGAGGCCGCCGAACGGGCCAGCGAAGAGGTGGTCCAGGTCCTCGATCGGATGGTCGAGGAACGCCACCGCACGGCCTGACTAGCCACCGCAGAATCTGACTATTTAACCCCGACATGCAGGGCCACGATGCCACCCGTAAGATTCGTCCACCGGACCTCGCGGAACCCTGCGGATTCCAGCTCCGCCGCCAGGGTTCGCTGATCCGGGAAGGTCCGGATGCTTTCCGGCAGGTAGGTGTAAGCCGAGCCATCGCCACTGATCCAGGCTCCGATCCGGGGCAGCACCCGCAGGCTGTACCAGGTGTATAACGCCTTGAGTCCAGGGAACACCGGTGTGCTGAACTCCAGGATGGTGAGCCGTCCGCCGGGTTTCAGCACCCGGAGGAACTCACTGTAGGCGAGGGAGCGGTCCTCCACATTGCGGATGCCATAGCAGATGGTGAGGCCGTCGAAGCTGGCATCGCGGAAGGGCAGGCGCTGGGCATCGGCATCGCTGGAGGCCCAGATCCGGTCCGAGAATCCTTTCCGGCGGAACTTCGCGGGTCCCAGGCGCAGCATGGCGTGCGTGAAATCCGTGCTGATCACGTCGGCGCCCCGGCGAGCCAGGGCCAGGCTGGAGTCCCCCGTGCCCGCCGCCACGTCCAGAAACCGCTTGCCAGGGCCGGCACCACTCGCCCGGGCCATGCGCCACCACCACCAGAAGTCCACGCCGCCGGAAAGCACGTGGTTCAGGACATCGTACTTCCCGGCGATGGCCGAAAACATCTGCTGCACTTGCCTGCCTTCCGGCATCCGACCTCCGCGGGATGTTCCATTGAAACAGACCCGAATGCTTTCTAGGGCGAACCCCCCGGAGAACGTTGACCAAAGGTAGAGGCTAGCCAAGAGCCGTGGCGACCCCCATCTTGAACCCTACCTAATCTGGAGGACATAGATGAGCACCGCCGCCGTCGAGCAGGTCAAGGGGGGCAGTTTCCTGCTGACCCCCATCGGGGCCATGCCCCAGTTCACGCCCGAAGAATTCGGCGATGACGCCAAGGAATTCGCCCGGGCCGCCAAGGATTTCATCCAGGGTGAAGTGCTGCCCAAGGATGAGGAGATCGACAAACTCAACCTCCCCCTCACCGTCGAGCTCATGAAGAAGGCCGGCGAGCTGGGCCTGCTGGGTCTGGAGGTCCCCGAGGCCTACGAGGGCATGGATGTGGACAAGCGCACGGCCATGCTCGTGCTGGAGGAGATGAGCAAGCAGGGCAGCTTCGCCGTGACCTACAGCGCCAACACCGGCATCGGCACCCTGCCCATCGTCTACTTCGGCACCCAGGCCCAGAAGAAGGCCTACCTGCCCAAGCTGGCCACCGGGGAATGGCTGGCGGCCTATGCCCTCACGGAGGCGGGCAGCGGGTCCGATGCCCTGGGCGCCAAGGCCACGGCCGTGCTCGACGGTGATCACTGGGTGCTGAACGGCACCAAGATGTGGATCACCAACGCGGGTTTCGCCGATGTCTTCGTGATCTTCGCCAAGGTGGATGGCCAGCACTTCAGCGCTTTCATCGTCGAGAAGACCGACCCCGGCATCAGCACAGGCGCCGAGGAGAAGAAGCTCGGCATCAAGGGCAGCTCCACCCGCACCGTGATCCTGGAGAACTGCCGCATCCCCAAGGACCGCCTCCTGGGCGAGATCGGCAAGGGGCATAAGATCGCCTTCGGCATCCTCAATATCGGCCGCTTCAAGCTGGGCGTGGGCAGTCAGGGCGGCATGAAGCGGATCCTGGAGTACGTCATCCGCTACACCTCCGAGCGCCAGCAGTTCGGCAAACCCATCAACAGCTTCGGCCTCATCCAGCAGAAGCTGGCGGACATGGCCACCAAGATCTTCGTCTGCGAGGCNNGACAAGATGGCCGCCATCGACGAGTACACCATCGAGTGCAGCATCTCCAAGGTCTGGGCCAGCGAGGCCCTCTTCTTCGTGGCGGACGAAGCGGTGCAGGCCTTCGGCGGCTATGGCTTCAGCGCCGAGTACCCGCCCGAGAAGGCCCTGCGCGACTGCCGCATCAACCGGATTTTCGAAGGCACCAACGAGATCAANNAACCGCATCTTCGAAGGCACCAACGAGATCAACCGCCTCCTCATCGCCGGCACGCTGCTCAAGCGCGCCATGAAGGGCGAGCTGCCCCTCATGCAGTTCGGCCAGCAGGTGGCCAAGGAGATCTCGAATCCCATCAAGGCCGAGACCTTCACGGGTCCGTTGGCTCGCCTCAAGCACGGGGTGGAACTGAGCAAGCGCCAGTGCATGCTGGCAGCGGGGCTCGCTGTGCAGGTGCTGGGCCAGAAGCTCATCGACAACCAGGAAGTCATGGCCCGCATGAGCAACATGCTCATGGAGATCTACGCCATGGAGAGCGCCATCGTGCGGGCCGAGCGCATGGTCGAGTCCAGCCACCGCTGGGCCCAGATCGCCCGGGACATGACGGAACTCTATGTGAACGAAAGCTGGCACAAGGTCCACGGCGATGCGCGCATGCTCTGCGCCGACGTGGTCGAAGGCGAGGCACTCCGCCATGCCCTGGCTGGCGTGAAGGCCTTCACGGAGTTCCACCCCACCAGCAGTGCCCGCCTGCGGGGACGGATCGCATCGGAGTTGATCCAGAGAGGCATTTACCCCATTGAAGTTGCCTGATGGCTGCGCCGCCACTGCGCGGCGGCGTTAACGAAAGGGCCCCGAAACGGGGCCTTTTCGCATGATTTCATCGGTTGAACGGACTGAGCTCAGGTCCGCTCCAAGTTTATTTATCTTCGTGCTTCTTTTCCTCGTGCGGTTTTTCTCGAGCAGGCTCCGGGCGCGGAGCGGGCCGATTTTCCTTCACCGCCACCTTCGGAGGATCCGGACGGCGCTCCTCGACCTTGGGACGAGGTTCCGCCGGCCGAGCGGGCGCGGGATCGGGGCGGNNGCTCCCGAGGAGTGGGTTCCACCGGTCGAGAGGGAATGGGTTCGGGGCGGCGCTCCTCGATGTGGGGGCGCGGTTCCAGGGGGCGTTCCCTTGGCGTGGGATCCGGACGGCGTTCCTCGATGCGGGAGCGCGGATCCTGCGGATGCTGGGGCGCCATGGGGTGTTCAGTGGTGACCCGGTGGCGGTCCTCGAAGGGAACCCGGGCGGCGGCTCCGCCCGTGGGGCGGGGTCCCGCCGGTGGAGGCACATCTCGATGGATGACCACCCGCCCCGTGGTTACCTGGGCGTGGCGCTCGTAGGCGACCATCCGCTCCCGGTTCACGTCCCGCCGGAAGGCGGTCGGAATCTGGCCGGGATTGCGGAACTCAGTGTTCGAAACCATCAGCGGCGACCGTTGCCAGGGTGCATGGTAGTCGCGGCCACCGGCAGGACCATTGAAGACTGCGATGACGCGGACATCCGTGTAGATCCGAGTGTGGATGTTCGGCGCATTGATGAAGTTGATGGATACCACGTTCCAGGCATAGCCGCCCTTCCAGGCGCCGTAGCCGTAGGTGCAGGGGGTGTTGTAGTAACCGAGGGGAGCCCATCCGCAGTAGCCGGGCGTGTTGTTCCAGGCCACCCAGGCCGGGCTGTAGTTGACCCCGGGAATCCAGCACCAGCCCAGCCCCTCGCCCCAGTGCCAGCGGCCATGATGGTAGGCGACGTAGGCCCAGGGTTCGTCCGATACCCAGGTCATGCCGCCCGGATAAGGGGCCCAGCGCCCTTCGCTGTAGGGGCGCCAATCCTCGGCCACGCCATTGGGCTGCCAGACCCATCCGAACTCATCGGACTGGACCCAGCGGCCGTGGTTGTCGAGTTCATCCGCGTAGTAACGAAGCTCGGGCGGAACGCGCTCCCAGCTCTCGCCGCGCGGAACCACCACGGCGCGATCACTCCAGCGGTCGAAGTCGTCGCCATCGTAGGTATTGAAGCTACGCACCCGGTCGAGGCCGTCCTGGGGGCTGTACACCGTCAGCCGCTCGCCCGCATTGATCCGCGCGTCATTCCGATCGTTGGCGAAGGTCACGCGCCCGCTGAGGACCTTCAGCCGCACGATCCTGTCCCTGTCCGCCTCGATGCCGAAGGCTCCCTTGTCGAAGCAGGTAGCGGAGCCTGACGGGGTATCCACCCGGAACCGGGCATCAGACTGTCCACCCAGCTGCACGCGAAGGCGACCATAATCCAATCGGAGGAGCACCTGCTTCTCGCCTTTCAGGTCCGTGAAGAGGGCTGCCACGGTGAAGCGGGTGGCACCGCCGAAAGCCACGCGGGTGCCGTCACCCAGTTGCAGAACGCCACGACCGCGGCTTTCCACGACATCGCCCTCGGCAATGGGTGTGCCTCGACTCAGCAGCTCGTCCACGTCGCCCTTGCGGATGTGCACTTCGCCTTCCAGGACCCGCACCATGGCATAGCGATCAGGGGCTTCGCCCTGGTAGGTATCATCCTCAAACGGGGCCGGTGGCTGGGGNNGCCGTGTCCCTAGGGATCGGTTCCGGGGGGGAGATCAGCCAGGGTCGTGCCAAGAGGGTGTCTGCGGTCTTGGGTCTTCAGTCCTTGGGAAAGGGGACGAGGGCGGTTCCAGGCTTGGCGCGATCGGCATGGGGTCCCAGGTCCGCCAGGCGCGGCAGCAGACCGATCCAGGGGATGGACCATTGCCGCGGGGCCCCTCGGTCCACTTCTCCCGCCACCACCTCCAGCCGGTCCGAAAGAAAGCGCAGACTGAGATCCCGCCCCGGCGGCAGAGGCAGATGCACGGCCGTGGCCGTGGCTGGATGGACCACGGTGAGAATGGCCTCACCATCTTCGAGGATCCAGAGTAGGCCGCGCAGGAAGGGCCGGAAGTCCTCGGCGACCCAGAGGAGCCCGCCCAGCCCTTGGCACAGGGGCGAATCCACCGGAAACAACCAGGTGCCGGTCGGCGGAGCGAGCGGGAAGCCCCCATCCCGCCAAACCTTCAAGGGACGCCCCGGAAGGCCAGTCTTCAGTCGGATGATCCCACGGGCATCGCGGATGCTGAGGGTACCGTCCCCCGTGAGCTTGGCTTGCAAAGGGCCGGTTGAAGGTAATGGCTCCGAAGGCGTTTCGACTCGAGCCGAGCCTGAGCCGACCTGCCAATCCAGGGGGGAGATCCGCTCCCAGGGCAGGGTCTGATGCCCTTGGGCTGCGAGGCATGACGCGGCCAGGGCCGCTCCGGTCAGGAGGAGGGCGCCCAGCCGCACAGGGCCTCCAGGTTGCGGGTGGTCAGTTCGGCCAGTTTCGCCATGGGGATCCCCCGGAGTTCCGCCACAGCCTCGGCCGTGAACCTCACGAAGCCGGGCTCATTGGGCTTGCCACGGTAAGGCACCGGGGCAAGGAACGGCGCATCGGTCTCCACCAGGATGCGGTCCCCGGGGGCCCAGGCCGCCACATCACGCACAGCCTCGGCCTTCTTGAAGGTAGCGATGCCGGAGAAGCTCAGGTAGAACCCGAGTTCCAGCGCGCGCCCGGCGAAAGCGCGATCTTCGCTGAAGCAGTGGATGATGCCGCGCACCGCCTCGGCCCCCTCTTCCTCCAGGATGCGGAGGGTGGCTTCCGGCGCCGACCGGGTGTGGATCATCAGGGGTTTCCGGATGGCCTTCGCCAGGCGAATCTGGGCCCGGAACGCGGCCTCCTGGTCCTCCCTCGGACTCAGGTCGTAGTGCCAGTCGAGTCCCGTCTCTCCGATGAAGCGCACCGAAGGGGCGGCCACCAGCACCCGGAGGGCGGCTTCCGTCTCCGGCGACCAGCTCTTCGCCTCGTGGGGGTGCACACCCAGGCTGGCCTGAACGCCAGGGGTCTGGGTGGCCAGGTCCAGTACGGCCCGGGAATCATCCAGGTCCGTGCCCACCGCGATGAAACCCGTCACTCCCTGGTTTCTCGCCCGCAGGAGCGTGGCTTCCACCTGGTCCGCCGCCAGATGGGATCCCGTGAGATGGCAATGCGCGTCCACAAGCATGGATCCATGTTCTCATGGCGGCCCGGTGGCGGGGCTGGAGGGAGGCGCGGACCACCGGAGCAGCATCCAGTCCCTCCGGGCGGACCGCCCCTAATCACTAGCCCAGCCGCTTCCTCACCAGGCGCTCCACGGGCACACCGCCTTTGAGATGGCTCTCGATGATCTCGGGCACGTCCGCCGGCGTCACATGGGCGTACCAGATGCCGTCGGGATACACCAGCACAGCCGGGCCGATGGCACAGAAGCCCACGGACCCGCAGTGGCTGCATTGGACCTCGCCGGTCCGATTCCCTTTGTAGAAGAGCAGGTTCTCCTCGATCAACTGGGCTTTGAAGGCCTCCAGAACGGCCTCGGAGCCGTTGGCCGTGCAGCTTTTCGCGGTGCAAACAAGCACCTGGCGCTTCAATGGGTGGCCGATGATCGGCGCCGCGGAGGCATCCTCCTCCGGGGATGGCAGTGGTCTTGAATCAGTCATCCGGCCCTCTCAACGAGAGTCCAAAGATAACAGGCCCTCAAAGCCTCTTCCTGGGGCCGAGAAGGCGCTCGCAGAAATCCAGGCAACCACCTGCTGGACAAAGGCTTGACCCGCGTCCAGCATGGAGCCATGCGCGACCCCACGACGATCCTCCTGGTGGATGACGAGCCGGGCATCCGGCGGTCCCTGGGCGAAGCCCTGAAGGACGAGGGCTATCACGTGGTGAAGGCTGAGCGGGGGGAGCAGGCCATCGACCTGCTTCACAACCCGGACGGGGAAGGGCTCCAGCTCATGCTGCTGGATGTCTGGCTCCCGGGGCAGGACGGCCTCGAGACTCTGAAGCAGGCCAAGCAGATCCGACCCGAGCTGCCCGTGGTGATGATCTCCGGCCATGCCAGCATTGACACCGCCATGCAGGCCACCAAGCTCGGGGCCTTTGACTTTCTCGAGAAGCCCATCGACCTCGACCGGCTCCTCCTAGTGGTGGGCAATGCCCTGCGCCAGTCGAAGTTGGAACAGGAAAACCAGCGCCTCCTCGCCGAGGTGGAGGGGGGGCGCTTCTTCTTGGCGGACAGCCCTGCCATGAAGCGGCTCATGGCCGATGTGGCCTTGGTGGCGCCCACCGAAGGGCGGGTATTGCTCACGGGCGAGAATGGCAGCGGCAAGGAGGAGGTGGCCCGCCTCATCCATGTGCAGAGTTCACGCAAGGACGCCCCCTTCGTCGAAGTTAACTGCGCGGCCATCCCCGAGGAGCTCATCGAAAGCGAGCTGTTCGGTCATCAGAAGGGCGCCTTCACCGGTGCCGTGCGGGACCAGAAGGGCAAGTTCCGCGAGGCGGACGGCGGCACCCTCTTCCTTGATGAGGTGGGCGACATGTCCCTCAAGACCCAGGCCAAGGTGCTGCGCGCCCTCCAGGAGGGCCGTGTGGAGCCCGTGGGTGGGGGCGGCACCGTGGGCGTGGACGTGCGCGTCATCGCGGCCACCAACAAGGACCTGGCCGGCGAGATCACCCGCGGGCGCTTCCGCGAGGACCTCTACTTCCGCCTCGCGGTGGTGCCCCTCCGCGTCCCGCCCCTGCGGGAGCGTCCTGAGGACATCCTGCCCCTGGCCGAGGCTTTCATCACCCGCATCGCCCACCAGTACGGCCGCCCGCCCAGGCACCTCGGACCCGAGGCCAAGGACACGCTGCTCCGCCACGACTGGCCCGGCAACGTGCGCGAGTTGAAGAACCTCATGGAGCGTGCCGTCATCCTGGGTCGCGGCAGCGAGATCGGTCCGCGCGACCTGGGCCCCCTGGCCGCCCGCCACCTGGCTGAGCAGGACCCCTTCTCCTTCCCCGAATTCGCCAGCCTCAAGGATGCCAAGGACTGGTTCGAAGCCCAGTACCTCCAGCGCGAGCTGCGCCTCCAGAACGGCAACATGACCCGCGTGGCCGAGCGCGTGGGTATGGATCGCTCCAACCTCTACAAGCGCCTCAAGACCCTGGGCATCGAGCCCAGGGACACGCCATGAGCGACAAGAAATGGTTCAAGATTGGAGAAGCCGCCGCCATCGTGGGCGTCGGCCCCAAGGACCTGCGCTACTGGGAAGACGTCATCCCCGACATCAAGCCCCGGCGCAGCAAGGGCAACCTGCGTTACTACCATGTGGACGAACTGCCGCGCCTGAAGCGCATCAAGGGCTGGCTGGCCGAAGGCCTCACCGTGGCCGACTGCGCCGAGCTGCTGGCCCATGGTCACCTGGTCCAGCGTCTCGATCTGGGCCTCGAAGCCGATGAGTTGCCAGCCCCACCCGCCCAGAAAATCAAGTCCCCCTTCCCCAGGCTCCTTCGCACCAGCACGGATCTGCAACCCATCCTGAAGTCCGTGCGAGCCTTGTACGAACGGCTGTGCGCTGCACCCAAACCTTGACCTGAACCTCCACCCGTTCTACAGTCAAAAGTTCACGGCGCGTGGCGCAGCCTGGTAGCGCACTACCTTGGGGTGGTAGGGGTCGGAGGTTCGAATCCTCTCGCGCCGAC
>PMJK01000167.1:4559-20832 GCA_003158505.1 Holophagaceae bacterium | reverse complement strand
GTGGCCAAGGGAAGAATCGACAATCCCATCCAGCTGCCGTCAGTCCTCAGCTTCCTGGCCTACGGGAGTTTCTCGGCCAATGTGAAGGGCCTCAATGAATTCCCCCGGGATCAGTGGCCCACCAACATCGAACTGCTCTACTACGCCTACCACATCNNCTGCCGCTGCTCTACTACGCCTACCACATCATGGTCGGCCTGGGCACCATCCTGATCCTGATCACGGGAATCGGTGTCCTGCTCAACTGGAAGGGTCGCCTGGAGACCTCGCGCGCCATGCTCTGGGTGCTGATGCTGGCGTTCCCCTTCCCCTACATCGCCACCAGTGCCGGGTGGGCCGTGGCGGAATTCGGACGGCAGCCCTGGCTGATCTATGGTCTGCTCCGCACCGCGCAGGGACCAAGCCCGATGGTCCATGCGGGTGAGACGGTGTTCACGAGCCTTGGCTTCGCCGGCATCTTTGTCGTCCTGTCCTTGCTGTTCGTCTTCCTCATCGGCCGTGAGATCGCCCACGGACCCGAGTCCCCCACGCCGAAGGTCTAGGAGGCCACCATGGAAATGCTCTGGTTCTGGCTCACATCCGTTCTGGTGGCCATCTATGTCGTGATGGACGGCTTCGATTTCGGGGCTGGCATCCTGCACCTCTTCGTGGCCAAGACCAACGAAGAGCGCCGCGAGATCCTCGGGGCGGTCGGTCCCCTGTGGGATGGCAACGAAGTCTGGCTCCTGGCCGGGGGCGGCACCATGTTTCTCGCCTTCCCGAAGGTGCTCGCCTCGGGGTTCTCTGGACTCTACCTGCCCCTATTCCTGGTGCTCTGGTTTCTCCTGCTCCGGGCCATCTCCATCGAATTCCGCTCCCACGTGAACGATGGCCTCTGGCGCCATCTGTGGGATACGGGATTCACCGTCTCCAGCATCGTGCTCCCGATCCTCTTCGGCGCAGCCCTGGGCAATGTGCTGAGGGGCGTCCCCCTGGATGCCAGCGGCTATTTCGAGCTCCCGCTCTGGACGAGTTTCCAGGTGGGCGCCTGGCCGGGAGTCCTGGATTGGTACACGGTCCTCATCGGAGTATTCGCCCTGGTGACCCTGGCGGCCCATGGATCCCTCTTCCTCGCATGGAAAACCGAGGGACCGGTCCACGACAGGTCGGTCGCGCTGTCCATGAAACTCTGGACCGTCGTGGTGGTGGTATGGCTCGTGGCCACCGTGGCCAGCTTCGCGGTGACCCCTGCGCTCTTCCAGAACCTGCCGAAGGCCCCCCTGGCCTGGTTGGCCATGGCGATCTTCCTGGCCGGGCTGGTAGTGGTGTTCCTGGCGGTGGGGCAGAAGAAGTACCTGCTGGCCTTCCTGGGTTCAGGCGCCTTCATCCTGGGGATCCTTGCGGCCACGGCCGCCTGTGTCTACCCCGTGATGCTCAAGTCCACCCTCAACCCGAATTACAACCTCACGGCCTTCAACTCCCTGGCGGGTCGTACGGGATTGAACGCCGCCACCGGGTGGTGGTTCATCGCCTTCATCATCGTCCTGGGCTACTACACCTACCTGTTCCGGATCCACCGCGGGAAGGTGAAGGCGGCGGTCGAAGGCGAGGGCTACTGATTGGATTCGGGGCCGCTGGTCTGGCGCCAGCGCCAGACCAGCCAGGCCCAGTAGGCCACCATGCCCAGCCAGCCGAAGGTCCGGATGACCTGGGCGATGGCTGAATCCTGGGCCAGGCATCCCCACCCGCTCAGTAGGCTGGTCCAGTCGTGCTCGCCGCCCCCCACCAGGGGGAGCACCTGGGCCCGGGCATCGGCCAGGTAGCGAGCGATATTCAGGAGGTTCTCGAAGCCCCAGACCCCCGCCACGGCTGTTCCATAGGCATCCCGCCGCAGCCAGAATGAGCCAGCCACCAGCAGGGGCACCAGGAGCTGCATCAGGGTGCCACCGAGGATGGTCAGGGTCTCCCAGCCCAGGAGACCGAAGAGCGGATGTCCTGCTTTGTGGAAGAGAAGGTTGACGCCATCGAGCAGGGGAACCCACCCCTGCTCTGACATGAGGGCGGCCAGGAAGAGCAGGCCGAATCCGAGGGAGGTGGCCACCAGCCCGGTGGTTCCCACGGGGCGCTAAGGTTCGTCCCACGCTTCTCGAAGCGTTTCGGGTAGGGGGATCACGAATGGGCCTGATGCCGCGCCACGATCCAGTCCACGACCTGGTCGAGGCTCAGATCGCTGGAGTCGAGTTCGACGGCGTCCTCGGCCTTGCGCAGGGGCGCCACGGCGCGGGTGCTGTCGGCTGTATCGCGGCGCTGGAGGTCGGCAAGCACTTCCTCAAAATTCGGAGACTGACCCTTGGCGAGGAGTTCCAGGAACCGCCGCCGGGCCCTGGCTTCGGGGCTGGCGGTGAGGAAGACCTTGCAGCAGGCCTGAGTGAACACCACGGTGCCGATATCCCGGCCATCCACCACCCAGTGACCGCGGGAGCCGATGTGACGCTGCTGGTCGACCAGCACCTCGCGCACCCGGGCGTCCGCGCTCACGGGCGTGACCATGCGAGTGACCTCTTGGCTGCGGATGGCCTCGCTGACATCCTCGCTCGCCAGGTACATCCGCCCGCCTTCCTGGGTGAGGTCCAGACCAGCCAGCAGGCGCTCCAGTGAGGGGCGATCTTCAAGGGGGATCCCAGTCCGAAGAATGGCCAGGGCGGCGGCCCGGTACATGGCTCCGGTATCGAGGTACTGCCAGCCCAGACGCTCGGCGACCCGCCGGGCTGTGGTGGATTTTCCCACACCCGACGGGCCGTCGATGGCGATCAGAGGCAACGCGGAACCGGTCATCCTGACATTCTGGGGCGCCGGGTTCCGCTGATCCATCACTTCATGCCGAGATCCTTGAGGACTTTGGGATCCTTCTCGTCCTGGGCCAGGAGGATGTGGCAGGTGTCGCAGTCGCCCTTGATGGTGCGGCCGTCGGCCGAAGTGTGATTGCCGTCGTGGCACCGGAAGCAGCCCACGGAATCCTCGTGGCCGATGTTGTTCGGGTGGGTGCCCCAGGTCAGCTTCATCTCGGGGAAGACGTTGTGCAGGTAGATGGATTTGACCACCTCGCCCGCGGTGTCCACCTGGGCCCGTTTCTGCATAAAGATCACGGGGTAGGTCGTGCGGTAGTATTCCGCCAGCTCCACGGGGATCTTGGCCGCAGCCGTCTTCTGATCGGGGTAGTCCACCTTCAGCAATTCCAGGGCCTTCTTCTTAAGGAAGGGAAGCCCGGCGCTCATGCGGCCGGCGGCCAGGGCCTTGTCGAGGGCGCGGTCAGGCAGCTGGAAGGCATGGGTGGGGCGGTTGTGGCAGTCCACACAGTCCATCTGGCGGGTGCTGGCCTTGTCCAGCTTCTCCCTCGAGAGGTTCTTGTATTCCTCTGTGACGTATTCCACGAGCTTGCCCTGATCATCCCGGTAGATGACCTTGGGGATCTCCTGTCGCCGGGTATCGGTGGTGACATAGCTGATGCGCGCCATGGCATCGAGGTGGCGGCCATGGATCCCTGTGGTGCCGTTGGCGCTGTGCCCGCCGATCTTCAGCAGCAGGACACTGGAGGACGCCGTATTCGCCTCGTCCTCGGCGTACTTGGTGCGGATGATCAGCTTGTTGTCGGTGAATTTCTGGGGCCAGTGGCACTGCTCGCAGGTTTCCCGGGCGGGGCGCAGGTGTTCGACTGGGCTTGGGATGGGGCGGGAGTAGGTACCGAAGGCCACCGCGAACAGCTGCCGGGCGCCAGAAATCTTGGCTCTCACCAGGGCCGGGGCGCCGTGTCCGATGTGGCACTGGGCGCAGCCCACGCGGGAATGGGGCGAATCCAGGAAGGCGGTGTATTCGGGGCTCATCACCGTGTGGCAGGTGAGGCCGCAGAACTGGTTGGAGTCCATGTACTCCACGCCCTTCATGCCTGCGGTTCCCAGAATGGACACGTTGACAAAGGTGAGGATGCCCACCATGGTCAGCAGGTGGCGAACGCCGGGGTTCTTGAAATCCACGGCCTTCAACGGCAGGGGAGTCTCACCGGCCAGCTTGCTCTTGTGCCGCACCCGAAGGATGCCCAGGGGAATCAGCGCCAGGCCAGCCACGAAGAGGGCCGGCAGGATGACAAACAGTAGGATGCCCATGTAGGGATTGACCTGCTCAGGACGGCCGGTGATCTCCATGAACCAGAACCAGATGAGCACGAAGGCCGAACTGGTCGTCAGGGCCGCACCGGTCAGGCTGATCCAGTTGTTGCCCAGCTGGAAGGCCAGCCGGGTCATGTCCCTCACCCGTAATCCAAAACTCATGAAACCACCTCAAAACGAAGCAACCTGGCAGAGGACACTGGAGTGTGAAATGTCTTTATTCACCCTAATTTCCCCCCAGCCCATCTGCAAGTCTTGACTCAGCGGTAATCCTCTGCAAACCCACTGAATTCAATCGGCGATAATCCAGGTTGTGACAGATGTCTTAGCTCCGTTCGAGGCCGTCAGCGATTCTGGTGGCGCAGCAGCCGGAGGAAGCATTCGCCGTACTGCATAAGTTTCTTCGGACCGACGCCGCTCAGAGCCAGGAATTCAGCCTCAGAGGCAGGTTGGAATCGGGCCATCTGCTGGAGGGTGGCGTCGCTGAAGATCACATAGGCGGGCACGCCCTTGGCATCGGCCAGCTGTTTCCGCAGGGTCTTCAGGTCGTGGTAGAGGGCCTCCTCGCCACCCACGGGTCCCTCCGACACCGGCGCGCGGGCACCACGGGGCGACCCGCGCTTGGCTTTTCCCGGCGGGGGTGCGGTTTGGAGTGGGTCGGCCCCGGTGCAGATATCACAGGACGTTCCGCAGGCCTCCATCCGTTCCCCGAAATGGGCCAGGAGAGCCTGGTGCCGGCAGAGCAGGGAATCGGCCAGGCGGAAGAGGTCCCGGGTCTGCCGCTGCTGGGCCTGGGCCAGGGAGGCATCCAGGCCGTCCGTGAAGCGGTCGTAGCTGAGCACATCCCCCCAGCCATAGAACATCACGCAGTCCGCGTCGGCGCCATCGCGGCCGGCGCGGCCGATCTCCTGGTACCAACCCTCCACGCTCTTGGGCATGTCGCGGTGGATGACATAGCGGATGTTGCTCTTGTCGATGCCCATGCCGAAGGCGACTGTGGCCACGATCACATCCACGTCGTCCCGCTGGAAGGCCTCCTGGACTGTGGATCGGACGGTGGTGTCCATGCCTGCGTGGTAGGCCGCGGCCCGCAGGCCCTCTCCATTAAGGAACGCCGCGGTGGCTTCCACGGATTTCCGGGACAGGCAGTAGATGATGCCGCTTTCCCCACGCCGGGCCAGGACGAGGCGCAGGATGGCTTCCCGGACTTGCGGCTGACCTTCGGCCCCCTTGCGGTAGGCGCTGATGCGCAGATTGGATCGATAGAAGGAGCCCTGCACCTCCAGAGGGTTGCTCATCTCCAGCTGGGCGGCGATGTCGCGGCGCACCTCAGGCGTGGCGGTGGCCGTGAGGGCGAGCACCGGCACCGTCGGGAACCGCTGCTTGAGCCCGGCGAGGGTCCGGTAGGCCGGGCGGAAATCATGGCCCCAGTGGCTGATGCAGTGGGCCTCATCCACGGCGATGAGACGGAGGTCCACGTCGCGCAACAAATCCGCCAGGTAGAGTTCAAGCCCCTCCGGCGCGGCATAGACCAGTTCCAGCTCGCCGTTCTTGAGGGCGCGGATGCGCTCCCGCCGAGTCTCCGCATCCAGGCTGGAGTTCAGGAACGCAGCCCGCAATCCGGCCTCGGTGAGCGCGTCGACCTGGTCCTTCATGAGGGCGATGAGGGGGGAGACCACCAGGGTCACCCCTCCCAGGAGCCGGGCGGGCAGCTGGTAGGTGAGGGATTTCCCCGCGCCGGTCGGCATGATGCCCACCACGTCCCGACCGGACAATACGGCCTCGATGATGGCGCGCTGGCCAGGGCGGAAGGCCCCGTAGCCGAAGGTCGCCTTCAGGGCCGCTTCGAGATCCGGAAGGGCCTCCAGGTCCAGGGCGAGAGACTTGAGCTCGGCGATGGCTTCTGGTTTGAAGGCGGCGGCATCCTGCCGGAACCTTGCCCGCAGAGCCTCCAGGCCGCGTCTGCAAGCGGCCCGCTCACCGTGTGCCAGGAGGTCACGCAGGCGGTCGATCTCCTCTGGGACTGGCGGCAATCAGCAGCCGCCGTCGAGCAGGGGCCCGGCCGCGTTCCAGAAGGCCCGCATCTCCTCTGGTTTCCCCAAGGTGATACGGATGTGGTTCGGCAACTCGTAGGCCTGCATAGGTCTCACGATCACGCCCCGCTGGAGCAGCTCGTTGAACAAGTCCGCTGCGGGGAAGGCAGTCTCCATCAGCACGAAGTTGCCGCCGGTACCAGTGAGCTGGCAGCGGTGTTTCCCCGCTTCGACGAGGAAGGCAGCCCGGGCCTCGGTGTTCTTCTGCCGGGAGTAGGTCTCGAAGGCCACATCCTGCACCGCGACTTCCGCCGCGACTTGGGCCAGGTGGTTGGTATTGAAGGGACTGCGGACCCGTTCCAGGAAGCCCATCAGTTCCTTGGACCCCAGGCCATACCCGATCCGCATGGCGGCCAGGGCATGGATCTTGGAAAAGGTGTGAAGGACCAGCAGGTTCGGGCGCTCGTCCAGGTAGGAGGCCGTGTCCGGGTAATCGGCGGGATCCTCGTACTCGGCGTAAGCCTGATCCACCACCAGGACGATGTCCTCCCGGAGGCTCCGCACCAGGCGTTCGACGGCAGCACGCTCCAAGCGCAGGCCGGTGGGGTTGTTAGGGTGCCCGAGGTAGACGAGCCGGGTGTCCGCTGCGACGGAACGGAGGATGTCATCCGCATCCAGCTCGGTGGCGGAGGCCTTGGATTCGATGACCCGCCCACCGGCCGTTTGAGTGGCGATGCCGTAGATGGCGAAGCTGTGTTTCGGGATGACGGCGCTGCCACCCTCCAGGAAGGCGGCCTTGGCCACCATCTCCAGGATCTCGCTGCTGCCGTTGCCGAGGATCACGCGGTCCAACGATACAGCCTTCCGTTCGGCGATGCGCTTGCGGAGGTAGTAGCCGTCGCTGACCGGGTACAGACCCAAACCCTCGTACTCCGAGCCCGAGATCACGGCGGCCACGCGGGCCTTCACGGCCTCCGTGGGGCCCCATGGGTTCTCATTGGAAGCGAGCTTGACGATCCTGGTGAGACCAAGTTCCCGCTGGACTTCCTGGATGGGCTTGCCGGGCACGTAGAGCGGGATGCTGGACAGATGCTCGAAGGCCGGAACGGTGGAGAGGCTTGCGTTCATCAGGCCGGCCGCTCGGAAAGGACCTTATCCACGATGCCGTATTCCAAGGCTTCATCAGCGCCCATGAAGAAGTCCCGGTCCATGTCCTTGATGACCTTCTTCAGGGGTTGGCCTGTGTGCTTGGCGAAAGTGACGGCCAGGTTGTCCTTCAGGCGCTGGATCTCCTTGAAGGTGATCTCGATCTCCGTGGCCTGGCCTTGGGCACCACCGCTGGGCTGGTGGATCATGATGCGGGCGTTGGGAAGGGCGAACCGCTTCCCCTTGGTGCCGGCGGCGAGCAGGTGGGCGCCCATGGAGGCGCACTGGCCGATGCAGTAGGTGACAATGTCGTTCTTCACGAACTGCATGGTGTCGTAGATGGCCAAGCCCGCGGTGACGCTGCCCCCAGGGCTGTTGATGTAGATCTGGATGTCCTTGTCGGGGTCTTCGCTTTCGAGGAAGAGCATCTGCGCGACGATGGCATTGGCCACGCTGTCGTCGATGGCCGTGCCCAGAAAAATGATGTTGTCCTTCAGCAACCGCGAATAGATGTCGTAGCTGCGCTCGCCACGGGGCGTCTGCTCGATGACGATGGGGGGATAGTAGCTGCTGGGCATGGGCCCTCCGGCTGACTGATCAGAATAACAAGAAGGCTCCCTGCGGAGCCTTCTCCGTGGAATGGACGCAGACTACTTCTTTGCCGTGGGGGTCTTCTTTGCCTTCAACTTTTCCCCGGCTTCAGGTTCGGCCTTGGCGGCCTTGGTGGCCTTTTTGGGTTTTTCCTCTACCTCGGGTTCAGCCTTGGGTGCGGTCTTCTTCAGAGCGGTCTTCTTTACAGGCTTGTCCTCCGCCTCGTGATCGTGATCACATTCAGGGCCGTGAACATGCTCGGCAGACGCCACAGCGGCAGGTTCTCCGCCTTCCTGCCCCTCGAGATCGCCGCCCTCCAGGCCGCCCGCATCGAAGCGGTTGACGGGGATTCCGGCCTCCCGCTTGCGTTCCAGTTCGACCAGGGCCTCGAAGGCAGCCTTGTCCAGCAGCTCTTCGGTGATCTTGGCGGTGGCGAGCAGGCGGTCAAAGATGCGGTCGGTGCGCAGGCGGCCCTTGATCTCCGTGGCGTTGCCGCGGCGCTCCATTTCGGCCTTGAAGGCCTCGAAGGGCTGCTGGACCTGGTTCTCGGACATGAAGGCACGGATCTCGGCGTCGATATCCGCGTCGGGGACCTCGATGGATTCCCCGTTCCCGATGGCCTGCAGCAGGTAGCCGCTGCGGACCGCCCGTTCGGCATCGTTCAGGCGGTACTGGCGATAGGCCTGCCAGTTCACCTTCTTGGGATCCATGCCCTGACGGGCCACATGCTGGGCGAACTCCTGGCAGTAGTCATCCAGCTGCAGGCCCACCATGGAGCGGGGCACCTCGAAGGGTGCCGCTTCCAGCAGTGTGTCGAGCATGGTGGCGTGGAGGCGGGCCACCGCATCCCGCTCGGCCGCCTCTTCGAGATCCTTCCGCACGGCGTCCTTCAGGGCTTCGAGGTTCTCGAAGGCGCCCATGTCCTTGGCGAACTCGTCCCCCAGGACCGGCACTTCCTTGCGCCGAAGGTCCTTGACCAGGACTTCGTAGGCCAGTGTCTTGCCGGCCAGGATAGTGTTGGCATCATCGGCCGGATGGGTGAGGGTGAAAGCTTTCTTCTCGTCGATCTTGAGGCCCATCAGCTCGGCATCGAAGGGCCGGGTTCCGTCGATCTCCAGCACCTGGTCCTGGTAGGCCTTGGCCTTGAGGCCCTGGGGCTTCACCCGGATGTCGCAAGTGACGACGAGGCCTGCGGCCACGACGCCATCCTCCACGGGCAGGTGCTTAACGGCCCGCTGGCGCAGGCCTTCGAGGTGCTCCAGGAGCGTGGCTTCGTCGACGGCCCGCTTCTTCTTGGTCAGGACCATGCCCTTGTAGTCCGGCAGGGCTACCTCGGGCGCCACGTCGAACTGGGCGCGGAAAACGGCGTCGGTCCCTTCCTTCAGGTCCAGCTTCTCGATCGAGGGATGGGAGATGGGCTGGGCACCGGCTTCCTGGGCCGCTTTCCAGAAGTGTTTTTCCACCAGCTGCTGGGCCACGTCCGACTGGATTTCCCGAGCGTACTTCTGCATGAGGACCGGACGGGGGGCCTTGCCGGGGCGGAAGCCGGGAATGCGGACCTTCGGCGTGATCTTCGCCACCACTTCGTTGAAGACCGCGCTCACCTCAGAGGCGGGCACCGTCACTTCGACGGCCTTGCGGGTGGGGGACTGGTGGTGGAGGGTGGCGGACATGGATGCTCCGTGGTGCAAAAGGAATACGAGAGAAACTTTCAGCTTTTTTCTCGCTCCAGAATCGCCGAAGGCGATTCTGGAGTTGGTGCGAACGGTCGGACTCGAACCGACATGGTGTGAACCGCTGGAACCTAAATCCAGTGCGTCTACCAGTTCCGCCACGCTCGCAAAAAGCCGAATTGTCAAACGGTGGTGCGCCCAGAGCGACTCGAACGCCCGACCCTCAGGTTCGAAGCCTGATGCTCTATCCAGCTGAGCTATGGGCGCGCACCGAATCCAACAGTCTACCTGGAACGGCCGGTGGCTTCGACCCCTGGTTTGGCTAGGTCGGTTCAGGAGGGCTTAGAAGTCATAACAAAACCCCGCGGCATCGTCGGGTTTTGTTATGACCTCTTAATCCGCCAGGCACCAGGCATCTTCGGCCCCGTTTCGCCGGAGCCGGGCCAGAGCCAGATCATCCAGCCCCATGTCTCCGGCCGCCGTGAGTTCGGTATTCAGGTCGCAGGGGACCACGCCGGGATCGTCCGTGCCGAGGGCGCAGCGCACGCCAGCGAGCAGCATCCGGGGCAGGGGATGGGGATCGACGTCCGGGGCGAGGGAGCGGTTGGAACTGGGGCAGACATCCACCGGGATGCGCCGCTCAGCGAGGAGTGCGAGGGTGGAGTCATCGGCCCGGATGCCATGGACAATGCGGGAAACGCCCCCTTCAAGGACGGCATCCTGGACGTTCGAACCGGGCCCGTTTTCACCGGCGTGGGCGGCGATGTGTAGGCCCGCGGCCCTGGCCCGGTCGAAGACGGGGGCCCAGTCCCGGAAGGGGCATCTCTCCAGGCCACCCGTGGAGAAGCCTTTCACGAAGGCCGGTAACTCCGGCAGGACCAGATCGAGGACAGCCTGGCCGTGTTTCGGGCCGAAGTGGTTGACGGCATCCAGCACCACGCAGCCACGCATGCCCCAGGTCCGGATCTCGGAAAGTCCGTCCTCCATGCCGCGCCAGAAAGCCTCGAGCTGGATCTGCCGGCGATGGACCACGAGGAAGTGGGGCGAGGCCCACAGGTCGAACCCCATCCCGCCGGCTGCCTGCGTTCGCCGGGCCACGGCCAAGACGGCCTCGCGCACGGCCTCCCGACTGTCAAGAAGGGACGCACCATAGAGGAAGGCCTCGATGAATCCATCGAAGGGGACCGCCTGCCCGGACCATAGCGCCTCAAGGCTTGCAGGGAGACCCAGTCCGCGGCGAGCTGCCTCGACCCTGACCCAGGCGGGGTCGAGCCCACCCTCGAGGTGAGTGTGGCGATCTATTAGTGGGTGAACGGGTGTCGGAATCACTCGGACATTATGCTCATCCTCGCCGGATCCTCGCTCGGCAGGCTGCCTTAGCAGCCTGCTCCGCGATCCGGTGGAGTTCGCCTACTCGTCGTAGTCATCCATGCGCAGGTCGCCGGGATCGAATCCTTCGCCCCGGCCCCGTTCGATGGCGACCCCGCTTTCGCTGAAGGTCTCTTCCAGACTCTCGGCCTCGGGCTCGGGGGTGAAATCGTCCTCGATCACATGGACGCTCTTTTCCTTCTTCACCACCTTTGGTTTGGCCGGTGCGGCCTTCTGGTTAGCCCCGCATTTGGGGCAGACGGCCTCCGGTTTGCCGAAGTCATAGAACTTCGCTGAGCATTGGAAACATGTGAACTTCTTGCCAAGATCTGCCATTGCCCGTCCTTGTTCAAGCCCAAAGGAACAAGGTTCTACCAGAATCGGGGCAGATTGTCACCTTCCACAGGAAAGTTCTTAAGTCCAGGGGGCGGCACCCAGCTTGGAAACATCGCCATCACACAACTGTTGGATGACCGTGGTGGTGAAAATCCGGTATCGAGCCTCGACGTCTTCGCCGAAGCGTTCCACAAAGGTGGCCCGGCTGCGCTCCAGTTCATCCCGGAGCTGTCCGTAGAGGTTCCCCTGGACTCGGACCTGGGAAACCTTGGCGGGAAAGTAGAGTTCCACATCCCCCACAAGCACTCGGGCCAGCCGCTCGGCGGCGGCACGGGTCTTTGCATCAAGCTCGACGGGAGGGGCCTGTTCGATGGGTTCTGGCACGACCTGAGTCGGGGCGCTGGGGTGGGCCTCCGCCATGGCGTGGGACCCGGAATCCTCTTCTCTGCCGCTGCCGAGGGAAGCCAGCATGGCCGATGCGACGAGCACCAGGGCACGGGCCTGCTCGGGGTGATCCAGGGACTGCCTCAGGCCGCTGTCAACCAGGACCAGGGCCACAGCCCGCTTTTTGTGGCGAAGCGGGAAGATGGCCACCTCAGAAGCCTCGAAGCCGCTGATGGGTGTGATCAGGGCTGCATACCCAGGTCCCTTGCGGCGGATGGATGGGGTCGAACCCTGGATCACGGATTCCAGCTCGGCAGGTGGCACCACGGCGCCGGCCCTCAAGGGGGCATCTGCTTCGAAGCCTCGGTGCGCGTAGAGGGACGCCACCCCCTGCTTGAGAATGAAGAGCGCACTGCGCTCCACCAGCAGCGAGAGGGCGTCCAACAACCGCTTGAGCAGATCGCTTTGACTGGTCGCCCCTTCCAGAAGGTCCAGAGCCGAGGCCAGTTCGGTGTCCTGGCGGCCCGAGGGTGCGTGAGCGCTCGGGACTGCCGCGGCTTCAACGAACTGGGCGAGAAGCGCCTCATTGGGGCGGAAGCGGCCAAGGGCGGTCTGCCAAGTGGCTATCACCTCTTCCAGGAGCAGCTGGTTCTGCTGATTGAGCCATTCCTCCAGGCGGGCCCGGAAGGCATCGTTCTGGGGCTGATCCACGGGGTGGGAGTCGCTCATCTGGGGCTCGGTGAAGGTTAAACTTAAGGGTATCCGATTCCCGCGTTCTGCCCGCGTACTGGCAAATATCCTATGGAACCGATAGGATGGCCCTGGTTCATTGGAGTCGTTGGATGGCGGATCTTTCCATTGCGGTAAGGCAGGTCGGCCATGTGGCGATCCTCCTCCCGACCGGTTTCATCAACGCCCATACGGTCCTGGGTTTCGAAGAGACCCTGGAGAAACTGGTCAAGGACGGACGCTACACCATCCTTCTCAATTGCAAGGATCTGAGCTACATCAGCTCGGCTGGCCTGGGCGCCATCATGGGGTTGATCGAGACGGTGCGGGAGCATGACGGCGACATCCTGCTGTCCAACCTCCAGGACAACGTGTTCACCATCTTCGACACCCTTGGATTCACCCAGCTCTACAGGGTCTTCGGAGACGAAGCCCAGGCTCTGGCGGCGGCTGCGCCGGAGCAGAAGGGCTGAGCGTGGCGTCGGAGTTGGACCATGCCCAGTTCAGGCTCATCATTCCGAGTCAGACCCGCTACCTGAACCTCGTGACGGGGCTGGCCAAGCGCGCCTCGCTGGTGGCGGGGCTCGATGATGCCACGGCCGCCAAAGTGAGCATCGCGGTGGACGAGGCCGTGACCAACGTCATTCTCCACGCCTATCACGGCGAGGGCGAGCACAGCGTAGAGCTGGAACTGCGCTTCACCGAAGAGGCGCTCGAGATCCACATCTGGCATTCGGGGCAGGGCATCCGTGGCGATCAGCTGGTGCTGCCGGATCCCAAGGAATACATCAAGCATCCCCGGAAGGGAGGCCTGGGCCTGCTTCTCATGAGCCGCTTCATGGACGAGGTCCAGTTCAAGTCGGACGAAGCCTCCGGTCGCAATGAGTGCTGCCTGATCAAGAAGATCAGCTGAACCCCCCTGCTTTGCCGCCACCCATGCCGACCAATCCCTTCGCTCGCCTCCGCCAGCTGGCGCTGAAGATCCCCGAAGGGGCACAGGAGCTGCTCCCCCTCATCGACTTCCTGGAGACCTTCCCGGAGCAGAGCAGCGAGGAGGACTTGGTCCACCTGGTGGGGATCACGGCCATGGGCATCGCCAAAGCCCGTCAGGGCGGCCTTTGGGACGGCGGGAAGTGGTTGTTCCTCCGGGGCGCGGCGCCAGCCTTCCCCACGCATCCCGGGGGGGGCTGGCAGGTGCTGCCCTGGCATTACGGGGAGGAGGTTTATGGACACCTCGTTCTGCACGCCGAGACCCTTCCAGATGCCGTTCCACTGCTTCTCTCCATCAGCGCGCCCCTCCTGGCCTGGCGCCGGGCCGAAGCCGTCCGCATCTCCCAGAACCAGACCCTGGCCCTCCAGCTATCCAGGCTCAACACCGTCTTCGAGCTCACCCGCAACCTGGGCGAAGTGGAGACCCGCCGTGACCTGGTGCGGCTCATGGCGAATACGCTCATGGGCGAGTTCCGCATCATGCGGCTGCTGGTGGTGGACGCGCAGGGGCAAGTGCTTCACGCCAAGGGCCTCGGGACGCTGCCTGAGGCACTGATCGGCGAGCAGCTGCACGAGGTGGTGCAGGCCAGGAGCCTCGTCCATGCCATTGAGCTGGTGGATCAGACCCACAGCCATGGGTTTGCGTATGTGGCAGAGCCTGCCGTGGGCCAGCTATCTGAAGACGACCTGGTCTTCCTCCGCACGCTGCTGAACCTGACTTCCTCCCAGCTGTCGAGCCTTGAGTTGCGGGAGGCCCGCATCCAGTCCGAACGCATGGAGAAGGATCTGGACCTGGCACGGAACATCCAGCGCAGCCTGCTTCCCAAGACCCTGCCCGAACCGGTCGGCTGGCAATGCGCGGCGGCCAACCTGCCCTACCAGGCCGTTGGAGGGGACCTTTACGACCTGTGGATGGCCCGGGACGAGGGCCTGGGTGATCGCCTCCACATCGCCGTAGGCGACATATCCGGGAAAGGCCTTCCGGCCTCGCTAATGATGACGCAACTCTCTGCCTTTCTGCGGGCCATGGCGGACCGGCGCGTGGAGGACTGGGGGCTTCTGGCCGAGCGGCTGAACCGCCGCATGAACGATGTGCGGGACAGGAACCGCTACACCACACTGTTTGCGGGCAGCCTGAACCCCTTGAATGGCAACCTTCGCTACGTGAACGGGGGACACAATCCCCCGTTGCTCGTGCGAGTCTCCGGGGAGGTGATCCGGCTGGCGCCCACGGGTCCGATGGTGGGCCTGCTGCCCGGTGTCAGCTTCCGCGAGGGGCGCGCCCACATGGATCGGGGCGATGTGCTGGTGATCTTCACGGATGGCGTGGTGGAGGCGGAGAACGCCGCCGGCGAGGAACTGGGCGACGGTCCCCTCGCAGAAGTCGTGCTCCGCCTTCCGCAGGCCGGTGCGGAGGGCATCTTCGAGGCACTGCTGGTCGAGGCTTTTCAGCACCTGGGTGACGGCAAATTCCGGGATGACGTGACCCTCGTGGTCATCAAACGCATGGGCTGACCGGCCCGTGCCGCTCCGCGTATTCTGGCCTTTGGAGGCAGGTCGATGAACCAGACGAAAACCCTACTCATCATCGTGGCCATGACGGGCCTGCTGGTGTGGATCGGCGGAATGGTCGGGGGCCGGTCCGGCATGGTGCTGGCGCTTGCCATCGGCCTGGTTCTCAATGGCGTGAGCTACTTCTTCTCAGACAAGATCGTGCTGGCCAGCTACGGCGCCCAGCCCGTCTCCCAGGCGGAGGCGCCGGAACTGTACGCCATCGTGGCCAATCTGGCTCAGCGGGCGGGTCTGCCCATACCCCGAATCGCGATCATCCCCGATGAAACACCCAATGCCTTCGCCACAGGGCGGGACCCCGAGCATGCCGTGGTGGCGGTCACCGAAGGCATCCTGCGGATCCTCAGCCGGCCCCAGCTGGAGGCCGTCCTCGGGCATGAACTGGGCCATGTCAAGCACCGGGACATCCTCATCGGCAGCCTGGCCGCGGTACTAGCCCAGGCCATCATGTTCCTGTCGCGGTTTGCCGGATTCTTCGGGGCTCGGGACGAGGAGGGCCGATCCAATCCGATCGCCGGGATCGCCATCATGATCCTCGGGCCCCTGGCAGCGATCCTGCTTCAGATGGCCGTGAGCCGATCCCGCGAGTACCTGGCCGATGATTACAGTGCCCACCTGACGGGTCGGCCCGACCTGCTGGCTTCGGCCCTGGAACGCCTCGAGAGTTGCAACCGGCAGCAACCCATGGAACATTCAGAACCAGCCTCGGCCCACATGATGATCGTGAATCCGCTCAGCGGGGGAGGGCTCATGAGTCTCTTCTCCACGCACCCTCCCATGGCGGTGCGAGTGGCACGCCTGCGTCAAATGCCCATCGAGGCGAGATAAAAGCTCCGGCGAAAACTGCCGATAGGGTGCCATGCGGGAACGGCTAGGCAAATTCGAAGTGGTGCGACTCCTGGGCCGGGGCTCCATGGGGGAAGTCTATCTGGGTCGGGATCCCAAGCTTGGCCGGGAGGTGGCCCTGAAGGTGATCACTGCCGGGACGGTCATGGGCGATGAGGCCCAGGCCCGTTTCGAACGAGAGGCCCGGGCCGCGGCCCTGCTGAACCATCCCCACATCGTCACCGTCTACGAATTCGGCGAAGACGAAGGCCTCCACTACCTGGCCATGGAATATGTCCATGGCGAGGAATTGGAGCGNNGGCGTCATCCATCGCGACATCAAGCCCGCCAACATTCTGGTCAACCGGCATGGCAAACGTCCCCGCGCCAAGCTCATGGATTTCGGCGTGGCTCAGATGGGACCCTCGGGCCTGACCCAGGCCGGAACCTGGATGGGCACGGTGAGCTACATGGCGCCGGAATA
>PMJK01000167.1:0-4553 GCA_003158505.1 Holophagaceae bacterium | reverse complement strand
CTCTACGAGATCCTCACGGGAGGGCGGAAACCCTTCATCGGCGATACCACGACCCTGGTGCTGAACCGCATTCTTCTCCACCCCCCCGATCCGATCTTTCCCTCGGATGTGAAGGATGTCTCGAGCCGGCTCCTGAAGGTGGTGGAGCGCTCCCTGGCCAAGGTCCCAGAGGATCGATATCCGGATGCCGAGGCCCTCGGCTTGGCCATCCGGGAAGCCCTGAAGGAACCCCTGGGTGAGGATCCGGTTCCCGTGATCCATCCGAAAAAGGAGATTGCAGGGCAACGGATTCGCGTGGGCAAGGGCGGACACGGCAACTGCCTGAGCCTGAAGGTGGCGCTTCGCCAGGCCGGGCCTGGCACTGAAATCGTCCTGCTCCCCGGAATCTACCGGGAATCCGTCGTGGTGGACAAGGAGGTGACCATCCTGGCCCAGGGAGATCCGGGGGAGGTGGTCATCGAAGGGGTCGCAGGTCCGGCTCTGGTGATCCGAACCCGGGGAGTCAACCTTCGGGGGCTGACCCTCCAGGCACCCATGGGATCGACCGCGTTGCGGATCTCCAGCGGTGCTCCCCGGATCGAGACCTGCATCCTGAAATCGGACACCTCCTGCACTGAGCTGGACGGGGCCGGCACCTCTCCTGTGTTCCGCGACTGCACCTTCCTGGCGGAGGGCCCGGTAGGTCTGCATGCGGAGGCCGGCACCCTCGCCAGGATCGAGGGAGGCCGGATCCAGGGCTTCCTCGGATCAGGCGTGGGCGTGGAGGCCGGCGCGCAGGTGACCCTGCAAGGGGTGATGCTGGGATCGGGGGAAGGGGTCGGATTGAAGGTATGGAGCCGCGGCCAGGCCACCCTGGACGGATGCCTCTTTTCTGCGGAGGCCGGATCCGTGGAAGTGGAGGAGGATGCCAGAGTCCAGCTCAGCCACTGCAGGCTCATGGACAGCCGCTTCGCGGGATTGCTCGCCCTCGAGCACAGCCAGGCGGTGCTGGAATCCTGTGACATCGGAAACCATGCCTGTGCCGGGGTCCATGTCCTGGCGGGAGCCAATGTGGTCCTGCGCCAGTGCCGTCTGATGGGGAATGCGGGCTTCGGCATCTCGATCATGGACCGCGGGCTGGCCACGATGGAAGGATGCCTGGTGCAGGCGAACGGCGGCACGGGGCTGCTCATCCATCATGGCGCCACGGTGCAGGCCAGGAACTGCGTGTTCTCGGAAGGGCGCTCCCTGGGGGTGGACTGTTCTGAGGGTGGGCAGGGCGTGCTCGATGTCTGCGAGATCTCGGGCAATGCGGGGGCCGGTGTCCAGGTGGAAGCAGGGGGCAGCCTGCTCCTGGTGCGATGCACCCTGAAGGAGGGAAGGGACACCGGGCTGCTGCTTCTGGAAGATTCCCAAGTGACCCTGGAAGAGTGCGTGGTTCATCGCAACGCCCGAGGCGGAATCCTGCTCGCCAAGGAGGCTGCAGATCCGATCCTGCGAGGCGGGAATCGGATCGAGGACGGATTCCTGAGGGTGGATGGCGGCGGGAACCTGGTAAGGGTGGCGCCGATCTAGGGCCGGTCATTAAAGACCCTAGTCCAGCCCTACGAGTTCCTCCAGAAGGGGGAGCCAGGAAAGATCCTCGGCCGATGGCCATGGTAGGGGCCGGATGAGGGGGTCTTCTGAATCCGGGATCGGTGCTTCCCGGGTGATCAGGGCGACCGGCAACTCGCGAGTCTCGCCAAGCTCTTTTTG
The DNA here is from genome assembly GCA_003158505.1 of Holophagaceae bacterium. Taxonomy (GTDB): domain Bacteria; phylum Acidobacteriota; class Holophagae; order Holophagales; family Holophagaceae; genus Geothrix. The sequence goes on along the minus strand of PMJK01000167.1, from coordinate 2,819 downwards.
GAGGGCACGGATGCCCGCCAAGGCAAGCTCGTCTGTCAGGCCAGAGTCCAGCACCAGCAGTGGATGGGTCATGGTCCGAACGGCCCGGAATTCCGCCAACGCCTGATCCAGCGTGTCCACACTATCCAATCGGAGGAAGCCCGCGGCGCAAAGCGCCTCCCGGACCTGCTCGCGGTCGGGACCAGGCGTCATGGCGAGGATGAGCCGGGTGCATCGGCGTCCCAGGCGCCGGAGCGCATCCGGAGTCAGATTTCCCGAAGGGGACATCCGTGCCGCGGGTCCCTTGGATTCAGCGAGGTTCCGCGTGCTCGGATCCCGCGGGCTGTCGGTGGTGGCCGTGGGGGCGCGTTGGAGGTGATCGCGGAGGGTCAATACGCCCTGTATGTCCCGGGCCTCCGCTTCATCAAGCTCCCGGAACTGGATGCCGACGATCACCTCTCCGTCTCGTTCCCAGGCATTGGCCAGCAGCCCGCGCGCCTCAAAAATGGGGAGGTTCGGGAGATCCCGGAGCTTGAGCATCGGGAACGACTTGCCCCGCTCGAAAAAGCCCAGCCCCGGTGTCACCCGCATGTGGTCATCGAGTCGCATGACCCGGTCCACGCGGAAGGCCAATCCGCCCAGGGATAGGTTGACCAGGGGACCGGAGAGCCCATGTCCGGGAACCCCCCCGTCCTGGGCGATCACATAGGCCTTCTCCCGGGGCCGGAAGGGATAACGCTTATGGCGTCGACGGTCCGATGGCATCAGCAGGGCGGGGATCGTGAAGCGATAGAGGAGATAACCTTCCCGCCCTTGAAAGATGCTGGGGGCCTCGAAGCGCTGGTCGGCCAGGGAGAACAGCATTTCAAACGCAGCCCCTATAGCCAATTCATGGGGAAGGGGGCGAATGAGCTTGAGGTGGAGCAGACCTTTCCGGAGATCGAAGTGCTGGATCCGGGCCGTGTAAGGAAGGGTCTGAGTCCCTTCCACCTTGATCGAGAATTCCATTTCCTGATGGAATAGATCCTGCATAGTCTGCCGGATGAACGCAGGATCCTCCACAGGCGCCCCACGCCCGGTCCACCCGGTGATTTTCCCCTGATTCATCGCCCCGCCTCTACTAACACTAAGGCATCGGGCCGGAGGCCGATGGGATTGAGTCCGAGATATCGCGACCACGTGGGTCGCAAAGGGCAGGCCTTGATGGCCTGCCAGGAGCGGGGCCCCACAGGGAGCGAATCACGGATGGTTGGATCTACACATTGAACAGGAAATTCATTAAATCCCCGTCTTTCACGATGTATTCCTTCCCTTCGGTCCGCATTTTCCCTGCGTCCTTGGCACCCTGCTCCCCACCGTACTGGATGAAGTCATCGTAGGCGATGACTTGGGCCCGGATGAAGCCTTTCTCGAAATCCGTGTGGATGACTCCCGCAGCCTGGGGAGCTGTGTCTCCCTTATGGATGGTCCAGGCGCGCACTTCCTTCACCCCGGCCGTGAAGTAGGTCTGGAGGCCCAGCAGATCGTAGCTGGCATGGATGAGGACATTCAGGCCGGGTTCGGCCAGGCCAGCCTCCTCCAGGAATAGGGGGCGATCCTCTTCAGGCAGATCCTGGATCTCGGCCTCGAGCTTGGAGCAGATGGGAATGCAGGGGGCCTCCCGGCCAGCCGCCAGGGTCACGAGCTTCTGGTAGTGCGTATTGCCCATGGGGTTCCGGATGTCCTCCTCCCCGATGTTCCCCACGAAGAGGGTGGGCTTGAGGGTGAGCAGGCCATAGGACTTGATGAGAGCCTTGTCCTCGACGGAGAGACCGGCCGTCCGGGCCCACTTGCCATCGTTCAGGGCTGCGTAGACNNCCTTCCGGTGGCGGTCCAGGCCCTTCTCGACGGCGTCCAGGTCCTTGATGACCAGTTCCGTCTCGATGATGCCGAGGTCCCGCTCGGGGTCGACGCCGCCCTCGACATGTGTGACGTTGGTGTCCTCGAAGCAGCGCACCACCTGGACGATGGCGTCGGTCTCCCGGATGTGGCCCAGGAAGGCGTTGCCGAGCCCTTCCCCCTGGCTGGCGCCCCGGACCAGACCGGCGATGTCCACAAACTCCTGGGCGGCGGGGAGGATGCGATGGGGCTTCACGATCTCCGCCAGGACCGCCAGGCGGGGATCTGGCACGTCCACCACCCCGGTATTGGGCTCGATGGTGCAGAAGGGATAGTTGGCCGAAGCCGCGCCCGCACGGGTAAGAGCATTGAAAAGGGTGGATTTCCCCACATTGGGCAGACCCACGATGCCACAGGCGACAGCCATTCCATCCTCCAAGCCCTCCAGTATCTCAGACCGGGGTTGTGACGAAAAGAAAGGCTTCCGGGCCTTGCGCGGAGCCGCAGGGCGCCATACTCTCCCCGCCAAGGTCGCCGGGCGGCCAAGGGGAGGCAGCATGATCGTGCGGGCGGAATGGCCGGGCTATGTGGTGGACGTCCTCGTCCGCCCCGGCCAGGAAGTGGAAGAGGATGAGCCCTTGATGATCCTCGAGGGCACGGATTCTTCCCGCTCGTCCTTCTACATCAACGCGCCCGAGGGCGGGAAGGTCCGGGAGATCCTCCTTGAAGAAGGCGATTTCGCCTATGAGGACGATGATCTGGTGGTGATCGGGGATACGGACCGGGAGGAGTAGCCGCTACACTGGCCATTGTCCTCGTGAGGTGACTGAATGGCCGTGGTGCGGGCTGAGATGGCCGGGAAGGTGCTGGAGGTCTGCGTCGCCGAGGGCGATTCGGTGGGCGAGGACCAGGACCTGGTCATCATCGAGTCCATGAAGATGCAGATTCCCGTGGGCAGCCCC
>PMJK01000029.1 GCA_003158505.1 Holophagaceae bacterium | reverse complement strand
CTCGTGCATGGTGCGCTCACTGAACGTGTTGCAGCCGAAGTACTGGCTGATCTTGATCTGGTCCAGCCGTGAGATGCTGGAAGTGTCTGGCGCCTGCGCCGTTTTGCCCATGTATACCCCCTTAGGATGAAAAGGTATGAATCCGCCAAGACCTGGACCGATGTCCGCCCCCGGGGGGCGGTCATCGGATTCCCACATCCGTTTAGACCCTGCGATCCACCCCCAGGATAGCGGAAGCCTGGTTGTGACAACAGGACTTCATGCATCTTTACGCTCTCTTAACATGCTCCGCGACCTCCAGGATCAGCAGCGGGGGCTGCCGCGGGGCGTGGCCCTGGCTTGGGAGCGGGCGGTCTTTTCGGAGGTATTCGATCATCCGGATCCCGGACTCCGAATCCGTCGGTTTCTGGACAAGAGCTAGAATCTAGGCATGGATCTGACCGCCCCCTACGTCCCCGATCTCGAAACCATCCCCCAGGGCCTGGATCTCCCCGCGGAAATCCGGCGTTTGAAGGCCGCGCGCCGGGCCGTCCTCCTGGCCCACTACTACCAGGAGCCCGAGATCCAGGATCTGGCGGACTTCGTGGGCGACAGCCTCCAGTTGAGCCAGCAGGCGGCCAAGGCCGACGCCGATGTCATCTGCTTCTGCGGCGTCCACTTCATGGCCGAGACCGCCAAGATCCTGAGCCCCACCAAGACCGTGGTGATTCCCGACATGGATGCCGGCTGCAGCCTGGCGGACCGCTGCCCGGCGGATCACTTCGCCGCATGGCTGAAGCAGTACCCGGACCATGATGTGGTCAGCTACATCAACTGCTCGGCGGGCGTGAAGGCCCTCAGCACCGTCATCTGCACCAGCAGCAACGCCGTGCGCGTCGTGGAGAGCCTGCCGAAGGATCGGAAGATCGTCTTCGCGCCGGACCGCCACCTCGGCAAGTGGGTGATGAAACAAACCGGCCGGGACATGGTGCTGTTCCCGGGCTTCTGCATCGTGCATGAGCAGTTCACGGCCAAGCGCCTGGCCGCCCTGAAGGCACAGCACCCCGAGGCCAAGCTCATCGCCCATCCCGAATGCGACGCCACGGTGAGCCAATTGGCCGATTTCGTGGGTTCCACGGCCGCCCTGCTCAACTTCGTGGCCAAGGACAGCGCCACGATCTTCATCGTGGCCACCGAGGCCGGCATCCTCCACCAGATGCGCCAGCGGCGGCCCGAAGCCGAGTTGATCCCGGCCCCGGCAGACAGCGGCTGCAACTGCAGCCTCTGCCCCTACATGAAGCTGAACACCCTCGAGAAGCTCTATCTCTGTCTCCGCGACCTGAAGCCCGAGATCACCATGGAAGAGAGCCTCAGGGTCCAGGCCCTGAAACCGCTCGAGCGCATGCTGGCCCTGGGCTGACCNNACAGCAGCCGGTCTACGACGACCCTTCTGAACTCGAAGGCATCCTCGCCCGGCTCCGCCGCATGCCCCCGCTGGTGGTGCCCGAGGAGGTGGTGCGCCTGCGGAGCCTCCTCGCCGAGGCGGCCGCCGGGCGCAGGTTCCTGCTCCAGGGCGGGGATTGCGCCGAGCAGTTCAAGGACTGCACGCCGGAAGCCATCGAAGGGAAACTGAGGGTCATGCTGCAGATGTCCGTGGCGCTCACGCATGGTGGCCGCAAGCCCGTGGTGCGCGTGGGACGCATCGCCGGCCAGTTCGCCAAGCCCCGCAGCAAGCCCACGGAAATGGTGCGTGGCCGCGAACTGCCCAGCTACCGGGGCGATCTCATCAATGCCCTGGAAGCCGATGCCGTCCACCGCCGGCCCGATCCGGGCCGCATGCTGGAAGCCTACTTCCATGCCGCCGCCACGCTGAACCATCTGCGGGCCCTCACCGCCGGAGGATTCGCCGATCTGCATCACCCGGAGCGCTGGGAGTTGCCGGGCGGGACCGGGGAAGTGCCCGCCTACCGCCGCACCCTCGACCAGGTGCGGGAGTCGCTGGATTTCCTCGAGGCCCTGGGGGGCGTCCAGCGGGACGTGCTGGAGCGCATCGACTTCTTCACCAGCCACGAGGCCCTGCTGCTGCCCTACGAGGAGGCGCTCACCCGCTGGATCGGCGAGGAGGGCGGCTACTACAACCTGGGAGCCCACACCCTCTGGGTGGGCGAACGCACCCGCCAGCTGGACGGCGCCCACCTCGAGTACCTCCGCGGCATCCGCAACCCCATCGGCGTGAAGGTGGGTCCCAGCGCCACGCCGGATCACCTGGTGGACCTGCTCGGCCAGGTCGACCCGGATCGAGAACCTGGTCGGGTCACCCTCATCTCCCGCTTCGGTGCCACGAAGATCCAGGCGGCGCTGCCACCCCTGCTGGAGGCCGTCCAGGGCACGGGTCATCCGGTGCTCTGGAGCTGCGATCCCATGCATGGCAATGGCACGGAAAGCGCGAATGGATTGAAGACCCGCGAGTTCAGCGCCATCCTGTCTGAGCTGAAGCAGGCCTTCGAGATCCATCGGGCCCACGGCTCCCATCTGGGAGGAGTCCACATCGAGCTCACGGGCGAGGCGGTCACCGAATGCACCGGCGGCACCGAGGCCCTGTCCGAGGCCGATCTCCTCAAGGCCTACGAAACCGGTTGCGACCCTCGGCTCAATGGCACCCAGAGCCTGGAGATGGCCTTCCTCATCGCGGAGATGATGCGGGGCTGATCACTGGACGGTGGGATGGACACCCTCGGGACCCAACCTCAGGAGCAGCAAGTCGAATCCTGCGCTCAGACGCACTTCGGCACCGGCCACCAGGCCCGGCAGGGGTTTCAGTTTCGCGGGCGGAAGCAGCATGACCTCGCCAGGGCGCAGCTGAGGTAGCTCGATACCCTCCCAAACTTTGAACGGCATGCTCCGCCGGGCGGCCCCGGCCTTCAACTCGAGGCTACCAGTGGGCCATTCATCCGTCATCCAGGCGCCCAGAATGGCACTCCCACCATCCTCCAGGGCCAGGCAGAATCCGGCCAGGGTGCCCCCGGCCAGACCCAGGGCCGCCAGCCCCGGTTGTGGCGGAGCCGACAGTTCGGCCCCGGGGCCCCTCACGGCGAGGCGGTCGAGGCCCTGCCCATTCATCTTGCGCAGCGAGGAAGGTCGGGGCAAACAGGGGAGCATCTCCGCGGATCCCAATCCCGGCGCCAGGGTCTCCGGCAGGGTGCCGCGCCGATCCCACTTTTCGGCGTAAGCCAGCGCCTGCCGCGCCCGGGCCAGGGCCCTGGCCCCGCCCTCCAGCACCCGACGCAGACTCGCGGGCAGAAGTACATCCGCCAGCCTTTCTGGATCCCCTTCGCCCAGCTTGCGCAGACGGATCGCCTCGATGCGGTTCAGGTCGGCCAAGCGGCCGGAGGCGAGCCGCGCCACCAGCGCTCGCCGCTCCACCGGTCCCTCGGCCCAGACGGCAGTACCGAGGAGCATCAGACCTGAGCCTCCAGCCAGGCGCGCGTGGCGAGCGACAACGGCTTGGGCCGATGGGCGACGAAATCGAGCATGACCTGGACGGTCTTCCCTTCTGCGAAAACGTCTCCCTCAAGCCCCCTGGTCAGGCGGTAGCTCAACTCGAAGGAGCTGTTGCCCACCTTGGTGCAGTGCAGTTCCACCCTCACGTCGTCGCCCAGCAGAATTGGCATCCGGTAGTCCACCTCCACCCGGGCGATGAGGAACCCTTCCTCCTGGAACCGCCGTCCCCCCAGGAAGCTGCGCCACCATTGAAAACGCCCCTGCTCCATGTAGCTGATGACCACGGCATTGTTCACATGGCCCATGGCGTCCAGGTCGCTGAACCGCACTTCAACGGGATGAGAGAAGGGCATGGGGCCTCCGGTTCCCCAAACATACCCGGAACCTATGGCATCATGCGCCTCACCCATGACTCGGATTTGCTCCTAGATGCCGACCCCCTTGCTCCTCGCCTACGACCCCGCCTGTCTCCGATGTTGCCGGCTGGCCCTCGGGCTGGCCCGGCGCGACCAACGGGGACTGCTGCTCATCCTCTCGGTGCGCGATCCGGACTTGCTGGCCATGGCTCCTGAACTGGCTGGAAAACTCCTGGAGAAGGAGATCCACGGCCTGGATCTGGGCACCCGGGAGGTCCGCGCCGGGGCCGACCTGCTGCGCCCCATCGCCCGCCGTCTCCCAGCCTGGTGGTGGCTGTCTCTTCTGCTCGGCATTCCCGGAATCCCCATGCTGGCCAACCTGATATTCCTCCGATGGTCCGCCTGGCGGTTTCGACGGACAGGGCGTCTCCCTTTGGCTTAGGAACGGAATAAACAATGCCATCGTTGGCGCCCGGCCCTTTAGCCTGGATCCATGCACGAGCCACCCCGCGAGCCCTGGAACCCCGATCGAAGCTGGGCCGATCCCCTCATCACCCTGCTGGCCCTGCTGGCCCTGCTGGCTGCAGGATTCACCCTGTCGGCCCGTAAGGAGGCCTTCAGGCGCCCCTCGGNNTCCCAACTGACGGAACCCTGGGACCGCGCCATGCTGGCGGTACTGAAGGCCGAACAACCGGACCAGAACGAGGATGCTAGGGCCTGGATCGACCGGGTGACCCCGGTGGGATCAGGAGGCCTGGCCTTCCGTCGCGTCTGCCTCGCCGCTTACGCTGATGGGGCTGCACCCAGTCGGGCCGACCGAGAGGAAATCCGCAGACGCCTGGGGAAGGGTTACGCCGCCGATCTGCTCGAGGCCCGCCTCCTGGATCGCGAAGGCCAGGAAAATGGCCTCCGCGCCCAGGCTCGAGCGGATCTGATGATCCGCTTGGCTGGTCTCGGCCTCATCGGCCTGCTGGTCCTGGGAACCGGTACGGCAGGCCTCATCGTGGGTGTCTATCTCATGGGGATCCGGAAGAAAGCCCCCCTTCGACCGCTGCCCGTGTGGACCCTGTCCGGGCGTGCAACAACGCTGGTCCTGCTGGGATGGTTCCTGACCTTCTACCTCTCCAGCACCCTGATGGGCCTCCTGTTCCATCCCTGGCCCTGGGCGAGGTGGATGGCTGGACCCCTGGCCTACCTATTGCACGCGGCCGTCGGAGTCACCCTGCTGTGCTGGGCCGAGGGGATCAGCTTCCCTGACCTATGGCGCCGGGTAGCCCCGGGGCGGATGGGATGGGATCTCGCCTGGGGGGTGGCTTTCCTCGCCCTGGCCGTACTACTGGTGATGGTCGTGGCCTTGGTATCTGGGTGGGTCATGCAGCCCGACCAGAGCCCCCAGCGGGATCTGCAGGAGTTGCTGCGAGGACTCTCCGGCTGGGGTCCAAGCCTCGTGATGTTCCTGACCGTCGCGGGGCTCGCACCCTGCTTCGAGGAACTGCTCTTCCGGGGGTTCCTGCTGCCGGTCCTGGCTCGACGTCAAACCATGGCCGTGGCCCTGATCCTGTCGGCCCTGCTCTTCGGGGCCATCCACCTCCAGCCCGCCGGTCTTCCCATCCTCACCACCCTCGGCATGGTACTGGGGCTTGCCATGCGCCACACCAGCAGCCTACGGACCCCCATTCTTGTCCACGCCTGCTGGAATGGCGGCCTCTTCCTGCTGATACGGGCCTTCGCTTAGGGTGGGTTTTATCGTCAGGGTCCTAATTGGACCCGTGCGAGCGAAGGCGCCATCCACCAGAACAACTGGAGCAGCAGAAAGAGCAGCGCCACCCATTTGAGGATCCTCAACCAATCCGTGCCTTCTGATCCGGCATCCGCCGACGCCTTCCGGGCAGCCAGGTAGGATTCGACCGGATCCTCCGCCAGGCTGATCTTTGGGGACTGGCTCTGACGGGCTCGGTCATCCGTGGCTTTCGAACGGCTGTCTTCCGGGCCATCGCGGAGAAGGTTCGCGGGGATGCGAAACCGCGCCGTCGAAACACTGCTGCCATCTTCATCCTGCCCGAGGAATGCGAAGAGGCGGGCATGCTTGCTGGCCGGCCCGGGCAGGGCGTCGATCAGCTCCTCCATGAATTCCGGTAGGGTGGTATAGCGATCCTCGGGGTCCACGGACAGGGCCCGTTGGAACACGGCTCCTAGACGGGGAGGCATGTCCGCCGGAATGGTGATCGGCTCCTGGAGAATGTGGATGATGATTTCCGTGAGACCGCTCCCGGGATGAGGCAACTGGTTCGTGAGAAGCTCGAAAGCCGTGGCAGCGAAGCTGTAGCGGTCCGAGGCTGGTGTGCCTTCACTTCCCTTCAAGACTTCGGGTGGCGCATAGGCCGGGGATCCTAGAAAGTCTCCGGTCACCGTCAGACGCAGCGCCAGCGTTTGCGCATAATCAGCCTCAGTGCTTTCTTCGGTGG
>PMJK01000128.1 GCA_003158505.1 Holophagaceae bacterium | reverse complement strand
AGGAAGGTTTGCCTTGTTGTGCAGGACCAACTAGCCCCGCACAAAAGGACATGAGCCCCCGGCGCATGGGGAACTCGGCGCAAAACTGGATTCGCGAGCTCCACCGATGGAAACGGCTGCTATGGACAATTGACGTCTCATGCCAAATGCCTCACCGCAACGCGGGCAAGCATGTTTCTCAGGGGCGGAAATTCCTTCGAGTTTTTCTTCCTGTGTTCCACAGGCCTGACACTTGTACTCATAGGTCGGCATGTTTACCTCGCGATACGAGCCCGCTGTTGGGCCGCGGCAAGGTCATGCTCCCATTTGATGGGTCCCTGAGCGACCAAAGAAAGAGAGGTTGCCAGCATGGTGGCGAGGATTCTCATAGCTGTTTCCTTGGTCGAAAGAATTATTTCGTCGGCCTATTTAATACTCTCATATATCTATATGGTTAATCAATGTATTCCGAGAAACTGGGGTGCGGCCCTACCTCAAGGCTGATTCGGCACCTGAAGGGCCCGTTCTGTTTTCTGACCCCCCATATCTGTCATTCGATCCTCAGAATCTGCAATCCAGAGACAGGTCTTATCTTATCTGCCCCAGAGCGTATCTCCTGTTGTGGACGGATGATCCGCCCTAATACCTGGAGGTTCCCATGCGCACCTATTCCCTTCCTCTTGCCGCCTTTGGGGTGGCTCTTTTGGCACTCGGCACATCCCTCCAGGCTCAGGGTTGTGGGTCCGGCTATGGTCCTGGTCGCGGTAGCAATGGTCCCGGTTGCGGTAGCTATGGCCCTGGTCGCGGGATGGGCCGTGGATTCATGGGGCTGAATCTCACCGAGGCTCAGCAGACCAAGGTTCAGGCCATTCACGACCATCATGCGGCTGCCATCCAGACTAAGGCGGACGCTGACCATGCTGCCCACCAGGCCTTGCACGAGGCCTTGGGGAACGCATCCACTGATGCTAAGACCCTCCGGGTCCTGCATGACAAGGCCTCCGCCGCCCAGTTAGACCTGATGCTCGAGCATCGGGCTGTGCAGCAGGAAATCCTGCCCCTCCTCACTCCCGAACAGAAGACGCAGTTCGATGCTGGGCCGATGGGGATGGGCCCCCGTGGTCGGCGCGGCATGGGTCAGGGCTACGGCCCGGGTATGGGTCGGGGCTACGGCCCGGGTATGGGTCGGGGCTATGGCCCGGGCATGAACCCCGATTGCCCAAATCGTTAAGGCCCGCTTAAGGATTCACCAACCGCTATCCTGAGTAACCATGCGTACGTCATCAGTCGTCCAAGCTGCTTGGCAGCGAACGCGGCGCCCCCGGACTTGGGGCGCCGCAGTGTTGTTCGGACTGGTATGGAATGGTACAAGGGCGCTGATGGGGCTTCCCGAGCCGAGCCTCGTCGAGATCATTGCCCCTTCCTTGTGGGTGGCGCTCTTTCTGATACTCGCACCGCTGCCCTGGCAATGGACTGGGGACGATGCCCCCATGGCCAGTACTTTGCGTGGGGTGATCCAGGCGCTTCCCTGGATGGCAGCCCTCACTCTGGGTGTCCTTCTCTTGCTTGGATCGATAGGCGAGCCGATGCCATGGGGGTGGATGGGCCCAGGCATGGGCCAGGGTCCTGGGATGATGGGACGAGGAGGCCCCCATCAGGGCATGGGCATGATGGGGCGGGGTGGCCCTCGCCAGGGCATGGGTCCGCGAGTGGACGGATCTAGAATCCTTCCCATCCACCCCCGCCTCTGGGCCCTTGGCGTGGCCCACCTCTGCTTCGGCTTACTGCTGGGCTGGATTCTTGCGGACCGCGAGCGGGCCGAACTCCAGGAGAAGGCATCTCGCCAGGCAATGAATGAGGCCCAGTCTAGGGTGCTACAGGGCCAGATGAACCCCCATGTCCTGTTCAACGCCATCAGTGGGCTCACAGAATTGGTTCGAGAGGATCCGGTAGCCGCCGAAGCCGCTTTGGTAAACCTCTCGGACTTGCTGCGGGCCCTGCTGACCCATGGATCGCGCCTTCTGGCCCCCCTGGGGGATGAACGTCGTCTGGTGGACCATCATCTGGCTTTGGAACGCCTCAGGCTCGGGCTTCGTCTCCGCGAAAGCTGGGATTGGCCGGAGGCTCTGGATGCCCTGGAAGTCCCTCCCCTTATGATTCAGCCTTTGGTGGAGAACGCGCTGAAGCATGGTGTATCAAAGGCAGTGGGTGGCGGAGCACTGGAGGTGAAGGTCGCCCGCGAAGCTGATTGGCTCCACGTGCGGGTCGCCAACACGGGGCCGGCTCCGAGTGACATGAAAGGGCAAGAGGGCCACGGTCTGAGAAACCTGCGGGAGCGTCTCAGCCTGTTGGGGGCCCCGGACGATGCGCTCCGGCTTAGACGCGAGGGGGACTGGACCATCGCTGAGCTGAGGCTCAAGGTGAAGGTATGAGTGGGCATTCGCTCCGAGTCCTGGTAGCCGAGGATGAACCCTTCAACCGGCGTAGGTTGACGAGGCTGCTCCGGGAGGCTGGATGCGAAGTGGTTGCCGAATTGGAAGATGGTCCGTCCGTACTTGAATGGCTATCCCGAGGCGATACCGTGGACGCACTGTTCCTGGACATTCAGATGCCCGGGCTAACAGGGATGGATGTATTGGCGGACTTGCCCAGGCCATTTCCGGTTGTGTTCGTGACAGCCTACGCCGAGCATGCCGTGCGGGCCTTCGAGCAAGCTGCCACAGACTATCTTCTGAAACCGGTGACAGCGGAACGGCTGGCGGTCACACTCCAGCGGCTTCGAACACCGTCTGTGCGCGAATGGGGGACTCGGCCCAAGGGCCCCTTCCGCATTCCAGTCAAGGCAGGGGATGGCGTGATACTGGTCGATCTCACCAAGACCACACACTTTGTCTTTGAGGATGACACCGTATGGGCGTTCGCGGATGAGCGCCTGCGCACGACTTGGAAAACCCTGGCGGAGGCAGAATCGGTCCTGGGTGACCGTGTCGTTCGTGGTCATCGCCACCTGCTGATCAGACCTGAGGCAATCGTCGGCGTTCGTGCTGGCGATTCAGGCCGCCTCCGCGTTCGTCTGGCTGGTGGGGTCGAATTGGAGGTGAGTCGAGGTGCTGCTCCCGGCATAAAGGAACGGCTTCGTTTGGCTTGATATGAACGTGCCTTTCCAGCGAACCTGCCGGGAAGACACGAGCTACCCAAGATCGTCTTTAAAATATGTTTGGAATGAGAAGGCCACTTCGTTCCCGATTTCAGTTGTAGGCGGCCTTGATCTCTGGTGCCTCGTCCAGAAGAGGCTGGATCAGCTCCAACATGTTCTGTTCCTGCCAGAAGAGCAGGTTCTCGTGGCGATCCAGGTATTTCTGCGGGATGGGATGAGTGCCGACCACTACCGGGAGCCCGAAGGCCGACTCGATGAACGACTTGAACTGCCGGATGCTTGGGCAAGGCGGATATCCCACCACCAGGCCGGTGGCCAGATGGATGACGTCGGCGCCGTTGCGCTTCATTTCCTCGGGCACGTATTCCACGTTCCCGCCAGGGCATCCCCCACAGGTGGAATAGCCCACGATTTCCACCGGCTCTTCAGGGGGATAAATGGCGAAGGCTCCACGCCGTTCCCGCAGGGCCCGGAAGCACTTTCCGCCACCGCAGCCCTGATAACGTCCACAGATGATGATGCCGATTCTGGTGGTCATACAACTCCTCCTTGAGGTCAGTGAGGGATGTGCGAGACACGTGCGATTCCAGGGGGCATTCAACCGTCAGGAGAAGCATGCCAGAGTTTCACTCGCAGGGAGGTCATGCGAGGCTGAATCAAACTCAACCAACCCATTCCCGCCCACAACACAGGTCGTGGCCATGGATTCCACCATTGTCAGAGGGGGACGGAATAGAGGCTCATAAGTCCACGGAGGGTCAGGGGTGGGCGTGGGTATGGCAGACACCTTCCTCATTCTCCCTGAGCTCGCCCGCCAGGAACAGGCCTACGGCTTCCTCGGCCGAGGCTGGCTGCTGGACCAGGTAGACCTTCATCCCGGCACCGCGCAGGGCGTTCCAGGCGCCCGCCCCCATGCCTCCGCTGAGGACCACCGAGCAGTCGTGGAGCAGTGAGATGAAACCACCGTGATCGTGGCCATGGCCATGCACGGGTCCGCCCTGTCCATGCTCGTGGTGGCCGTGGGCCTGATGGCCGTGGACATTGGGACGGACCTCGCGGTTCCGGATGTCGCCGTTTTCGATGTCGAACACGAGAAAGGCTGTGCTGCGGCCAAAGTGGGCGGACAGGGTCTGCTCGTCCATGGTGGGGATGGCAATCTTCATGGGATCTCCTTGAAAGGCTTGAAAGGCTTGAAAGGATGGTTGGGGCGAGGAAGCCGGGCCCTCGTCCAGTGGGTTCATGCGGAAGGTTCCGCCCTCGATCCCCAGGGTCTGGGTCACCTCCTGGTGGGCACTACAAGGCGGGAGCCCCAAGACGGGGCCCCCGAAAAAGCTTGGAATTTGTTGGGTGATGCGGGAATCCGGGGTTAGGGATTCTCATCGAAGTATTCATCGTCCGGAAGGTCTTCCCAGCCGGTGATCATCGCCTTGATGTTGGTCAGGGGAGTGTGTCCGGTGGTCGTCAAGTAGACGTGCCCGATCAGGAAGGCCACCAAGCCGAAGGCGCCGAGGACATGGACCACGGCGATGAACCAGAGGGCGGACGGGGACCAGCCAAATGCGTGCTGCAGGTTCGGGTAGAAGTAGTAAAGGGCACCGGTGGTGATCTGCACGGGAATGATGAGCACCTTGAAGCCCAGGTAGGCCAGCCGCTGCAGAGGATTCAGCTTGGCCATCCGGTGCTTCTTCACCGGGTGGGAAGCCCCCTTGAAGATGCCGGTGAGGTAGAAGGCCACCATCTCGCGGAGGAACTTCCGGGTCGGGATGTACTGGCGCCATTCGCCGGTGGTGACATGCCAGAAGATGGCGAAGACGATGAGGGTCACCAGGGCCACGGCCAGGGCGTTATGGACCGTGACGGCCCGCTGGAAGCCAAAGAGGTGGAGTCCCAAGATGCCTCTGATCTCGAAGCCGGTGAGCATCATCGTGATGATGATCAGGGCCTGGGCCCAGTGCCAGAAACGTTCGAATCTTTCATACAGGACAACGCGTCGCATGGGGCCTCCTAGTGGCGTCCGTGAAGGTAGCGAATGACGCCGTGGATACCCACGCCGAGGATGGTCAGGATGATGACGGCGAAGCCGATGAAATCGACGCCGGTACCTCGGTCACGGCCGATGAGGTAGAACCCCGGGACGGCCGCGAGGCGGCCCTTCCTTGCATGGCACTCTGTGCAGGTGAGCGCCTGTTCCTTGGGGGCGACCATGTGGGTGATGGGCCACAGCATGGTAGTGCGGAGGTAATCGAACTGGCCGCTGTAGGGGAGGCCGGCGGTATCCATGCCCTTCTTGACGGCGATGTCCATCTTCCAGTCGCCCCAGTAGGCGCCGCTGCCGGGAGGGCCGTCGGTAAAGGGGGCCACCAACTTGTTGAGAACGGGATCGTAGGGCTGGGTCGCCTCATGGAACTTGAAGGGCCAGATCTTGGCGTTGGGATCCGTGTAGGAGCCTTCCGCCGGATTCAGGACCACCGGGCGAGAAGCCGGAAGGGTGTCCGTGAGACGGGTGAATTTCAGGTTGCCGTTGTACCAGATGTAGCTGGGTTTGACGTTCCGTTCCCAGACCATCTTGCCGCGCATGCTGGTGTAGGTGGGCCAGCCGTTGGCGTCCTTCTCTTCGTAGGGGCGTCCATCCTTCAGGCGGCCGGAGGTGGCCCAGTCCCAGAAGGTGTTGGTGGGGCGTTCTCCGCGGGCGAAGGCGGGGATGTGGCAAGTCTGGCAAGCGACCTTCTGGTAGTGGCGATTCAGCACGTAGGATTTGTGGGGCGCATCCGTGTGGCAGGCCGCGCAGGACATTCGCGACACGCTCTCGCCGGGGAACTTCGGCTGCTCGCGCCGATCCGCGGGGATGACATAGTTCGGGCCACCCACCTTGTGGGAATCGGACGTATGGCAGTCCACGCAATCCATGCCCGCACCTTGCTTGGACATGTGCACGTCCTCGGTTCGGGGGGCCTTCAGGATGGTGTCGTCCAGGTCACCGTGCTTGGTGGCGTTGGCACCACCGCCGAAGAAGTGGCAGGCACCGCAGTTCTTGAGGGTCGGACTCCCCACCTTCTGGGCCACATCCGCCAGGGGGACGGCGGGATTAGGCATGCCTGCCCGTTCCTTTTCGTAGTCCCCAGTGGTGTCATGGCAGACCAGGCAGTCGACATTCTCCTGTTGGTTGAAATCGAAGCTCTTGTCCTTGAACCCATAGCCGGCGTGGCAGCGGGTGCAGCCTTCCGTATTGCCGCCGATGATGGTGAGGCAGTAGTTGTTCACCAAGAAGGTGGACTTCCCATACCCGTCATTCCCATCCTTGGCGACATTCCAGGTCCAGTGGGAGGTGGCCATGACCTGCTGGGCCGCCTTGGTGTGGCAGGTGAGACAGGCCTTGGTCACCGCGGGACCATCCCCATCCTTGAAGGGGCCCTGCAGAATCTTGAACTTGCTGTGGTCCGCCGTCTGGGTGCGGGCCTTCGCTGCATGCGCCGCGGTGAAGGAACCGTGTCCGCTGGGGGCGGGCGCGGCTGTCTCCTGGGCATGGACAGTCAGAGGAACAAGGACAAGCAAGCCCACAAGGAACTGAAGAATCCGCCTCATCCGGGGCGGAGAAGGTTTGCGGGGGGGATGAGGCATGGACTCTCCTGGACGAGAAAGGGCAGAGCAGGTCTGGAACCATTGGACAGAGCTGGTCCCAAGACACCCTTCGCGGGCTGGTGGTGCCCGCGAAGGGACTTGGTTCCGGGTGGTGCCGCCTCCGGGAGGTTCAGAAGAACCCCCGGGAGGGGAAGATCAGAACTTCACTTCGATGGCCGCGTAATAGTTCTTCACCGTGGACGGATAGGCGTACTGGAGCATGGGAGTGTTGCTCAGGTTCATCGCGGACTCCCAGTTCTGGCCGGGCTGCGCGGATGGTCCGATCTGCCAGCCGCTCATGGCGGTGGAGTACTTGTAGTCGATGTAGCCCAACCGAAGGGCGGCATTGTGGGCAAAGCGCCAGTGAATGTAGGCCTCCCACACGTCGCCGCGGGCGCCGAGCTTGTCGGTGTATTCACCCGTGGCAGGGGTGTAGGTCCACCAGCGGGGCGACCCGTGGTTGAATTCCACGCCCACCCCAAAGGTCGAGGTGGGATCATAGCGCATGCCGGCATAGTAGGCCGAGGCGGTTTCGCTCTTGTTGGGGTCGCCCATCAGCCCGCCGAAGCCGGACAACTGCTGGAGACCGGTGGGGTAGCCGGGAGGCATGACGGCCGGGAAAGTCCAGTAGGCACCATACTGCGAGACCTGTCCATTCGGATGGCTCTTGAGGTAGCCGCCGCTCACAAAATAGGTGAAGGTGTCGCCGATCTTGTGCTTCCAAGTGACGGTCATCTGATCCATGTCGCCGAGGTTGGCGGTGGCGGTGACGTACTGGGTCGAGGGCGTCTGGCCAGGGATCGGGAAGTTGATGGTGTTGCCGAAGGGAATATCGGTCATGTTGCCGAGCCGGTTGTAGCCCAGGTAGAGGTTGGCGCTCTGGACGGACTCGCCGATCTGGAAGAGCAGGGGCATGTCGAACATGGCGCCCAGCACGGTGGTGTCCTTCAGGGGGCCGATGTTGCCAACCACCGGAGTGATGGCGGACGGATTGGTCCCGTTGAAGTTGGTGAAGTTCATGCCCACGATGGTCTGGTTCTGCTTGACCGCGCCGCCGCCACCGAAGCCGCTTTCGTAGCCCACGCCATAACAGAGGCCGAGCAGGGTGCCTTCAGGGAGGCCGAGCTTTTCGAGCTGGAACTTCCAGCCGATGCCATCGATGGTGGCGTTCACGGCCAGGGCCTGCGGCGTGGCGTTGCGCTCGCTGCCCTCGCGGACCTCTAGGGGAGGGCCGTCGGAGGTGTTCTGGCGGCCGATGGACAGGATGCTGGCGACCGCCGGGAAGTGGTAGACCAGGCTGGCCCTCTCCACCAGGAGCGCGTCCGTGGCGGGGGTCTGGCCGGCGGTGAAGGACGTGCTGATGGTGTTGGGTGTCCCGTTGAAGGTGGGCACATCCGCCCCGCCATGAATCTTGTACATCACGAGTCGGCCCATGACCTTGGCATTCTCGTTGATGGTGATGCCCATGTTCAGGCCGAGCCGGGTGGACCACTGGACTGAATTGGTCCAGTCCTGGGCACCCACCGGTTGGGCGATGGGCGCGAAGGGGTACGGGTTGGCTGCGCTGGGGGTGTTCTGCATGAACCCCATGAACTGGTTGTAGGGCTTGAAGTGCTCCTGGGCGCCATCAAAGCGGGTGCGGAGGTCGCCGCCCCACTGGATGTTGTCGCCTGCGAGCTTGGTTTCGGCTTTCACGAGCCGGGTATCGAGGTCCTGCGCCGCGGCGGCCTTTTCCTCGACCGCCTTCAGCTGGACCTTCAGATTATCGATCTCTTTCTGAAGGTCCTGGTTCGACTGGGCGCTCAGTGCCACCGGCGCCAGCATGGCGACGAGGGCGAGCGTGATGCGGGAGTTCATGGG
Source organism: Holophagaceae bacterium (assembly GCA_003158505.1). GTDB lineage: Bacteria > Acidobacteriota > Holophagae > Holophagales > Holophagaceae > Geothrix. The sequence continues at coordinate 11,581 of PMJK01000128.1, read as the reverse complement.
ATGTTCTCCTGGTTAGGGGTGGTTGGGGGTGAGAGAGAGGCCGTGCGTCGGCGAGATCAGCCGCAGGTCATGGGCTGAGGCGAATCGGAGGCGTGGGCCGTCAGGAAGGTCTGGATATCCTTCACCTGATCGGGCTTGACCAGCGTGTCGAGCTTCTCTGCGCCCTTGTTGTGCTTGCCGGCGGCGAAATAGGCCTTCCACTGGGCCTGGGTCTTGGAGAGCGGCGTGATTTCCTTGCCGGCGGCACCGGCCACATGGCAGGACTTGCAGGACTTTTTGAAAAAGTACTTACCCTTCGTGTCGCTGCCTTCGGCGAGAAGGGGCACCGTGATCGCGGTGAGGACAGCGAGGAACTTCAGCGTGTTGCGCATGGAGCGTTTCCTTTCTGAGAGGGAGTTGGAGGCAAGGCGCCGCCATCCCCGGGGGGCGGGAGGATGCTGGAATCCCGAGATTTGCTCGACCTGGTAAGAGGTAGGCGTGACGGGACCTCGCGATTGATGATGATCAGGTTGTTAACGTGGTCAACTTGCTTGTGACAACTATCACAAATGGTTTAATAACTACATAGTAATAAATATAAATGGACCATTAACTCTGCTGAGAAGATCGCCATCGTTTTACATCCCTGGAGTTAACTCCTTACTTGCTTTAAGTGAAGTGCCAGCCTGTGGCATCTATTAACGTAGGCAGACGATTCATGAACCCCCTTAAGAATCCAAGTGCCAAGTAGGAAGGGCTACACGAGGGGACCAAGGGCAGATGACTTAGGTATTCCTACCCTCGGACATGGGTAGAAGCACGTTGGCGAAGTCAGAGGATTCCTAGCGGCACATCCAGTCCATTCTCTCTTGATACCAGGGCGTGCCGAGTCGAGTCCAACTCAACCGCCCCACCATCGCCCGCAACGAAGCCGGCACCCTCTCAATGGTGGTATGGGGCAGGAACTCCATCGCTTTAGTGATGGCTTTTTCGGATAACCCGGATCATCTTGAGGTTGATCATGACGAAGCGAACCAGTTGCCACAGGAGGTTGGTTCGGAGAGCCTTGGTGAAGTCCGTCGGCTTGGTCGCGAAGGACCCCTGGGCTCGGCGGCCCTGGTCGAAAGGGGTGTACTCAGGGGTCATTGTTCACTCCGGAATGAAGGACCAGAAGGGCAGCATCTTGGCCTTGTAGATGAACAAGTGATGGAGCAGGATCTTGATCCAGTGCCCCGCCAGGCCAATCTCGCCAAACGTGTGATTCAGGTCGCGGCCGAATTCCGGGTAGCGTTCGAAGTCGGGAACCATGGGGAATACGGTGATGGATGCCGCCGTTCCACTGAAGGGGTTGGATCCTGCCGAGGCCACACAGGCAGCCCCCATCTCGGCCATCGAGGCCGTGTTTGTGGGTTCTTTCGCGCCCCAGATCATGCTGTAGATGCTGCGGGCCACGGCCTTGCCGATCATTGCGCTGGGCATGCCTGTGCGGGGCGGGGCAGGGGTGATGACCGTGCCTTTGGGGCTCTGCCGAGGCCGGGATATCGCATGGGGCGGAGCAAAGGCGATGCCCGCCGCGAAGATGTTCGGGAAAGCCGGGGATTGGTAGGTGCGAGGCCAATCCGAGGCACGCCACGACTCGAATGGCTTGGTCTGGTAGTCCGCATCCACTTTCATGAATCCCGAAGGGGCGAAGAGGCGTTCGGTGATATCCGATCCCTGGCGATCCAGAGCCTTCAGCCCGACGCCCTTGAAGGGAGGCAGCAACATGGCCAGATCGAAGCGCTCCTCGCCTTCCTCACCATTTAGGAATTCGAGAGAGGCGTAGCCGGGTTCAAGCCCTTTGACGTGCGCCTGGGTCACCCACCGGAGCCCCCTTTCCGCGAGCAGGGATTCCGTGAAGATATTGCTGGGGGTCACATAGCCGCCCCGGCGGATGTGGATGCCCCCCATGCCGAAGTCGCCCAGTTCGAACTCGTTGGTCAGATAGGTGATGTCGGCCTTGTCCCGGACTCCTCGTGCCCGCAGTTGGAACTCGAGGTTCACGATGTATTCGAACGCCGCACCCTGGCAGGTACAAGTGCCATGTCCCGTACCTACCAGGAATCGCTGCCGTTCACCCTTCTTCATTCGGGCCACGGCCTCGTCCAGGGCGGTGGCTGCTTCCAGGGCATGGGGGGCGGTGCACACCGACAGGCTATGTCCCTTGGGCCCTAGTCCTGGTGTGGCTTCAAAAGCCAGCTTCGGCCCCGTGGCATTGATCAAAAAGTCGTAAGGGATTTGGAGCAACTCTCCCAGGCTGCCTTCTTGGGTGGACTCGGCCTCGACGAAGGGAGTGGAGTCCCCGTCCTTTCCTTCGGGATGGAGGACCGTCGCCTTGGCTTGGTGGAAGGTGATGTCCTTGCGTTGATAGATGGGCTGGAGGGGAAACATGACCTGATCGGGCTTCAGCAACCCGACCCCCACCCAGATGTTTGAGGGGATCCAGTTATAGTCGGGCCGGGGGGAAATGACGGTGACCTCCGCCTCGTCGCCCAGCCATTTTTTCAGGAATGCGGCACTGGTGTGACCGGCCACGCCGGCGCCTAGGATGACCACGCGAGATCGGGACATGAAGCCTCCGATAGGGGAAATTGGGATGTTGGCTAATGGATTGTATGACTATCTGGTTAAATAATATTGAATATTTCATTTATTTTTTGCCTGGGGTCTGTTTTCCACGTCGGGGTCAGGTGAAGACACAGGCTATGACGATCATGAAGGCATCGACGCATTCATGCAGAAGCGCAAGCCAGAGTGGAAGGGTCGTTGAAACCCCGCGAACTAGTTAACACAGGAATTTTCTGAATACCTGCCAAGCACAGGTGCCACCAGCACTTCGCCACCGCGTAGCATTGAACGCCTAGAACCTCCCTGCCAGGGGCGGTAGGCCCGACCCCGGGGACTGGATGGCAGGAACCCACCCTACTTCAAAGGGGCGGCCTTGACTTCCTTCTGCTCTTCGTAGGCAGGGCCACCGTTGCGGCTGATGTAGAAGCGGGATGCGTTCTCGATCTTCACCATGTTGAGCCCTCCCTTGTGGGCGAGGTCCAAGGCCCGGTCCATGGGCAGCTTCTCGTCCAGTACAAAGTAGGCCAGCAGGGCACCAGAGGCACGGTTGCTGTTGAAGCAGTGGACCATCAGCCCGCCCTTGAGGTCGATCCCCTTCATCTGCTTCCGGAAGGCATCGACCTCCTCATCCTCCAATCCGGCGGTAACCGGACTGTAGATGTAATGGAGACCCATCAACTCCACGGCCTTACGCTCCGTGGCGGGCAGCGAAGGAGCCTCCTTCTCGGGCCGAAGGTGCAGGACCGTCCCTATGCCCATCGCCTTCAAGGCGCCGAGCGTTTCATAGGTCATCAGGCCGGTCGTGAAGAGCCCCGGGCGGACCTCGTTGATCTTGGTCGACGGCTGGGGTGTGGCAGGCGGTGGGGGCGCCGGGGCCACCTGGGCGAAGGTCTGAAGCAGAATAAGGGGCAGCATGGTACCTCCTTTGATGGATGGGAAATTAGCACCACCATAGTCCATTGTGGATGTTCTTGCCATGTTAGGGATTGGCTGAGCGCCGAAAGGCGGCCATATGCAGGAAAGTTAATGTGGAACATATAATTCAAGCGGGCCGGTTAACTGCCTCAGCCTTTGAGCAGGGTCAGGATCTCGTCCGTGCTGATGACCTTGCCCTGGGACCTGATGTGGCCATCCAAGGCAAGAGCAGGGGTGCTGAGGATGCCGCGCGCCACCATGGCCGCGTAGTCGGAGACTTTCACTACCTGGCGGTTTCCGACTGACTTCTCCACCGCTTCCTTGGCGTGCTTTTCCAGGGTCTGGCACTTGGCGCAACCGGAACCTAAGACTTCGATGAGCATGGGATTTCCAAGAGGATGGCGTTGAAGAGATAGCCCACCAGCAGGATGCCGAGGGCAACGATACCGACGAAGGTGGCGATGAGCCGGGGGCGCATGACCTTGCTGAGGATGATGGTTTCAGGTAGCGAAAGCCCGATGACGGCCATCATGAAGGCCAGGGTGGAACCCAGGGCCGCACCCTTGCCCAGCAGGGCTTCCACGATGGGCATGACGCCCGCGACATTGGAATAGATGGGCACACCGATCAGCACCGCCAGAGGCACGCTTGACCAGAGGTTCTTGCCAAGGAGACCTGCCATGAATCTTTCAGGCACATAGCCGTGGATGGGTGAAACCCTTCGGCCAGATGGGCTGGTTGAATGTCGGTTTGATTAGGCTAGGCGTTTGACTTGCCATCTTGTTCCAATCCACGAGTGGGGACAGGGGCTGGTCCTATGGCTTGGTGCAATTGGGTTACATTGCCTTCCAGGTAAGAGCCAGCACCCAGAGGGCGCAGCCGGTCAGGAGCAGCCCCATGGCCTTGGGAAGCCACTGGCCCAGGAATCTGGAAAAGTGGCTCCCGGCATATTTGCTGGCCCAGCCGGACGAGGCACCCGCTAGAAATAGCAGCAGCACATGGCCGAGGGCATAGGCGAACAGCAGCATGCCTCCCCACATCACCTTTTTCTGAAGAGCTACGATGGTGAGCACCGCCGCCAGGGCTGGTGTGGCGCAGGGGGCGGAAAGCGTTCCGGTGAGGCCGCCCAGGGCGAAGGCGCCCAGGAGTCCCGCGCCATGGAAGCGCGCCATGTACGTGTGGGAAGGCGTCGGGAGCGAGAACAGCCCGAGCAGGTGCAGCCCCACCGCCAGCAGAATGAGCCCCAAAAGGGCCTTCCAGCCCCATCCCACATCGCCCATGAGACTGCCGGTCAAGGCGGCGATGAGTCCCAGGAGGGTGAAGGTGGCAGCGAGGCCCAGCACGAACACGGCGGACAGCACCATAGGGTGATGGCGGCCTTCCTTTGTGCCGCCTGTAAATCCCACGACCAAGGGTGCAGCCACAAGGACACAAGGATTCGCCGAGGTGAGCAGGCCGCCCAGGAACACGAGGCCCAGTTGCTGATAGGCCGGTGCCTGGGCCACCAGATCCGCCAGGCGCCCGATCCAGCCGTCCATCACTTCAGTCCGGCTTTAGCCAGGGCTGCGAGGAACTCGTTCTTGGGCCAGTAGCCGATGTGGCGGGTCACTTCCTTGCCGCTGGGATCAAAGACCACCTGCGTGGGCATCACCATGATCTTGTGGGCCTGGGCCTCTTTGGGGTGCTGGGTCACGTAGAAGTTCCGGATCTGCGCCCGGCTTCCCAGTGACTGTTGGATCTCAGCGAGAATAGGCTGCATCTTCATGCAGGGCACGCAGGTGGGGCCGCCGAACTCGACGACGGTCCACTTGAGGGAGGTCAGGATCTGAGCAAGCTCCGAAGGCTCAAGGGTGGGCACCGATCCCTCGGCTGAAAGAGATAGGCAGAGCGCGGCGAGAGCGCCGAAGCGAAGCAGGGACATAGGAGCTCCTTGGAACTAGGAAGGACGCGGAGGAAAGGTTTCAGCCCTGGATCAGGGTCAGGATCTCGTCGGAACTTGCGACGCGCCCCTGGACCTTGATCTGGCCATCCAGGGCAAGGGCGGGGGTGCTGAGGATGCCCCGGCTGGCCATGGCGGTGTAGTCGGTGATCTTCACGACCTGGTGGCCCCCGCCAGACTTCTCGACAGCTTCCTTGGCGTGTTTCTCCATGACCTGGCACTTGGCGCAGCCGGGACCGAAGACTTCGATGAGCATGGAAACTCCTTTTTTGAATGGGCGAGCGAGCCTCGCGGGGAAACGCCTACATGATGAAATTGAACAGATAGCCCACCAGGACGATGCCAATGGCCACTACGCTCACGAAGACGGCAATCAGACGGGGCTTCAGCACCTTGCGGAGGATGATGGTTTCGGGCAGGGACAGCCCGATGACCGCCATCATGAAGGCCAGGGTGGTTCCCAGGGCCGCGCCCTTGCCCAGCAGGGCCTGGACGATGGGGATGACGCCCGCGGCGTTGCTGTAGAGCGGCACGCCGATGAGGACGGCCAGCGGCACACTCCACCAATGGCCACTGCCCATGAAGCGGGCCATGAATTCCGCAGGCACAAAGCCGTGGATGAAGGCCCCCACGCCGATGCCCGCCAGCAGGTAGGGCCACACCTTGCCCACGATGTCCTTGACGCCCTGGACTCCGAGTTCCAGGCGCTCGCTGAAACCCGTCCGCTGCTCGGCAGCAGCAGTAACGGCCTGGGCATTAAAGGTGATCTCCATCACCCAGGGCTCCAGATGATGCTCCATCTTCAATTTCCCGATGACCCATCCAGCGATGAAGGCGATGGCTACCCCCGTGCCCGCATAGATGAGGGCGATCTTCCAGCCGAACATGGCCAGCAGCATGAAGAGCGCCACCTCATTAACCATGGGCGCGGATACCAGATAGCTGAAGGTCACGCCCAAGGGCACACCCACCCGGACGAAGCCGATGAAGAGGGGGATGGCCGAGCAGGAGCAGAAGGGCGTGAAGATGCCGAAGATGGCCGCCAGAAGGTTGCCCCAGGCGCCCGCCCGCTTGGCCAGCACGTCTCGGGTGTGCTCAGGGGTGATGAAGGTCTGCATGAAGGTGACGCCCAGCACGACGAGGGCCAGCAGCATCACCACCTTGGGCGAGTCGTAGAAGAAGAACGCCACGGCGCTCCCCAGATGGCCATTCAAGTCCAGCCCGAAGAGCCTCGTGGTGAGCGCGTTCGCGAAGGGCTCCAGGAAGTGGTAGACCAGGAACCAGAGGGGCAGGGCCAGCAGCAGCCAGCCACCGCGCCGGAGGAAGCCCGGTCGCACCGATTCAGACATGGGTGGGCTTCTGATCCGCCGCGGACAGTTTCTGGACCTTTGAACAGACGGTCGGAATGGACAGGGCCTTCACTTCCAGTGCACGAGCACGGTCCTGCTGTACTGCAGGCAGGGCGCCTGCCTCGGTGAGCAGCCCTTTGAGAAGGGGCGACGCCTTCTTTTTTGGCACCACGGACATGAAGACCCAGCGCCCGTCCTTCCGCTCGACTAGGAAGCCCGCCCGCCGAAGTTCTCTCAGCGCCTCGGACACCGAGGACTGGGGCACCTGAAGCACCTCGGCCACCTGGCACACGCACAGTTCTCCGGGCTCCAGCAGTGCAAGCACACGGAGCCGCAGGGGATGAGATACCGCCTTCAACTGTTCCACCAGCGCCCGAAGTTCATCCGTCATTCCGATCACCTCTTCCGAGTGGCTGCGGGCCAATTGCACCCAGATGAGTGCCTGGAGATCATGGTACTCCAAGATATATCGGAAAATATCGAATTATAAATAAACGCATTCATCATCACGTCATGCAGGTCCCATTGACGTCCACCCCAGTCGGTCTACCCCGGTCTTCCAAGGGGACATCGTTACCAATCAACACAAGCGAAATATCGCATCTTGGGTCGAGTCGGCCTTCGGGATCCGACTTTTCACTCTCGGAGGTGATGTTCCAGAGGGTCCTCGGCTGAATTCATTTTCCTCAGAGCGCATAAAAGCATCTTGACAAATTTCAAATCTAAATAATCATTTGATTATGAGGTTGAATATGTCTCGACAACTCACCGACCCGATGATCGACGAAGTCAGGGGCCTCTTCAGTGCCCTGAGCGACACCTCCCGGTTGAAGGTCCTCCGCACCCTGCTGGAATCCAAGGAGCCACTCAGCCAGGGTGCCGTGGCTAAGGCAGCGGGACTCAGCCAGGCCAATGCGTCCAAGCATCTTTCCTATCTGGTGAGAGTCGGCCTGGCGAAACGGGATCCGGATGGCAACACGGTCTATTTCTCTCTCGTGATGCCGTTGGTGTCCGACCTCTGCGATCTCGTCTGCGGCCATGTGAGTGCCCGGGCCAAGACGTCCTATCAGGCCCTCCGTTGATCGAAGCCCTTTTTCTGACTGGAGTTTTTCGTGATAAAGCATAAGGGAAGGCACCTCCTGGCATCCTTGCTCGTGGTGGGGGCGAGCCTCTCCGCTCAGGAATCCCTCACAGTGTCTCGCGCCATCCAGAAGGCCTGGACGGATCAGGCCGGCCTCAGGGCGGGTCAGGACATGGTCGAAAGCCGTCAGGCCGAGGCCGATGGCTTCCGGGATCTGCGGCTTCCCACATTGACCTTGAATGCCCAAGGCGTGGAGACCAACGAGCCCATGATGGCCTTCGGCATCAAGCTGAACGAGGCCCGCATTGGAATGGCGGATTTCAATCCTCTGATTCTGAACCACCCGGATGCCATCGGTGCCTACGGTGGATCGGCCGTCATTCAGCAAGCCCTCTACACTGGCGGCCGCATCACCGCGGCACGGCGGGCTGGCGACTTCATGTTCCAAGCGGAGCAGGCCAGCCAGGAGCGTCGGAAGCAGGAAACGGCCCAGATGGTGGTACAGGCCTACTTCGGCACCCAGGTGGCCGAGCAGGCCCTCAAGTGGGCGGATGACACCTGCCAATGGATCCAGGGTATGGAGGACTTCGTGGGTGCCCGGGTGCAGCAGGGACTCATGCTCGAATCCGAGCTTCAGCGGCTCAAGGCCTTCCACGCCCAGGCGAATGCCCAGAAGGCCGATGTGATCAAGCAGGTGCGCTCGGCGCGATCGGGATTAGGTCTACTCACCGGGTCCGGCCCGGTTGAAGGCACCCTGGCCACGCCCCTCGAACCGGAAACGCCGGTATCGGTGAAGAATGGACAGAGAAACACTTTCCGAGGTGACCTGGTCTCTGCGGATTTGCAGGCCAAGGCCGCCAAGGAAGGCGCCGATGCCGCCAAAGGCAACCTGCTTCCCGAAGTCGGGCTGGAATTGGGTGCTGGCACTTTGCACCACTCCTGGTCCGAGAAGGGGAATTGGACCTGGGCTGCCGTCGGCATGAAGTGGAAGGTATTCTCTGCGCCTGATGTGGCCAAGGCCAAGGCTGCCCGCGCCCAGGAACGGGCTGCCACCGACATGCGTACCTTCAAGCAGCAGCAGGCAGAACATGAGGTTCGCGTGGCACGAGAGGCGGTCATCGCGGCCGATGCCCGTTACCTTGCCGCGAAAGAATCCCTGGCCGCGGCTGAGGAATCCAAGCGACTCCGAGAAGCCCGCCACCGAGAGGGTCTCGCACCCTTGATTGAAGTGCTCGATGCCGAAGCGGCCATCCAGGGCGCTCGAACCCTAATTCTCCAGAGCCTGTTTGAAATCCGCGTAAGTCGTGCCGGCCTTGATCTGGCCACCGGCAACCCCATCGAAGGAGTAAATCCATGAAGACCATCCTTTCCTCTCTGGCACTGACCAGCGCGCTCCTGGGAACCCTTGCCTGCGGCCATAAGGACGCACGCACCGAAGTAAAGGAGCTGCCCAAGTTGGCGGTCTCCCTGGTAGCCCAGGGTGCGCCTGAGGGAGGCGCCTGGGTGGCCGCCACGCTGCAGTCCACCCGGACCGCCATGATGTCCACGCGGATGGCCGCCCAGGTCCGGCGGGTATTGGTGCAGGAGGGCCAGCGCGTGGCCGCCGGTACCTTGCTGATCTCCCTCGGTGACGAGGACCTCCAGGGCCAGCTCAAGGCAGCCGAAACCGGCCTCGCCACCGTCGAGGCCTACCACCGCCGCATCCAGGCCCTCCAGGCGCAGAAGGCGAGCACTCCGGTTGAACTCGAGCAGGTTGAGGCCCAGGTGGCCCAGGCCCAGGCGGGGGTCACGGCCCTGAAGGCCAACATCGCCTACACCCAGATCCGGGCGCCCTTCTCCGGTGTAGTTCAGTCCCGCAAGGTCAACGAAGGTGATTTCGTCGGACCCGGCATGCCCCTGCTGGAACTGGTGGGAGAGGGCGAGCAGGAGCTGGTGGCCACCCTGTCGGAGCAGGAAGCGAAGGGCTTGAAGGCGGGCGCCAAGGTGAAATTCGAGTCTGAAGGCGTCGAAGGCCAGGCCCAGATCACGGGTATGGCGCCTGGGGGTGATCCCTACAGCCACAAGGGCACCCTGCGTGCCAAGGTGCTTAGGCCCAAAGGGCTTCGCCAGGGCTCCTTCGCGCGAATTCTGGTGTCTGGTCTCGTCGTTGAGGGACTCTCTGTACCACGCACTGCCCTGGTTCAACGAGGTGAGCTCACCGGTGTGTTTGTCGCCAAGGATGGCTTTGCCGAGCTGCGCTGGATCTCTTTGGGTGACGGGGAAGGAAGCTACCTCCCGGTGCGTTCCGGCCTGAAATCCGGCGAGAACATCATCGACCGCCCGGGCGCGCTTCAGGATGGTCAGCCCATCGAGTTGCCTAGCGAGGTGAACCATGGCAAGTGAGCCCGGAGCAGGAGCGAAGGGCCACGGCAGGGCCGAAGGCCATGGCCGCCCGGAGGGGCGTGCACAGGAGGTGCACGCTGAACCCAAGCTGGGTCTGGCCGGGAAACTCGCCAAGGGCTTCCTGCGCAGCAAGCTGACGCCCCTCATCGTCCTCGCCTCGCTGATGCTGGGCATCCTCGCGGTGGTGATCACCCCCCGAGAAGAAGAACCCCAGATCATCGTGCCCATGGTGGATCTTTACATTCCCTATCCGGGTGCGAGCCCCAAGGAGATCGAAAGCCAGGTCACCAACCCCATGGAGCGTCGCCTCTGGGGCATCCCGGGTGTCGAGTACCTCTACAGCATGAGCCGCCCGGGCATGGCGCTCATCACCGTGCGTTTCAAGGTGAACGAGCCCCAGGAACCCAGCCTGGTGAAGATCTACCAGGAGCTGGCGGCCAATCCACAGATGCTTCCGCCTGGGGCCATGAAGCCCATCATCAAGCTCCAGACCATCGATGATGTGCCCTTCCTGGTCTTGACCATTCATGGCGAAGGAGAGACCCCCGGTCAGCTCCGGACCATGGGCGAGGTGCTGGCGGGCGAGTTGTCCGACGTACCCAATACCGCTCAGGTGAAGGTCACGGGCGGCGCCCGGAGGATGGTGCGCATCGAACCGGATCCGGATCGTCTGCGGTCACTCAACTTCTCCATCGCTGAACTCCAGCCGGCCCTGCAGGCCGCCGAGGCCCAGCTGCCCGCCGGTGCCCTGATCGATCACGGCAAACGCACGGAACTGGAGGCCACAGGCTATGTGCTCCAGGCCGCCGAGCTGAAGCGACTGGTCGTGGGGGTGCGGAACCAGAAGCCCATCTACCTCGCGGATGTCGCGCGAGTGGTGGACGCGCCAGAGCCGGAGCCTCCGATTGTCCTATTCGCCGAGTCGGGTCGGCCCGGGTTCGAGCCCGCCGTCAGCATCACGTTTTCCAAGCGCGCGGGCACCAACGCCACGGCTCTGGCGGAACAGGTGCTCGCCAAGGTAGAAGTCCTTCGCGGCAACCTCATCCCCCACAATCTGAAGGTCACGGTGACCCGCAACTACGGGGAGACCGCCGGCGACAAATCCAATGAACTGATCGAGCATCTCCTCATCGCCACGCTCAGTGTCATCGCCCTCATCTTCCTGGCCATGGGCTGGCGCAGCGCGGTGGTGGTGGGCGTGGCCGTGCCCGTCACCCTGGCCCTCACGCTGCTCATCACCTACCTGTTCGGCTACACGCTGAACAGAGTCACGCTCTTCGCCTTGATCTTCTCCATCGGAATCCTGGTGGATGACGCCATCGTGGTGGT
>PMJK01000150.1 GCA_003158505.1 Holophagaceae bacterium | reverse complement strand
AGCCAGGTGGCGCCTTCGAGCCGCACCAGCAGGAGCATGTGGGTGCGCGGCAGCACCTCCATCACCCCCAGCCGCACCCGGGCTTCGCAGGGGATGGCATCGAAGCCGACGGCCTTCAGGCCGGCCAGGAACAGCGTGTTGTGCTCGAAGCAGTAACCGCCGCGGTGGCGTCGAACCAGCTTGGCCTGCAGCGAGGCGAGATCCAGGCGAATGGGCAGGCCCATCTGGATATCGAGGTTCTCGAAGGGGATCGTGGTGGCGTGGGCGAAGTGCAGGGCCTGGAGGCCCGCCAAGTTCGCAGCGGGCCTGGCTTCCAGCCCGATGCGCCGCAGGTAGGCCCCCAGGTCCAGTTCAGCGGACATACAGGGTGTCCCCGTTCTCGAAGGACCCATCGGCCAGGTCGTTCTCCAGCAGGCAGATCAGCATGTCCTCGGACTGGGCCTCCCGGTGGGCATCGGTCACGCCGCTGCGGTGGGAGATGCGGACGAGGGGCATGGGGCCTCCGAGAACAAGAAGCCGATCATTCTAGCCCTGGAAGCGACGAAGGGGCGCCTCAGGCCTGCCCGTTCCGTCAGTCCACCACTGTCAGTCCACCAGGTTCTGCCAGGCCACCAGGTTCCGCCCGATCTGGGCCGCGTGGGCCTCCAGATGCTCGGCGTAGATCCGCAGCCAGTCGTCGGTGCTGTAGGGGCCGCTCTGGCTGTGGCGGCCCGTCCGGCCCCAGTATTCGCCTGGCAATCCGACGAGCATGGCCGCGGTGTGGGCCCTCACCGCCTCCACCAATCCCAGGGCCAGGTCGGGATCCGAGGCGTGGTAGTAGAAGCGCCGGGCCCAGACATCCTCGTCATAGCCCACGATGAGCGGCTCTGGCTCCGCCAGCAGCAGCCGGATGCGGACGGCCGCATAGGTTTCGGAATCGGCGCAGTGGACGACCACCTCGTGGGCGCTCCACTTGTCTTCGCTGGGCCGCCAGGTGCGGGCCTCCGGGGGCACAGCCTCCCAGGCCTTGCGGAGCAGAAGGGGTCCCTTCGCGTAACGGCGGAGGAAGGCTTCCCGGGCGGCGACATCGAAGGGCATGGGACACCTCGGCTCCAGCATGGTCACCCTAATATGCCTTGCCTGGATTATCCGGTTCAATGCGGATCGGTGGCGAGGCAATCATGACTCCAAGGTGTGCATCCCTGGCAGAAGGTCCCCTTCGGCGTCCGAATCACGGAAGAACGGGCCGACGGAGGGCTTTGCGCGGATCGGAAGTGCCCAGGATTCTCGGTAGCCGAGCTACAGGTAGTCCACTGTGTTGAGGCCCCAATTGGCGGGCTCCTCAAAGTCCACGATCTCCTCCGAGGCATGGGCCAGATGGAGGTCCCGAGGCTGCAGCCGGATTTTGCGGGCGGAATCGAATACCACCCGAACCACGGGCCGGAGAAGGTCCTCACTCTGTTCCACTACGACAGCCAGGCGCCCACCGCTGAGACGGACCAGGGACCCGACGGGATAGATGCCCAAGGCCCGTATGAATTGCTGGACCAGGTTCCCGTCGAGATGCGTCCCGCTCCACTCCAGCAGCTTCTTCAGGACCTCCGTGGGCTCCATGCCTTGGTGGTAGACCCGGTTCGACGTCAAGGCATCGTATACATCCACGACGGCGGTCATGCGTCCGATCTGGGAAATCGCGTCACCGGCGATGCCCCTTGGATAGCCCCCGCCGTCCATCTTCTCGTGATGTTCCCCCGCGATCTGGATGACCATCTCCGAGATCCCGGACACCCCCAGGAGGAGGTCCCGGCTGAGGGAGGCATGGGACTTCATGATGCCGAATTCCTCATCCGTCAGCTTCCCCGGCTTGTTGAGAATCTCGTTGGGAATCTTCATCTTGCCGACGTCATGAAGGAGCCCTCCCAATCCGGCCTCCTCCACCGTGGCGGGATCCATGCCCAGGGAGTGGGTAAAGGACACCAGCAGCGCGCAGATGCTCACAGAATGCTGGAAAGTGTAAGTATCGGCCTCCTTGATCCGGGTGAGGCTGAGGAGGGCCCCAGGATTCCTGAGCACGGAAGCATGCATGGCCTTGACCAGGGGACGGGCCTTGGATGGTTCCATCTGCTTCCCCAGCCGCACGTCGTGGAGTAGTCCATCCACCACATCCGCAGCATCACCCAGGATGCGCTTGGCGGCGGTGGCTTCCTCCCGCTGGGAGACCAGGGCCGGTGTGAGAGCCGCCCCTGGGGCGGCCGAGGCCTTCAGCTGCTGTTTCAAGCCCTGCTCGATCTCCGCCAGGGTCGAGGCCCCGGCCACATCCCCGCCCTGAGCCGTATCGATGTAGATCTCACCCAAACCTTGATCAAGCATCTTCTGGATCTGGCCCGTGTGCTTGATGAGGAACTGGGGACGCAGGAAGCCGTGCTGAAGCCAGCCACAGTTCAGGTCGTGGATGTACATCCCGGGCTTGAGTTGGTCCACGCGCACCCGCTTGATTGCCATGCCGCCCCCGGGTTCCACCTATTCATTGGATCGGTCTGGACTCCCGGAAGGATGAGTTGAGGACGCACCCCATCGCCCGTGGGGTCGATCCAAAAGAGATCCCCCCTGCATCACAGGATTCACGCCATCCTCCCCCGCCTTCAGGATGTAGAATGGACGTTCGGACCGCGCCCGGGCGGCGCCATCAGGAGGGGTGTCCATGCTGCAAGCCTATCGCCAACAAGTCGCTGAACGAGCTGCCCTGGGCATCCCCCCCCTTCCGCTCACCGAGGCGCAAACCTCTGAGCTGGTCACCCTTCTGGCCCATCCGCCCGCGGGCGAGGAAAAGGCCCTCGTCGAGCTCCTGATCCACCGCGTGCCGGCAGGCGTCGATGAAGCGGCCCGCGTGAAGGCCGCCTTCCTGGCCAGCGTGGCCAAGGGGACCGAAAAGGTCGCCCTGGTGTCGCGGGAAAAGGCCACGGAACTGCTGGGCACCATGCTCGGCGGCTTCAATGTGAAGCCTCTCATCGACCTGCTGGATGACGCCCAGGTGGGTGCCATCGCCGCCGAGGGACTGAAGAAGACCCTGCTGGTCTTCGACGCCTTTGCGGACGTGAAGGCCAAGGCCGATGCGGGCAACGCGCAGGCCAAGGCCGTGCTGAAATCCTGGGCCGAAGCGGAATGGTTCACCAGCCGTCCCGAAGTGCCCCAGAACCTCACCCTGACCGTCTTCAAGGTCACGGGCGAGACCAACACGGACGATCTGTCGCCCGCCCCAGACGCCTGGAGCCGCCCCGACATCCCGCTCCATGCGCTGGCCATGCTCAAGAACGCCCGCCCCGGCATCACCCCCGATGACCCGGGCAAGGTGGGCCCCCTCAAGCAGCTGGAGGCCCTCAAGGCCAAGGGCCACCTCATTGCCTATGTTGGGGATGTGGTGGGCACGGGCTCCTCGCGCAAGTCCGCCACCAATTCCGTGCTCTGGTTCACGGGCGAGGACATCCCCTTCGTGCCCAACAAGCGCTTCGGCGGCGTCTGCCTCGGGTCCAAGATCGCCCCCATCTTCTACAACACCATGGAGGACGCNNCCCTACGAGGGCAAGGCCCTGAAGAACGGCAAGGTCATTGCCGAGTTCAAGGTGAAGTCGGAAGTCATCTTCGACGAGGTCCGCGCCGGGGGCCGCATTCCTCTCATCATCGGCCGGGGCCTCACCGCCAAGGCCCGCACGGCCCTGGGCCTGCCCCCCTCCACGGTCTTCCGTTTCCCTGCCATCCCCAAGGACACCGGCAAGGGCTTCACTCTGGCCCAGAAGATGGTGGGTCGCGCCTGCGGCACCAAAGGCGTCCGCCCCGGCACCTACTGCGAACCCAGGATGACCACCGTGGGCTCCCAGGACACCACGGGCCCTATGACCCGCGACGAGCTGAAGGATCTGGCCTGCCTCCAGTTCTCCGCGGACATGGTCATGCAGTCCTTCTGCCACACGGCGCCCTACCCCAAACCTGTGGATGTGTTGACCCACCGCGAACTGCCCCCCTTCATCACCCACCGTGGCGGCGTGTCGCTCAAGCCCGGCGATGGTGTCATCCACAGCTGGCTCAATCGCCTGTTGCTGCCCGATACCGTCGGCACCGGCGGCGATTCCCACACCCGCTTCCCCATCGGCATCTCCTTCCCTGCAGGCTCGGGTCTGGTGGCCTTCGCCGCCGCCACGGGCGTCATGCCCCTGGACATGCCGGAGTCCGTGCTGGTCCGCTTCAAGGGCGAACTGCAGCCCGGCATCACGCTGCGCGACCTGGTGAACGCCATCCCCTACTACGCCATCCAGCAGGGCCTTCTCACCGTCGAGAAGAAGGGCAAGAAGAACATCTTCAGCGGCCGCATCCTCGAGATCGAGGGCCTGCCCAAGCTCAAGGTGGAGCAGGCCTTCGAGCTGTCCGACGCCTCTGCCGAGCGCTCCGCCGCCGGCTGCTCGGTGCGCTTGGACAAGGAACCGATCATCGAGTACATGACCTCCAACATCACCCTCATGAAGTGGATGATCGCCAACGGCTATGAGCATCGCACGACCCTGGAGAACCGCATCAGGGCCATGCAGGCCTGGATCGCCAAACCCGAGTTGCTGACGCCCGACGCCGATGCCGAGTATGCCGCCGTCATCGAGATCAATCTGGCCGACGTCAAGGAACCCATCGTGGCCTGCCCCAACGATCCCGATGACGTGAAGCTGCTGTCCACGGTCGCCGGCGACAAGATCGACGAAGTGTTCATCGGTTCCTGCATGACCAACATCGGTCACTTCCGCGCCGCCGGGAAGCTGCTGGACGGCAAGAGCGACATCCCCACCCGTCTGTGGATCGCACCGCCCACCAAGATGGACGAATATGTCCTCACCCAGGAGGGCTACTACGGCATCCTCGGCCGCACCGGGGCCCGAATGGAGATGCCCGGCTGCTCCCTGTGCATGGGCAACCAGGCCCAGATCCGCAAGGGCAGCACCGCCATGTCCACCTCCACCCGCAAC
>PMJK01000154.1 GCA_003158505.1 Holophagaceae bacterium | reverse complement strand
CTACCTGGTGCCCAGCCGCGTCCATCCGGGCGAATTCTTCGCCCTGCCCCAGAGCCCCCAGCTCTTCAAGCAGCTGCTGCAGGTGAGCGGCTTCGAGCGCTACATCCAGATCTGCCGCTGCTTCCGGGACGAGGACCTGCGCGCCGACCGCCAGCCCGAGTTCACCCAGATCGACATCGAAATGAGTTTCGTGCGCCAGGAGGACATCCAGGGCGTCATCGAGCCGCTCATGGTGAAGCTGGCCAAGGTCGTCGGCAAGGACGTCACCGCGCCTTTCCCCCACCTGCCCTACCGGGATGCCATGGAGTGGTACGGCTCGGACAAGCCCGACCTCCGCTGCGGCCTGAAGATCCAGGATGTCACGGGCCTCTTCGCCGCCAGCGGGTTCAACCTCTTCCGCGCGGCCGCCGAAAGCCAGGGGCAGCGCCGGGTGCGGGCCCTGTTCTTTCCCGGCGAGGCCGCGGGCGCCCTCAGCCGGAAGGCTCTGGACGCCTACCAGGAGCAGGCCAGGCAGATGGGCGCCGGGGGCCTGCCCTACGCCAAGTGGGGCAAGGAAGGCCTCTCCAGCAGCTTCAAGAAATTCCTCGATGCAGGTGAAGAGGCTGCGCTAAGGCTGCGCCTGAGCGCAGTAGGCGAAGGCCTGGCGGTCTTCGCTGTAGGGACTGATGCCCAGACCTCCAAGGTCCTCGGGGACCTCCGCGTCAAACTGGCGATCGATCTCGCCGCCAGCGAGAAAGACCCCACTCTTTCCACTTTTTTCCATGACAAAAACGCGTACGCGTTTTTGTGGGTGGTGGACTTTCCCCTGCTTGAGTGGAGCGAAGAAGCGCAGCGGTTCGTGGCCTGCCACCACCCCTTCACCAGCCCTCATCCCGACGACCTCGACCTGCTGGACACCGACCCCGGCAAATGCCGCGCCGTGGCCTACGACCTGGTGCTGAATGGCTTCGAGGTGGGGGGCGGCAGCATTCGCATCCACGACGCCGACACGCAAAGCCTTATTTTCAGGACCATCGGCATTGGGGAGGCCGAGGCCCGATCCAAGTTCGGCTTCCTGCTGGATGCCCTGGCCTTCGGCGCCCCGCCCCACGGCGGCCTGGCCCTGGGCCTGGACCGTCTGGTCATGCTGCTGGCGGGCGTGGACAACATCCGCGAGGTCATCGCCTTCCCCAAGACCGCCCAGGCCCGCTGCCTCATGACCGACGCGCCCAGCCCCGTAGATGAGCGCCAGTTGCGGGAACTGCACCTCATTCCGGACACCCAGCAGACCTTCTGGGTCCAGACCCTGTTCTTCGATGACGCCGACGGCGACCATGCGGAATTGCGCGGCCGGGCCCTCCAGCAGATCAGCCAGCTGACCCCGCGCCAAGCCCAGGGCATCAGCCTTCCGACCTTCGAGTTCCAGAAACTCTAGACCGGAAGGACTTCGTGGCTGGGGATCGCGGAACCTTCCAGGCCCAGCCTCCACCCATCATGGGACCCTCCCATTCGGAGAATGACCCCTTCACCGTTAGACTAAAGCTTTGCCCCTCGGGGTCTTCGTATGCTTGGAGGTTCAATGTCTCTGGAGTTCCCCAGCCCGGGGGGAATGCTTCACTCGATGCGGTCCCGCACCGCCTCGAAAGGTCGGCCCATGCGAATGCTGCGAAGGTCCCTGACTGTGCTTCTTCCCATCCTCATGCTGGCCCTGGGCGGAGGGTGCCACCACGGTTCCAATGCCGACGCCGTGGGCACTCCGCCTAGCATCACCCTGCAGCCCGTGGATACTCCCACGGTCTCAGGCCGCCAGGTCAGTTTCACGATCACGGCCAATGGCGCACCCGTACTCGCTTACCAATGGGCCAAGGATGGCGTCAACATCTTTGGCGCCCTGGGTTTGACCTTCACCCTCTACGATCCCCAGCCTGCGGATTCGGGCCACTACTCGGTGAGCGTGACCAACCCGTATGGTTCGGTCACCAGCCGCGCGGCCGTCCTGACCGTGGTTCCGACCCCGGAATTCACGGCGGCGGTCAGCGTCGTCACGGACGCCGCAGGCAACCTCTTCGTATCCGACCGGGATGATCATGTCATCTGGCAGGTGAGCCCTTCGAAACAAGTGACCCTGCTGGCGGGAAGCCGGGGGCTCGCGGGTTCCGCGGATGGGCAAGGAAGCAACGCCCAGTTCCGGAACCCGGGCTGCCTGGCCTTTGATCTGGCCGGGAATCTGGTGGTCGCCGATACCGGGAATCACACCATCCGGAGGATCGCCATGGATGGCACCGTGACCACGCTGGCGGGTACCCCTGGCATTCCCGGCACTGCCAATGGCGTGGGTGCCTTGGCCCGATTCAACGCCCCCTATGGCATCGCAGTAACCGCAACTGGAACCATGTACATTGCCGACTCGCAGAGCCATACCATCCGCCTCATGGCCGTGGATGGCACCGTCTCCACCTACGCGGGCACCCCTGGAGCGTCTGGCCAGGGCAACGGCAGCGCCGGCAGCGCCCAGTTCAACCAGCCCAATGGTCTGGCACTGGGTCCGGATGGAACCCTGTATATTTCGGACTACGGAAATTCCTGCATCCGGATGATCAGCCCGAATGCACAGGTCAGCACCCTGGCGGGGTTGGCCGGTACGGTTGGTTATACCGATGACACCGGCACGGCGGCCCTCTTCAACCTTCCAGTGGGAATCACCCTGGATGCCAGCGGGAATGTGTGGGTGGCAGATACCCACAACCACGTGATCCGGAGCATCACTCCGGCCGGTGTCGTGATTACGGTTGCAGGTTCGGGGTTGGCCGGTAACGCCGATGGAATCGTAGCCACGGCGTACTTCAACCTCCCCTGCGGCATCACCGGCCTTCCCTCAGGCAACTTCATGGTTGCCGACACGGCCAACCACATCCTGCGGATCGTCACACCCGGCGGCACCGTCACGACCCTGTGATCGGCTCCCGAACCCCTTGATGTTCCCGGGACCACAGCCTGAATCGGCTGTGGTCCCGGGATCTTTAGCCTTGTTAGCGGCGCTCGTGGTCATCCCGGTGGTGGTCATCGTGGTGATCATCACGGTGGTCGTCATGGTGGTGGTCGTCATGGCGGTGTTCCTCGTGGCGCATCTCCCGGTGCTCCTCGTGGCGGTAGTTCCGGTAGTGGCCTGCCGGCATGCGCATGAGCCCCCCAGGCACGCGGCGGCCCTCGATCCATTCGAAGCGGGCCCGGGGCGTACGGGCACGGTACCAGCCATCGGGCCGCCGGCACCAGTACCAGCCATTGTGGAAGAAGACTTCCTCGTGGAACCCTTCCACCACCTGGATGCCAGGTTCGACGACCACGAGCCGCGGGGTGACGGGCAGGCCAAGCTCGATGCGGACGCCCACCTGGGCTCGGGCCGGGGCGGCGCTCACAGCGAGCAGGGCCGCAAACGGGATGGCAAGATTTTTCATGTTCAGATCTCCCTGGACGACAGCCTGCAAGTTGCAGGTAGACCCCATGTATATGCGCCGAATCGCCATTTGTATACCCATGACCGACCTCCCTGACGGAGTTCCCCCGGGGTGACCTCAGTCAGGCCAGGAACCTGAGGCGGCTCTTGTGCAATAATCATCAGTGGCAGCTTTGAGTGACAAGGAATCCCATGACAGCAACTCCCGGAAAAGCGCCTAAGAAGGAGAAGGCAAAGAGGCAAACTCCAGCGGAGCGCCTCGAAGCCCTGCGTTATAACCATATGATGTACGGCCCCACACCTGGTGAAGTCCGGCCAGCCGTCAAAAAGGTTAATTATGGGGCTTCCTACCTTAACCACCCCAAGTTCCAGAGCTTGATGACGGCTTTTAAGAATGGGACAGCCTTTAAATTCGATGTCATAGATAAAGGCAAAGTCTGCACCATCTCTACCGATGGATCCCATATCTCATTCAATAATAAAATTATCTACTATTCCCGCACATTAAACAGGTACGAAGATAACCTGCTCCTGGACAAGACCTCCACGGTGCAATTCCAGACCACCGATGCCCTGGTTCACCTGGTTTTTGCCGTGTTTCGCCATTTCCCCGAACTTGGAGCCCTGCCCTTCTTCTACATGAACCACCAGTTCTACCAGGGCGCGGAAACACTGGAAGCCAGCGTCGCAGAGCAAGGACCCAACCTCCTCGTGGGGTCCTTCAAGCACACCAAGGTGCAGGAAAAACCCAGAAAATAGAAAATGGAGCAGGGTGGGGGAAAGGAATGGCCCCGAATCTGCTCCACACTGGGGGCATGACCTTCACCCTTCGCCACCGGGCCCAGGCCATTCTCCACTCAGCGGGCTGGGACCTCGCGCCCCCTCCGGTCATCTGGTCGCCCCGCATGGCGCGGCGCGCGGGGCTCTTCGTGGTGGAGAAGGATTCGCGGGGCAAGTGGCACCCGGAGATCCGGCTATGGATCCCACTCCTGCGCCGCCGGGACTGGCCCTGGCCCCAGCAGGTGTGCGGGATGAACTGCCACGCGCTGGAAGAAGTCCAACAGCGCATCCTCGAGCACGAGCTCATCCACTACAAGCTATGTTCGGTTTGAACCCCTGTTGATCCAGTCGGTTCCAACGCGACTTTGGGGCCCAGGACAGATTCGATTACAGGCGCATCAACCCTGCCAAAACGCTCGTCGGAACCTTACTCATGACCGACATTTCCAGTTCGCAGCAAAAAGAAGATTTTCACAGGATCGTCCTAGAGGCTTGCCGAGGCTCGCTCCAGGAGGGTCGATGTTCAGAAGGAAGAAGACAACGGAATGGCCAGACGTGCGACTAGTTGCTCGGTGATACTGCTGCAATACCCAAGGGCCAATTGAGCCACCCGGCTATTTATCGCTCTTGTCTTGCTTAATTAATTTGAGAGTATCTAACCATATTTTTTGCATGCCCAAGTACTCATCTTCATTTACATACCATTCTACCAGCTTCCCTCCTTCGTCGAAAACAAGGTACACAGGCTTCCAACCTTGCATCCACTCATGGAGGCTGAACTTCAGAACGGTTCGCCCAGCTTTCAGTTCCTTGAATTTTGGGTCACCAAGAATTTGGCACACCTGAGTCTGGCTCATGCCTCGATCTAGCTGGTTGAGTTTCGCGATACTGCCAAATCCCATGGAGAGTGCCTCCCATTCATGCGCTGGAATAGCTTTCCGGTACCTCCCCCTTTCCCATGATTTACTAACGAATTCGGGTAGTTGGTTTATTACAAAGCAGATGATTCGCAAGTGCTTCCAAGGTTTGACACAGAACGAAGGAAATCAGTTGGCCACACAATGGCAATATCAATCACTACACAATATTAATTTTTTGCACGGAATACATGCCTCACTTGAAGATGCCAAAGCCGCTTCGAATGATGAGACCCGCGGTGAACTGGTGAGACTTGTCATCCAATGCCAAGTCCAAACCGCCGGTAAGGTTGCCCTTCGAATCCCGCAAAAACATGATCGGGATGTCTACGGCCCAGACCTTTCCCTTAAAATCATAGCTAACCTTTGGATCTATGCCGATGGATCCGAACATCCTCCTGAATTCCAAAGCCCCCAATTCCTTATCATTGTCGACAGGTAGTCCGAGCGGACCAGTCTTGGTTACGCTAATCCCAGAGGCGGTAGTCGGGCCAACGATGGCGGTGGTCTTGGAATCCAGGAACGCCTTCTGGTATTCGTAGGAGAAGTTGAATAATTCCATGGTGTGCGAAGGGATGATGCCCCAATAGACATTCCCGCCGTATGGAACTTTGTTGGCTGTCATCGATGCGAAGGAACCTTGGCTCAAATAGGAAAATGACTGGTGGCCACCAGTCAAGCCAAATCCCCAGACATTGATCGAGGATTCGGTGTCCCATAACAGTTCTCTGAAGGTAACCGCATCCGCCGGATCGTAATCGTGAATATTATCCGCTCCTACGACTAAGGCTTTTGCTTCCGCTTCGGATTTTCCTTTACTGATTGCCCCTGCCTCGATTTTCTTTTTGAATTCATCCAGCCTACTTATGATTTCTTCGGGATCCCGGCGATGCACCACGAACTGGCTGAATGACAACTGGAGGGTAAAGGCATTGGCAAAGCCGTCGGTCCCGCCCATTAGAGTGGTATCCGATGCCTTGGAAACAGGAGCCGAAGCAGTAAGAGTGAAATTTGAGAAGTTCTTATTTGAAAAGGTCTCCGGCCCCAGTTTTATTGTGGCTTTGCTCGTATCCTGACTGGCCTGCAAGATGATCCTGGATGCTTCCGTGTCGGCCATTGGACTTCTCTGGTTCGCTTCACCAATCCCAGTAAGGAGGGTAGATGGAAGTGGTTTTTGAGGCTCCGCTTGCCCTGCCAGACCTGGTCCGCTGAAACATATGCAAAGGAGGACAGCGAAGGTCGTTAGCTTCATGGTCGCACCTCATATGTTAAAAGATTGCAGGCCGCCGCCGTAGATATCACCGACAGGGACAGCACTGGGTGGAATATTCACGACCACCCTGCTCCCAACCCTGCCCTGGATGGCCATGTTTTCGCCAGGGTTTCCCATGAGCCACCAAACCAGACAATGGGACTTGGAGTCATCTAACGGGATGGAACCAAAATTGTTTCTAAGTTGGACGTCTTTGTCGTCCACAGCGATCCAGAAACTTTGTAGGTTCGTGCTTGGGCTCACGGTGAAGTCTACGCTGACTATCGTCATGGCTTCTCCAAATGAAGGATCTTCTAAAATTGCCTTCCAACTCAGGAGTATTTCGCAACTGCTCATTTCTGGACTGTTGATGACTAGGAAAAGCACAGGTCGGAAATTATGTATTGACTACTTTATGTTTAAGACCACTAAAGAAATGGGCTTAACCAGCCCCCACCTGCACCGAGATACTGAGAGGGGAATGGGAATCCAGGTCAATCTCATAGGAGGGCGCCAGCAGGTGTAGTTGGATCACTACGCTGTGGGGTCCAAGCTGAATTCCTTCAGGATCCTATCGAGAACTTCGTCCCGATGTTCCTTTGCCGCATCATGGAATCGCTTCCAATCGCTATGCTCGAATGCGTCTGACCAGGTGAAGGAATCCGAGGGACTGTCCTTAGAGTCGGATGTGGCCAAGGCAAAGAATTTCCACGAGCCTTCCCCTTTCGCAACGTAATGCAGAGAAGCAATTTCGTCGGGGCCCAATGCACCGAAGGAGAATAAATGGTCACCAACGTTCCCGGCGAGTAAGTCGTACCAATGACTATGTCGAACATCTTCATTTTCGTCAGTGAAGGTGCTGAAGGCCCACTGAAGGGAAGCTTTATCTTCATTTGAAAGGGAAATTCCCTGTCCCGTTCCCCGATAGTCATGAAAGAGTTCGAATAGGCGCTGACATGCGTGAAGGAAGTTCTCTGTGTTATTCCGATGTACTGAATTCCCGTCCCTATCCTGGTAGCTCCAAACTCGGAACGGTTGGTCCGGTAGAACTAGGACCATCCCATGACCCAAAGGGAGTGAACTGGTGAATGACGATTTTAAGATTTTCTCGAGAAACTGACCCAGTTCTTCTCCCGTGTCACGGAAGAGCTTCCCAACCTTGTTGATTGGGTTGTCCAGGCCCACAAATCCATAGTGGGTGAATGTGTCCGCATAAACATGGGCCGTAATTCCCAACCGGTGGAGGCCATTGGGCTGGTTTCGAGCATTGATGCAAGCCTCGTTCATCCGTGCTGCCAAATGGCTATCCGGTTGACAAATCAGCCGCCGAACCATGGGGTCAGTATTGATCTCCTGGGCGCCAAGACCTCCGTTGCCTGGAAGAAAGTGAAATGGAAGCCATGCCTTTTCATTTTTGGCATTATCAAGGTTCTCCCGGAAACCTGCCAATTCCTCCCAATTACTGGGGACTACGGTGTGTGCGCTAGCAATATGATTGTATGGCTCGTGGTTGTTGAAATTGATCAGGCCCTCATTTTTCGCATCATCTACATACTGAGCCGAATAGGCTATGATTCTCGCCTCCCCATGTGCAAAACCAGTCAGTCTTGCAAGCGCGTAAGTACAGGTGTGGTGGAAATCGATCTGCATACGAATCTCCATGCGAAGTGAGATGGATGAGCTTCAAAGGCCATCGGAGAAATGCGGAATCTCCCCAGAATCATTTCTCCCAAAAAAAGTATAAGTATCAACAAACGGGATCTATCAGCCAAGGTAAGAGGGGGGTAAGAAACTACAATTTTGCTGGAGAACGAAATGATCAAAGCTTTCTGTTGAAGGCATCACCAACGGCTGTATAGAACGCCTCCCTCCTTGAGTTAATTTCGCTCTTGATATCATCAAGGTGGTGAGGAGTACATTTGGAATTCGAAAGCGGTGCGATTTTAAAGAAAGAATCGCAAATAGCTCTAAGGTCATCCAATGCCTTCCGAGATGAGTGTTCAGCAATCATTGAGAGTTTTGCTCTTGGCGAACTGAGTTCTGCGAATTGTCTATAGACTTCTTCCTGTTGCTGATCGAGTTGACTTTGGATTTCGTTGGTAATGGAACCCTGTGTGTCACGAATGTAAGATGCATTTCGTACGTCTGCCCAGTATGTAGAAATTGAGGAACCAAATTTTGAAACCTCTAGAACGGCTTCTTGCAGTAGCTCAAGGCGTTTTTCGAAATGGCGCTTCCTTTGTTCCGATTTGCGCGTGATTAGCGTCGTAGTGATTGTCGCCGTTGCCCCAATCAACGCGCCCAAACCCACCTTGACTGCATCATCTACTACGGTTGTCCATTCAGGGACGAGGAGCATAGAAATCTCCTAACGAATGAAGCTAACTGGCCCCTCTTGCATTGAGGCGTTGAAGAAGCCTACCGAAACAAACTGAAATTATTGTTATGGTACAACTTTGTTTGGAACAAACGGAGTTGCGGGCGGCGCGGATGGGGGAGGAGGATTGGGAGCCGCGGGCGCTTGGGGATTGAGAGATGGCAGTGGAGCAGAAGCAGCAGATTGTTTGTTTGCTTGGTCCGCCATGATGATCGTTTTTCTATCTGAACCCGCACTGCTGCCGAAGTAATAAGTGATAACGGTGATCCAAGCTGTTCCTAGGGTCCCCAACATGACTTGGAGCACGCCCTTGAATCCCTCAGAAGTCGGCGGCAGGTAGAAAAGAAACCCCAGAACCGAAAAGAAACCTGCAGTGACACAATAAGCTAGGATCCAGAGAGCCCAGACGGGCGAAATCTCCTTTTGAGAGGTGCTGGGATTGTCCTGGAGCATCAGATGGACGAGGTCTGCCTCATTTTGAAAACCCAGCTGGGCGATTTGGTGCCTAAAATCCTCATCAGCCTTTTTTAGTTCAAGCAGTTTATCCGCATTCGCTCCCAGAACAGCCTCTGCAAGGGCGGCCTCGTTGGTGCTTGCGTCTGGAACTGCAAGGGCCCCTGCGATCGATGTGGAAGCTAGGCCCGCGAAGGGTGTATCTAGTGCAGCGCCGATCAAGGGCGCTACGGCTTTGACCAACTTTTTCCATTCATTCTTGGCCATGAGTTCACCTCTTCAGGCTGTAGATTGGCTGGGACTTGAATTTCAATTTGGCCAATGGGGGACCACCTCTACAGGGGTCCGTGCGGCAGATAGAAATTTGTACGAATAAGGTTGGTAAATTCGATCGCATTTTGCACCAATGTGTCGCTCTTTTCAATTTTTTAGGCCCTTCTCTGTTTCAAATGGGGAACCGATCCGTATAGGGCCGAGAAGCAACACGGGAAGGCCCGACTAGCCCTGATTCCCTTGGACTGTTGGAGCCTGGACTTGAATTTCAGAGAAGATGGGGCTCAAGACCTTGCTATCGCTGAAGGTTCCTGTGGGCGGTGAGGGAAACGCGAAATAATTCGAAGCGAAGCCCGAGAGTGACTATAAGTGTTGATGGATCGTGTGTGGCTGGATCGATCTGAACAGCGGGGGCGAATGTGGCTGGCCTATTCGTCCGTTTAAGTTACTCGTGCAAGACAAATGATGCGTGGTCCTGGGCGAATGCTGAAGTGCCCGCCAAACCTGCGAGCGGGATTGATGAGAGGATGCGCCAGCGCATAAGTACTTCATGTGTGGGACCAAGCTAGGCCATAAAATAGTCACCGATGATGATCGGTGCATTCTTTTTCCTTTGAACGGTATTGTTTGGACCTCCGAACGGACAATCCACTGCGAGCCCTGCGACAGCAGGCGAACGTATTACCGAATCAGGTTAGAGTCTCAAGTTCAACTTCAGTGTCCAAATCAGGCGGCGATATCGCGGGAGCCAACTAGACCTGCCTACAACAGCCTCACGTCGGCCTGGGTTCACGTCGCTAAGATGCGTTCCGAGGAGTGGAAGGTGGCTCGTTTCATCACGGATGAGATTTCGATGGAGCGGTGGCGAAGTCCACTCAGAATGGACGCCATTTGATGGGGTGTGCCCTACACCTTCACCTTCGATGCCAAGACTCTGGCAGAACCGTCGGATAAGTCGGAAACAGGCCCTCGTATGGGGCTGTTCATCATCAATCCGTCTGGGAGAGGACCGGGATGCCTACAAGGTAGGATTGCGTCTGGTGGAAGATAATGCGGGCGGGCCCCGGCCGAGTAGCGCGGGGGAATCTCACCCCCACGCTCTCACAGATCCGTACGTGAAACTCTCGCTTCATACGGCTCCTATCGTCCAGCCATTGGTTTCACGCCCAGGGTCCAGAGTGCGAGCAAGGATTCATTCCTCGCAGCTGTGCGCGCCAGCCAGGCATATGCCTTGGACCAGCTGCCCCTGAAACGCTTGTATCGCCGCTTTGCCCATGTTGCTAGGACGAGGTTCACATGTCTCAGAATCTTGAGACACTCCGACCGATGAAACCGGCCGTAGTAGTTGACCCATCCCCGTATGGCCGGGTTCATGAACTTGGCCACCGCTTTGAGAGAGAACGTGTTCCACCCTTTTGCCAAGTCCCAGCTCCGGATGACTTCCCTGACAGCTTTGGCCGCCTTGGGGCTCATCGCGGGCACGAACCCGACAAACAGCTTCCCATCTTTGCGCTTTATCAGCCGTGGCCGGAAAGTGTAGCCCAGGAAGTCGAAACTCTGCGGCTCGGTATCTTCCCGACGATTGTCGTCCTTACAGTAAACGACCTTCGTTTTCTCGGGATGCAGCTCCAACCCACACTCCTTCAACCTTGCCCGGACCCCCTCCAGAATGCCCACAGCCTGCGCATGGCTCACGCAGTGGATCAGAATGTCATCGGCATAACGCTCGAAGGGGATATCCGAGAAGGTTCTCGCCATCCACTGGTCGAACGCATGGTGCATGAACAGATTGGCCAGGACGGGGCTGATGACCCCACCCTGAGGCGTGCCGCCCGTCCGTTCCTTCAGTGTCCCATCCGCTAGTTGCAGCGGGGCTTTGAGCCACCGCTCTACATAGAGATGGATCCACTTCAGGTC
>PMJK01000108.1 GCA_003158505.1 Holophagaceae bacterium | reverse complement strand
AGGTTCGAATCCTCTCGCGCCGACCAAAACACCAGAAGGGCCCTCGCAAGAGGGCCTTTCTGGTGTTTTGATCCATCGTTTCGAGAGGATTCGAACCTCCGAGTGGGCTTTCGGAGACGCCACTCTCCACCTGATGCACCCTGCCCCGCAGGGTGCTCCCACTCGCCCTCTGGGCTCGCGGAGGTGTAGCCTCTGTGGCGTCAGAGAAAGACCGGCGGCTGGCGAAGCCAGACGCGCTCGAATCCCGCCCAGGTGTGTCGATGTCAAATACGGAGCATGGCCCGCCCCCACCCATCATGATGCTCAGACCGAGGGGTGCCCGGAATTACAAAGAAGGGGCCCACAGGCCCCTTCTTTCCATGAATTCTAGCGACTACTACTTCTTCTTCGCGGCCTTCTTCGGAGCGGCCTTTTTCGCAGCCTTGGCGGCCTTCGAGGCCTTGAAGCTCATGGACTTCGAGGCGGCGATCTTGATGGGGGCGCCGGTCTGGGGATTGCGGCCCGTGCGGGCCTTGCGGGACTTCTGGCTGAAGGTGCCGAAGCCGACCAGCGTGACCTTGCCACCCTTGCCGACATGGCCGGCAATGGATTCAAGGAAGCAGCCGATGGCGGCAGCGGCGGCGGCCTTGGTGATGTCGGCAGTCTTGGCGACGGCTTCGACGAGTTCAGCCTTGGTGAGGTTCTCGGCCATGTTGTTGGCCTCCTGTATGAAAGCGCCAACGGGCGCTGAGTTATGTGCCGCTTGGATCTTGCCTTAAATTTGAAACAGATCAAGCAAAGATAATCGTTAATTTTTTTTAGCAGTACCTACTTCTTCTCCAGGATCTGTGCGGCGTCAGGGATTTTGACCCCAAGGACCAAGGAGGCCTGCTCTAGGGTCCATCCGGCCTCCAGGGCCCTGGAGATGAAGTCCCAGCGGGCTTCTCGGAGTCCGGCCGGGGTATGCCCATCTCCCTGTCGATCCTCAGCCATCAGCGCCTTGAAGAGCAGCCGTTCCAGCACGGGNNAGCCGCCTCGCCAGCCGCCCCTTGGCACCCTTGCTGGACTTCCTCGAGACGAGGAGAGCCGCGAAATGATCCAGCAACGCCCGGCGGAGGACCCCCTCTGGATACACCTCCGCGACGACTTGCCGGATCCATGCCCCACTGAGTTTTCCCACTGCCATGCCAGCTCCTACCTGCACTGGTGGTCCCACATGAGGCCAGGTTGATCCCACCATGGTTCCGGATACTCAGCCACGGAAAGGAATACCGTCGGTCAGACGTTCTCGTCCTCGAAGGCCTTCCGCGCCTCCCGAGTATCCACATCGCGCCAACCGGGAAGGGTATTGTCCAGGATGCAGTGGGGCACGGACTCGGCCAAGCCCCGGAGAGAGCGTGCTTGGGAATTGGCCAGTACGGGGCGCAGGCAGTGGGGGAGCAGGCCACCGAGCGGTTGGAGGAACCCATCCAACCTCCCGATGACCCAACGGAGATGGTCGGGGTCCGCCGCCTGGGCGAGAGCCATCCATGACCGAAGGTCCTCTTCTCGCCAGCGCACCTGATCGCAGGCGACGACCCACCAGACGTTCACGATGGGTGCAGATGCTGCGGCCCAGTGCCTGAGGGCCACGGCAGGACCCTGACGGGGATCATCCATCACCGGGAGGTCAGGGCGATCCATGAGGGCTTCACCCAGAACCTGCACGGGTCCATCCGGGAACACCGATTGAAACACCGTGACCAGGTGGCTGCCCCACGTGGTTCCAGAAGGGTGCAGCAGATCATGTTTGGGGCTTCCCAAGCGGGCACCCCGGCCGCCTGTGAGGAGCAGCAGCCCGGCTTTCATCCGCCGACCTGCCACATGCCACGGGAAAGAATGGGTTGATCACCATGACGCATGGGGTGGCAATCCAGTTTTTCATTCATCGTGTGTCTGATCAGCCGGGTGAGATCGTCCGCGGAGGCATGGTTGCGCAAGGGTTCGAGGAGTTCCACGGATGAATTCCCGAAGAGGCAGGCCTTCATCTCGCCCCGGCTGGTCAGGCGCACCCGGTTGCAGCGCTCGCAGAAATAGGCGCTAAGAGTGGAAATGACACCCACCTTGCCCAGGGACCCCGGAATGGCGAAAAGCCGCGCAGGACCTTCTTCCAGATTGATGGTGGGTTCCTCTTGAAGCTCAATCCCCAGGCCCTCTTGCACCCGCAGGAGGATTTCCTGGGCGGGGATGAACTGGTCTACATCCCAACCGTTGCTCTTATAGGGCATGAACTCAATGAAGCGCACCTGGAAGCCTTCATTCATGGCCAGACGGGCCAGTGGCACGATCTGATCGTCATTCCAGCCCCGCATGACCACCGCGTTGAGCTTGGTCTTCAGACCTGCCAGGCGGGCTCCATGGATCCCGGCCATCACCCGTGAGAACCCGTCCTTCTGCGTGAGGCGCCTGAAGGAATTCCGCTCCGCTGCATCCAGGCTGACGTTGACACCAAGGAGGCCCGCATCGCAGAGCCCTCGGGCACGGTTGGCGAGGTGCATGCCATTGGTAGTCAGGTGGACCCGACCATCAACCTCCGGCGCGATCATCGCGACGATGGTCTCCAGATCCTTTCTCAGCATCGGTTCTCCGCCCGTCAACCGCACCTTCCGGATGCCTAGCTGCGTAAACAGCTTCACCAGAGAGACCACCTCGTTCCGACTCATGGTCGGAGGCTCGGTCCGCAGGGGGGCGCCAGTACGGGGGCGGCAGTAGACGCAGGACAGATTGCATTGTTCGGTGATGGACGCCCGCAGGTAGGTGATGGGGCGACCCAGGCCGTCCTTCAGGCAATCCTTCACCCGCAGCATTTGCGGCGAATGATGTTCGCCTGATAGGGGTAGGCCGTCTGTCACCCGATGCTCCATCCCATCCAGGATCCACGATCTAACAGGCCGGATCAGATGGTTTTGCCTTTCATCACAGTGCAGAGCCAGGGAAGCGCACATTCTGCTTCTCCTTGCCCGGCCATATGGAGAGGCGTCAACCCACCAATCGTGTTGAACGATCCACGTACCCCGTGGGGTATCCCTAATGCATGGTCTCTGAAGGGAAATTGAATCAGGTCTAAGTGATTTATTTAATTAATACTAATATCAATATTTAAGATAAATTTTTACCTCCCGATGAAACCATGAATGACCCCTTGGCGGTCGGTCGGGATTCGTGACGCCCTGCATACCTAAACCTATTTTTTCCAGAATTTTCAACCGCATCAGCCACACCCCCCGATGGCGGAACTCGGCCATGACTCATTGGTTAAAGGAACTGATGTCCGAACTCCACCTGCGGAGGCAGGTACTGCTTCGGGGACTCATCTGGACCCTGGCCATTGCAGTCTTCATCGGCATCGGGGTCCACTACTCGCATCGGGAAGACCGCAATGTCGCCTTGATCCGGGCCCGGGAGAATTTCCAGAAAGAGGTGCTGATCAGCCTCCTGATCACTCAGCCCGGAGGCGGCTATGCCCTGCCGGAAAAAGCAGCTCCGACCGGTTCCACGGTGGTGGACACACCGACAGGCGGTGACCTCGCGTCAGAAGGGATGGCCTTCACCAAGGGCACCCCGGCCCACATGACACGGATCGCCCATGAACTGGGCATCGAAGGCCCCTTATTGAAAGGCCACATGACCAGTCTCAACCCGCTCCGTCCAGAAAACGGGGCGGACCCGTGGGAGCGAAAGGCCCTGCAGGAGTTCAATTCGGGCCGGAGGGAGTATTGGGAGGAGTTGACCTCGGCAGGGCAGCCTCAGCTCCGGTTCATGGGCGCGCTCATCACTCTAGAGGGCTGCCTGCGCTGCCATGCCGCCCAGGGCTACAAAGTCGGCGATATCAGAGGCGGAATCAGCTTCACCATTCCGTTGGATCCGGCTTCAAGGCTGGTGGGGCAACCTCACAACCTGGCCACGATCTCTGGCATGGGGATCGTCTGGATGATCGGCATCCTGGTGATCCTGCTCGCAGGCAAGTGGAACCTGAATCGGCGCGAGGAGCGCAGGCTTGCCGACGAAGCGTTGAGGGAGAGCGAGGAGCAGCTGAGGACCATCTTCGACGCCTCGGAAGCGGGAATCATCCAAGTGTCGCCCGATGGCACCATCCACTTTGCCAACCATCGCATGGCGGAAATGTTCGGGACCACGCTCCAGGAGTTGATCGGCACGCCCTATACAAGCCACCTTCATGCTTCTGACCTGGAGGCTGGTCGCGAACAATTGCTTCAGATCTTTGATGAGGAGCTGAAATCTCTCTATTGGGATCGCCATTACGTCCGCTTAGACGGGACCGATTTTTGGGGCCATATTTCCGGGAAACGACTGGACAATTCTGACGGCAGCCCGAAAGCGCTGGTCGCTGTGATCTCCGACATCACCGAGCGCAAGGATCACGAAAGTAGACTCGAGCATCTCGCTCACTACGACGCGTTGACAACTCTGCCCAACCGCGTGCTGCTAGCCGACCGCCTGCGCCAAGACATCGCTCAGGCCCACCGACGCAAGCAATGCCTGGCAGTGGCCTATCTCGACCTGGACAATTTCAAGCCCATCAATGACAACCATGGGCATGAGGTTGGAGACAAGTTGCTGATGACCATTGCCACCCGGATGAAGCAGGCCATGCGCGAAGGCGACACCCTCGCCCGGATTGGTGGCGACGAGTTTGTCGCCATCCTGCTCGATCTGTCGGATGTCGAGAGCAGCGTGCCGGTCCTCAACCGCCTGATAGCCGCCCTCGTCCAACCGGTGTGCATCGGTGATCTTGTGCTCCACATCTCGGCCAGCCTGGGCGTCACGTTCTATCCGCAGGAGGGAGACGTGGGCGCGGAGCAACTGCTGCGCCAGGCCGATCAGGCCATGTATCAGGCCAAGCTGGCCGGCAAGAACCGCTACCACGTCTTCGATGCCGAGTTGGACCGCAACGTCCGGGGCCATCACGAAAGCCTGGACCGGATCCGCCAGGCCCTGGCCGAGCGGGAATTCGTCGTGTACTACCAACCCAAGGTGAACATGCGCACCGGGAAGGTCATCGGTGCCGAGGCCCTGATCCGCTGGCAACATCCAGAAAGAGGCCTCCTGCTGCCGAAGGCATTCCTACCGGTGATCGAGGATCACGCCATAGCCATCGAAATTGACGAATGGGTCATCGACACCGTGCTGACCCAGGCGGTGCTCTGGCGTGAGGCTGGGTTGAATATCCCGATCAGCGCCAATGTCAGTGCCCGCCACTTGCAGCAGGCAGACTTTGTCAAGCGCCTGCGCACCCTGCTGGCGGCCCACCCGGGTTTCAGGCCAGGCGACCTCGAACTGGAGGTGCTGGAGACCAGTGCGCTGAATGACATGGTCCAAGCGGCCCAGGTCATCAAGGACTGCCGGGAGATCGGGGTGATGTTCGCCCTGGATGACTTTGGTACCGGGTACTCCTCCCTGACCTACCTGAGACAGCTGCCGGTCGCTCAGATCAAGATCGATAAGAGTTTCGTACTCGGCATGCACGACCACCCGGATGACATGGCCATTCTGGAGGGGGTTCTGGGCTTGGCCACGGCCTTCCGCCGCAAGGTCATCGCCGAGGGGGTGCAGACGAAGGAACAGGGCAAGATGCTGCTGCTGCTCGGCTGCGAACTGGGTCAGGGCTTTGGCATCGGCCACCCCATGCCGGCTCATGACCTGCCCGGCTGGTCGGCCTCCTGGCGCCCCGATGCGGCCTGGATGGATTGCCGTCCGGCCAGCCGTGATGAATTACGGCTGCTTTTCGCCAGCATCGAGTACCCGACCAAACCCTAGTCGACGCCTAGGATTTCAGATGTGGAAATTGGGGGATTGATTTCTAATTTCTAGAAATTAGAATATAGAGCATGAACACGCTGGACCCCCTCCTCAAGGAAATGGCCCAATGCCTGAAGGCGCTCGGCCATCCGGCGCGTCTGTCCATCGTGCGCCTGGTGGTGCAGGGCCCCAGGGAAGGGACGCCGGCGGGGGAGATCCAGACGCGGCTCAACATGCCCGGCTCGACCCTGAGTCACCATCTGTCCGACCTGGCGGATGCCGGTCTGCTGGTAGCCACGCGGCAGGGAACCACCATCCGATATGCGGCCGGTTTCGGCCAGCTCAAGGCCCTCACTGAATACCTCTGGCAGGACTGCTGTGGTGGCGGTGGCCGAGGTCCCCACTGTGTTTGACCCGAGGAGCACCCCCATGGAACGGATCCCCCACCCCACTCACCTGAAGGTCCAGGACGCCTACGGGCGCATCGCCAGCCTTGGTGGCGGGTGCTGTGGCCCCCAGTCCTCCTGCTGCGGCGGCGGTCGCGCCGGAGAGGTCGCCCAGGGCGTCGGCTACTCGGATGCCGAGCTGGCGACGCTTCCTGAAGGGGCCAATCTCGGATTGTCCTGCGGCAATCCCACGGCCCTGGCCGAACTGAAACCCGGGGAGATCGTGCTGGACCTGGGCAGCGGGGCGGGCCTGGATGCCTTCCTGGCGGCTCAGCGAGTGGGAGCCGAAGGCCGGGTCCACGGCGTCGACATGACTCGGGAGATGCTGGCCAAGGCCCGTCACAACGCCGCTGAGTTCCGCCGCCGCACGGGCCTGGGCAATGTGA
Organism: Holophagaceae bacterium; assembly: GCA_003158505.1. Taxonomy (GTDB): domain Bacteria; phylum Acidobacteriota; class Holophagae; order Holophagales; family Holophagaceae; genus Geothrix. The sequence continues at coordinate 2,452 of PMJK01000108.1, read as the reverse complement.
CCTTCCACCAGGGGCAGATCGAGGCCATTCCCCTGCCCGACGCCTCCGTGGACGTGGTGCTCTCCAACTGCGTGCTGAACCTGAGTCCCGACCAGCCCACGGTCTGGAAGGAGATCGCCCGCGTGCTGAAACCCGGGGGGCGGGTCTCCATCTCCGACATGGTGCTTCTGAGGCCATTGCCCCTGGCCGTCCGGGAGAGTGTCGAGGCCCTGGTGGGCTGCGTCGCCGGTGCCGCCGTTGTCGACGACCTCCGCGACATGGTGTTGGCGTCGGGTCTTGTGGACCTGGTGCTCACGCCCAAGGGGGAGGCCGTGGAAGCCATGCTCCCCGTCGATGACCCCCTGACCGACCATCTCCTGGGCCTGCTCCCGGCGGGCACCCGGGCCTCGGACTACGTCACCAGCATGATCATCTCCGCCCGCAAACCTGCCTGAGTCGAGCGATCCGCGATCTCTGAATCATTCTCTAAGGCGTCACCATCGGCACGAACCGCACCGGCAGGACGGCTTGGGTCTCCATCCCTTCCGGGTGTTTGCGCAGCAGGTAGAGTTCCTGGACGCCTCGGGTGGGACCCACGGGCACGATCATCCGGCCGCCCATTTTCAGCTGATCCACCAGGGCCCGGGGAACCCGCTCGGGCGCGCAGGTGACGATGACGGCATCGAAGGGGGCCGCCCCTGGCCATCCGAGGGTTCCGTCGCCAGTGCGGACCTTCACATTCCGGAAACCCAGCCGCTTGAGATCGGCCTGGGCGCGCCGGGCCAGGGGCTCCACGATCTCGATGCTGTACACCTCCGCCACCAGTCGCGACAGCACCGCCGCCTGGTATCCCGAGCCCGTGCCGATCTCCAGCACACGATCCGTGGGTTGCGGATCCAGCGCGGCGGTCATGAAGGCCACGATGTAGGGCTGGGAGATGGTCTGCCCGTGGCCGATGGGCAAGGGCCCGTCCTCGTAGGCCATGGAGCGCTGGGAGGCCGGCACGAATTCATGGCGGGGCACCCGGGCCATGGCCGCGAGCACCCGATCGTCCTTGACGCCGCGAGCCGCGATCTGATCCCGCACCATGCGCGTCCTGGCGGCTTCGAAGGCGGCCTCCTCCGCAGCCGTCGGCGGCGGCGCGGATTCCGGGTCAGGGCCCCCCATCGTGAGCATCAAGGCCACTCCCAGAGGCCATCGCATGGGTACGAGGATACGTCCTCCAGCGCCCTGCGCCAGTGCCTCTCTCACAACGGACGGTCAAGCGCCGGAAATGTCGAAGCGATCAAGGTTCATCACCTTGTTCCAGGCCGCCACAAAGTCGCGCACGAACGCCTGCTGTGAGTCGCTGCACGCATAGACTTCCGCAAGGGCTCGGAGCTGGGAGTTCGAACCGAAGACGAGATCCACGATGGTGCCCGTCCACTTGAGCTCGCCCGTCGCCCGATCGCGCCCCTCCAGCACACCTTCCGAGGTGGCGGACTTCTGCCACGTGGTGCGCATGTCGAGGAGATTCACGAAGAAGTCATTCGTCAACGTTTCCGGCCGCCTGGTGAAGACACCGTGTTTGGACTGGCCGACGTTCGCGTTCAGGGCACGCAGGCCGCCCATCAGAACCGTCATCTCTGGGGCGGTCAGCGTCATTAACTGGGCTTTGTCCACCAGCAGCTCTGCCGCCGATCCCTCGAGTCCCTTGCGGACGTAGTTCCGGAATCCGTCCGCGGCCGGCTCCAGCACGGTGAACGAATCCACGTCGGTCTGCTCCTGCGAGGCGTCCATGCGCCCCGGCGAGAAGGGCACCTTCACGTCGTGGCCGGCCTTTTTCGCAGCCGCCTCGACGGCTGCGCCGCCGCCCAGGACGATCAGGTCAGCCAGCGAGACCTGCTTGCCGCCAGACTGTGCGCCGTTGAAGTCCTTCTGGATCGCTTCGAGCTTCTGCAGGGCCTTGGCCAGGTCAGTCGGCTGGTTGACTTCCCAGTCCTTCTGCGGCGCCAGGCGAATGCGCGCGCCGTTCGCTCCACCGCGCTTGTCGCTACCGCGGAATGTCGCAGCAGACGCCCAGGCGGTATTGACCAGCTGGGAGATGGACAGTCCGGATGCGAGGAGCCTGGCCTTCAAGGAGGCCATGTCCTGCTCGTCGATCAATGTGTGATCCACTGCGGGAACGGGGTCCTGCCAGATCAGCGCTTCCTTCGGCACGAGCGGGCCGAGGTAGCGGGCCAGCGGGCCCATGTCGCGGTGCGTCAGCTTNNAGCTTGAACCACGCCCGGGCGAAGGCGTCGGCGAACTGATCCGGATTCTCGTAGAAGCGCCTCGAAATCTTCTCGTAAGCAGGGTCGAACCGCAGGGAGAGATCCGTGGTCAGCATGGTCGGCGCGTGCCGCTTGGACGGGTCGTGGGCGTCCGGAATGCTACCGGCGCCCGCACCACCCTTCGGCGTCCACTGGTGCGCGCCGGCCGGACTCTTCGTCAG
>PMJK01000069.1 GCA_003158505.1 Holophagaceae bacterium | reverse complement strand
CCCCTCATCGGCGGCTGGACCCTGTCCATGTCCAACTACATCGACAACGCCGGTAAGAACGGCAACGGGACCCTCATGCCCCAGACCTTCATCGAAGACCCCATCACCCCCAAGGCCAAGAGCTTCATCAACGGCTACCACCAGACCTTCAAGGTCGGCCGCATTCCCTCCGCCGTAGCCGCGGCCCAGGGCTATGACGCCCTCTACATCCTGGCCGCCGCCATCAAGCAGGCCGGCAGCACCGACACCCACAAGGTCAAGCTGGCCCTGGAGGACCTGAAGGAGCCTGTGCAGGGCGTCATCGCCACCTGGAACCACCCCTACACCAAGTGGGATCCCGCGGACGTGACCACCCACGAGGCCTTCCGGCGTGAGCAGGTGGTCATGGGCATGGTGAAGGATGGCCGCGTGGTCTTCGGCAACGAGGCCGACCGGGCCCGCCTCATCAAGTCCGCCACCTCCGCCACGCCCGCCAAGGTCAAGGCCAAGGCCAAGACCAAGTAGCCTGGGCGCCCGCAAACCGGGGGGCTTCGGCCCCCCACTTTTTCTGACCCCTTCCGCGACAGGCNNCTGGTCTACGCCCTCATCGCCTACGGCTTCCAGCTGACCTACGCCACCAGCAAGAGCATCAACTTCGGCCAGGGCGAGCTGGTGATGATCTCGGCGTTCTTCAGCCTCACCCTCACCAACCTGGGCCTGCCCTACTGGGCGATGGTGCCCGGTGGCCTGCTCTTCGGAGCCATCATGGGCCTGGTGGTCGAGCGTGCGGGCGTGCGGCTGGCCCTGGAGCAGAAGAGCGAAGGCTGGATCCTGCTCACGATCATCATCGGCCTCTTCTTCTTCTCCACCGCCGAGAACATCTGGGGCCGAGACGACCGCCCCTTCCCCACGCCCATTTCCGCCGACCCGATCAACATCCTGGGCGTGGACGTGACCCGCCTTGAAATCTCCGTGGCCGTGGGCGTACTGGGCATCATGGGCCTCATCGAACTCTTCAAGCGCCGCACCCTGTTGGGCAAGGCCTTCGAGGCGGTGTCGGCGGACCGCGACGCGGCTGAACTCATGGGCATCTCCGCGACCCGCACCGTGATGCTCTCCTACGGGCTCTCGGGCGCAGTGGCCGCCCTGGCGGGCATCCTGGTCTCGCCCATCACGACCGTCGGCCCCACCATGGCCTCGGCCCTCATCCTCAAGGCCTTTTCCGTGGCTGTGGTGGCCGGCCTGGATTCCGGCTTCGGCGTAGTGCTCGTGGGCATGTTCCTGGGCGCGCTGGAAAGCCTGTCGAGCTTCTACCTGGGCAGCGGCTGGCGGGAAGCGCCGGGCCTCATCCTGCTGATCCTCGCCTTGGCCGTGCGGCCCACGGGCGTGTTCGGCAAAGCCATCATCAGGAAGGTGTGACATGAAACGCATCCTCCTCCTGCGCGGCGCCGAACTCATCGTCTTCGCCTTCCTCGCCACCATTCCCCTGCTGGTGGTGAATCCCTACGCCTTGGGCCTCCTCACCCTGTTGGCCATCTACGGCATCCTGCTCATCGGGCTGGATGTCACCGTGGGCTACCTGGGCCAGATAAACCTCGGGCATGTGGCCTTCCTGGGCCTGGGCGCCTATACCGCGGGCCTCGTCGTCACCAAGCTGGGGCTGGGCATGGCCCCGGCCCTGCTGGCCTCCATGGTTGTGGGTTTGCTGCTGGGTGGCCTCCTCGCCTTGCCTGCCCTTCGCCTGGAAGGGCCCCAGTTCGCCCTGGCCACCCTCAGTTTTGCCGCCCTCTGCACCACGGCTCTCAACGAACTGGAAGGGCTCACCGGCGGGGCCCAGGGCCTGAGCCTCTCCCGTCCGCCGGTTTTTGACCACGTGTTGACGCCGCCGCTCTTCTACTGGTTGTGCATGGCATTGTTGGCGGTCGTATGGATGCTCATGCGCAACCTCTTGGCCTCCCAGTGGGGCCGGGCCTTCGAGGCCCTGCGCGACAGCCCCATCGCCACCGACGCCATGGGCGTGGGCACCTACCGGCACAAGGTTGCGGCCTTCGCGCTGGGCTCGAGCCTCGGCGGCCTGGCGGGAGGGCTCTACGCCTTCAACTTCGAGTACCTCCAGCCCCAGAGCTTCACCTACGACCTGATGATCATCCTGCTGCTGGGCGTGGTGCTGGGCGGGCGCAAGAGCCTGTGGGGCGCCTTCGTGGGCGCCTCGGTCATCGTCCTGTTGCCCAATCTGCTTTCGAATCGCCACCTGTTCCAAATCTTCTCGGGTCTGGGCTTCGCCATGGCCCTGGCGGCGGGTCTGCGCGGCCTGGTGAAGAAGACCACGCGCCCCTTCCAGGCCCTGGCACCCGTCGTGGCCATGGGCATCCTGGTGGTGGGCGGACTGCTGGTTGAGAACACCGAGGATTGGCGCAAGGCCATCTTCGCCCTGATGCTCTTCTCCGTGGTGGTGGGCCTGCCCGAAGGCCTCATGGGCTTCCTCTCCATCTTCCTGGCCAAACTCTTCCGGGTGCCCCACGCACCCCTGCCCGCGCCCACAGACATCGAGACCCTCCTGCCACCCCGCACCGCCGATGGCTCGCCCCTGCTTATGCTCGAGGACCTCAAGCGCCACTTCGGCGGCGTGAAGGCCGTGGACGGCCTTTCCTTGAGCATCCGCTCAGGCAGCATCCACGGCCTCATCGGCCCCAACGGCTCGGGCAAGAGCACCCTGGTGAACGTCATCTCGGGGCTCTATACGCCCAGCTCCGGCCGCATCCTGCTCCGAGGCGCGGTGCTGCCCTCCGGCAGCCTCTACCGGGTATCGCAGTCCGGGGTGGCGCGGACGTTCCAGAACCTCCAGCTCTTCGCGGAGCTCACGGCCCTGGAGAACGTCATGGTGGCGCTGAGGGGCGTCTACCGCAGTCCCCTGCCCCTGGTGCTGCTGGGCCTGGCCCGCCGGGAGGAACGACAGGCCCAGGCCGACGCACTCTGCCTGCTCGACCGCATCGGGCTGAAGGACCAGGCCCTCACCAAGGCCAAGGATCTCACCTATGGTGCCCAGCGCTTCCTGGAGGTCGCCCGCGCCCTGGCCCGCAAGCCCGACCTGCTCATTCTGGATGAGCCCGCCGCAGGCCTCGCCCACCCGGACGTGGTCCAGCTGATCGAAATCATCCGGCGGGTCCACCGCCGCGGCATCAGCATCCTCCTCATCGAGCACCACATGGATGTCGTCAGCGAGCTGTGCGATTTGGTGACTGTGCTGGACGGCGGCAAGGTCATCGCCGAGGGCACGCCCGACGAGGTCAAGCGTGATCCAAAAGTAGTGGAGGCCTATCTGGGCCAGCCGGCCAGCCCTTCTGAACCCTCTCATGGCGGTGTCGAGCCGCTGCCCGCGTGAAGGAGATCGACATGCTCGTGGTGGACGACCTTCATGGGGGCTACGGCGCCAGCGAGGTCCTGACGGGCACGACCCTGACGGTGAAAAAGGGCACCCTGGTGGCGCTCATCGGTGCCAACGGCGCTGGGAAGACCACGACCATGCGGGCCATCTCCGGCGGCCTCAAACCCAGCCACGGCAAGGTCATACTCGACGGCCAGGAGGTCCAGGGCCTCGACGCCTCCCGGATCGCCCGCCTGGGTCTCGCGCACGCGCCGGAAGGGCGCAAGGTCTTCGGACCGCTGTCGGTGGAGGACAACCTCCTGCTGGGCGCCTACGGGTGGCTGCCCCGGTTTTTCGGATTCCATGCAAAGGCCAAGGAGGACCTGGAGCGCGTCTACGACCTGTTCCCCAAGCTGCGGGACCGGACCAAGCAGGCATCCGGCACTCTGTCCGGCGGTGAGCAGCAGATGCTGGCCATCGGNNCTGCTGGACGAGCCCTCCATGGGCCTCGCCCCGGTCATCGTGCAGGAGGTCTTCAGGACCATCCGCCGCCTCAAGGAGGAAGGTATCACCCTCCTGCTGGTGGAGCAGTTCGCCAAGAGCGCCCTGGAAGTCGCCGACTATGCCTACGTCATGGAGCACGGCCGCATCGCCGTAGAGGGCACTCCCGACGAGCTGAGCCGCAACGAGCGTGTGATCGCCGCCTACCTGGGCTGAGCCCGCTCCGGGAGCTCCAGAATTAATTAACGATCTTGCCTTCTCCTTCCGTTGGAATTTGTAAATCGGACACGCATGGGTGCGGACCAAATACGGAGGGAATTCGAATGAAAATGGCAATCAAGGACATCCTGAAGCTGATCGCGGCCGGCGTCCTCACTCTGTTGATCTCGTCCCCCGCCAGGGCGGAAGACTGCCACGCCGAATATGACCGGAAGATCGATCACATCGAACACAAGCTGGCGAAAGAGCGCGACGAGGTCCGGAGAGACCACGATCGTCTTGAGAGGGCCTATCGCGAACATCGGGGAGACCCCGAGCGCAAGGAGGAGCTTCGCAGGGACCTGGAGCACGCGAAGGGAAGACTCCGCAGGGTGGAACAAGTCATGGAGGAGAAGCGTGCAGAGGCCAGGCGCGAACTCCACGAATGCGAAGAGCGACATCGGCATCACCACTAGCATTTCATTCTCCAGCGGCTCCCCAGCCACAACTGAGGGCCTATCAACAGCTCACTGGGCCGTTGCCAGAGTCACCTGCCTGCCAGCAATTCAGCGAGTTCAATCCCCGCCTTCCCTCACTCCAAAAGCCAAGGGCCCCCGGTTGGGGGCTCCCTGGCTTTTGGAGCGGGCGACCAGGATTGAACTGGCGACATTCAGCTTGGGAAGCTGACGTTCTACCACTGAACTACGCCCGCAGGACCTTCAGCTTAACGCAGTCCTTCAAGGGGGGGCTACCCCTTCCCTTGGGACTTCATCACCACTATGCGCTTGGCCTCTCGGCGCAGCAGCTCGGCCACGTTGCGGTCCTTGATGACCAGCTTCATGTCGCTATCGTAGAGCCGCTTCAAGTGGGTCAAGGCCACGGGCAGGGGCGTGCGGGGATTCATGACCAGGGCCTTGGTGATGGGGTATTTCTTCATCCATTCCCGGCTGTTGGAGATGATCCGCAGCACCTCCTCGTTCACGGTGCGCATCTGGGCGATGTAGGCCACCTCGCCTTCGGTGATTCGTCCGTTCCGGATGACATTCACCTGGATAAGACGGTTGGACTCGCGGATGAGAAGGGCCCGCTCCTCCTTGCCACCCTTGATGGCGAGCATGATCTTCTGGTTGGTTCTGAGCTTCATCACGCGCTGGGTGAGCGTGAGGTTGATCTCCTGGCCCTGGTCATCCACTGGGGGTTTCTGCGCCAGCAGGCGGCGTTCGGCCGCCATCTCCTCCGACTCGTCCTCGGCTTCGGCCTCCTCCTTCGATTTCTCCTTGGGCAGCGGAAGTTCCGACCATGCGCGATCGAGGCGGCCGGCCTCCACCTCTTCGATGATCTCCAGGCGTTCCTGCTTCACGTCTTCCGGGATCAGGCGAAGGACATCGAAGCGGAACTCATTGACGCGCCGCTTGATGACGTACTCGCCCTCCGGGTGCTCCTCCAGTAGGTCGAGGATCCCGGGGCGCTCCATCCACAGCACCTGGTTGTTCAGCACGATCTCGAGCACGGATCCCGGGAGGCTGGGCACCGAGGCTTCGACGATCGCCGAGGTGAGGGAGGGGTTCAGGAGGACAGCCTCCAGCAGGGCAGGTTCCTTGCGGTGGCAGAGCACCAACTGCAGGGGGGTCGGCGGGTCGATCGCTTCGATCAGAACTCCCGAGAGGAGCGATTCCGGCATGCTCGCGAAAAAGTCGAGGGCCCGCTTCGTGTAGGGCGTATCCTTCAATCCCGCATGGGCCAAGGCGAACAGCAGGTCCCGAGTAGGCACCGGAAGGCTGCCCCCCACCAGGGCCATGACCATGGGCTCAGGTAACCCGCCCTGGAGGAACCGCTCAACGATAGGGTGCATGCTCATGGCCGGGATCCATCCTCGTCATCATCAGGCACCGGTGCCCCTTCAGGTAGTTCAGGGGGTGCGAGTCTCAGCCAATGCCCTTCTTCATCGAACTTGCCGGTCCAGGCCTCTCCCACGCTCTGGCCGTGGACGATGCGATGGCCGGCCACCTCCACGTTCACCACTCCAGCGTTGTCGAGTCGAAGCGTGAAGGGTCCCTTCACCCGGAGGCGCCAGGGCTCAGACACCCGTAGGGTCCGCGCCAGGGGCTGCCCGCCGAGCTCGGCCTGGGGATCGATGCGCACATTGCAGGTGTCCATGACTCGAAGGCTCACCAGCACACCCTGCTGATTCAAGGGAGCCTCGGGCAGAAGCTCGCCAAGCACTGGATAGGGCGAGGCGGAAGGCGCGGGAGGCGGGGGCAAGGTGGGCCTGGTGAGGACCGTCAGATAGCTCGGTGGCGGCTTGTGGCCCAGGCTGGGCCCCGGCACCACTAGCCAGAGCAGCACCAGCACTGAGACAGCCGTCAGCACACCCATGACCACCCGCTCGAGCCGCTCTTGCCTGGGATCGGGTGGTTCCAGTTCCTGCACACCGGGAACAATCTGGAAGGCCCCCGTGTGGTATTCAAGATCCACATCCAGACGGGCGGCCAGTTGACGGGCCAGGGGCCTGGGACGCCCCGGCGGCAGCGCTTCCCAATGATCCCCCTCAATGGCCTCGAGATGCCGAAGGGGAAGCTTGAGCTCTGTGGCCAGTGCCTCCAGAGTGAGGCCCTTGGCCTCGCGGGCCTGCTGGATCAACTGACCGACGGATTCTTCAGTCATCCAGTCCACCCCACGGGCAGTTCCTTCAGCAGCCTCGCCAACTGTTCGCGCCGCTCGCCCCGGTTGAGGCGGCGATCATCCAGGCTTCCTCGATGGGCCATGGTGTCCGTGAGGGTTCGCTGGAGATCGTCCGGTGTGATGAAGTCCCGGCCTTCGAGCCAGGCCTCGGCTTGGGCGAGCCCCAACCAGTGCTTCGCGGCGCGGCTCGAGCAGAACCCCCCATCGGCGCGGATGCGCTCCACCATCCGCTCGACGTAATCCAGGACCGCTTCCGAAACCTTCACGTTCCGCACAGCCTCGCGGGCCTGGCGCCACCCGTCCAGATCCAGCACCGGCGAGAGTGTATCCAGCCGCTCGGCACCCGCTTCTCCTGTGAGGATGAGTCGTTCGGCGGCACGATCCGGGTAGCCGAGGTGGATGGTGCAGGAGAAGCGGTCCAGCTGGCTTTCGGGCAGGGGGAAGGTGCCCGCGTGATCCAGCGGGTTCTGGGTAGCAATCACGAAGAAGGGCTCCGGAAGCTTGTGTGTGTTTCGATCCAGGGTGACCTGCCCCTCCACCATGGCTTCAAGCATGGCGCTCTGGGTCTTGGGCCCGATGCGATTCAGCTCATCCAGCAGCAGGACATGGCAGAATACTGGGCCAGGCTGGAAGCGGAAACCCTGTTCCTTCGCATCCCAGAGGTGGACGCCCAACAAATCCGAGGGCAGCAGATCGTTGGTGCCCTGGACGCGCTGGAAGCTGCCGCCGAGGATGCGGGATAGCCCCTTGGCCAGGGTGGTCTTCCCCACGCCGGGCAGATCCTCCAGCAGGACATGGCCGCCCGCCAGCATGGTCGCGAAGGCCCGCCGCACCTGAGTTTCCTTGCCCACCACCACGGATTGGAGCGCAAGGAGCCCAGCCCGTGCCGCCGGACGGATCCCCTCCGGACTCCGGACCGGGGGGACAAGGATGGATGGGACCTGGGTCATGGGGCCTTCCGCGAGTGATTGCTTTCTCCCTCTGTCGCACGACGCATCGCGTTGTGCTCCTGCTCGCCCTTCGGGCTTGCGGAGGTGGAGCCTCTATCTTCAAGAGAAATGCCATGGTCCCGCAAGCGCTGAGCCATGGTCCGGACCGTCAAGCCCAGGGCCTCGGCGGCCTGGGGCAGGTCCCAGGCGGCTTGGGTCATGGCCTTTTGCAGCAACTTGGCTTCGGCGGATCGGGCCACGGCCTTGAGCATGCCGTCCAGGCTACCGGCCTCGGGCCAGGGCAGGCACAGGGGCGCGGCCTGGCCCAGACCCAGCTCCGGAAAGGTCCGGATGGCGCGTCCTTCATCGAAGAGGAGGGTCCGGCCCAGGAGCACTTCCAGCTCCCGCACGTTTCCCGGCCAGGAATGGTCCAGCAGCTGCCGTTCCGCGCCGCGCTCCAGCCAGGGCGCCGGACGCCCCTCCCGCTGCGCGGCCACCTTCAGCAATTGGCGGGTCAGGGCCAGCAGATCCTCCCGCCGCTCCCGCAGGGCAGGTACCCGCAGTTCCAGGGAACCCAGGCGCTGGGCGAGATCTGGGGCGAGGCTCCCCTCGAGGTCCAGGCCGCCCATCCAGGCGATGCGGCTACCGGATCCGCTGTCCATGGCCCGAGCCAGGGGGCCCGCCGCCGCGGAAGACAGGTGCTCGAGACCCGGGATGAAGAGGCTGCCGCCCTCGAGTAGCTGGAGCATCCGCGGATCGGGCCCCTCCGGCCCCAGGGTCGCCGCCGGCAGACTCAGGTAAGGCGCGGCGGGGTGGCGCAGGACGTGGAGGCGACGGGCACATCGCTCCCGGCCCGACCCGCGCTCGCCGCGGAATAACACGGGCAGGGCCGAAGCCGCCGCCTGGCGCAGCGCCGCCTCCAGGGCCTGCATGACTGGACTGTGGGCGATCCAGAGCTCCGCGGGATCCGGCGGCGGCGCGCCCACCAGCGCCCGGAGCCGATCCAGCAGGGCCAGGAAAGCGTCCAGGTCGAAGGGCTTGGGGAGGAAATCGTCGGCGCCCAGCCGCATAGCCTCCACAATATCCTTGGGTTCTCCGAAGGCTGACATCAGCACCACCCGGAGGCTGGGGTGCAGCTGCCGCGCTCGGCGGATCAGCTCGAGGCCGCTCATGCCGGGCAGCCGCAGATCCGTGACCAGGACATGGAAGGGCTGGGCTTCCATGGCCCGCAGCGCCTCCTGGGGATCCGCCACGGCCTTCACCTTCCAGACCGTTCCTTCCAGCGCCTGGCTCAGCAGGCGTCGGAAACTGTCCTTGTCCTCTACCAGAAGGAGGTCCATGGGAAGAAACTAGCAGCTATCCGCGCTCAGTTGACTCCGCCACAGCCTTCGATGAAGCGTCGGCTCTGGACTCCGGCCTGGGCGTCGAAAAGCGTCAACCCCTCCACCAGGCCGAGACCCGCTTCCCGGGCCCAGAGGACGAAGGCCGTGTCCTCCTTGTAGATCCACTCGACGGCCCACCGGGCGCTGGACTTGGCCGCTTCCAGTAGCTCGGGGAAAGGCACGGGATCCGTGGCGGACATACCCAGGCTGGTGGCCTGGACGATGCCCACGGGCGCGAGGGCCGACACCGCCTCCGCCGTAGATGGGAGCCGCCGGGAGGCCTGGAGGACGGCCCGTCCGGTTTCATCCAGAACAGCGCGGCTGGTGCGAGCCACGCCTCCCCCCCCCAGTAACAGGACGGGACCGGGTTCCAGATTCGACAGGGACTGTTCAAAGGCCTCGGCATCCGTATTCGCCCCCAGCCAGGGATCGCCGGCCTTTCTCCGCCACAGGGTATTCAAGGGGCCCTTCAATCCAAGCGCCTCCGGGAGCGAGAGTTTCAAGGGCGCTGTGATGCTCAGGCCCAGGATGCCGAGGGCCTCCAGGGCCTCCACCGCCTCGTCTGCATCCGCGCAGAGCAAGGGCAGGTAGACCAGGTCCTTCAGGGCGTACTGGAGAAGTGGATTGTGGAAGGCAGGTCCGCGGGAATGCAGGACCGGATCGCCGATGACGCCGCAGAGACCATAGCCCGCATGGAGCTTGGCGGCGCGCCAGGCCCGAAGGGTTGATAGCGGCAATTGTCCCGGCGCGGCGGGAGGTCCGTCATCGGGCGCAGCATATGTGAAGGCCCCACCCCAGGCCGCCTGCATGGCCCGGCTGGGGAGGCCCTTGGGGCCCATGAGAAAAGCCGACAGCCGGGTGCCGCGGTCCCGAGCCCAGGCCAGTGGCCTCCGGAGACGCCCGTTGTCGCCCAGGCGCCCAGCCCAGCCCACCCACTTGAAGGCCTCGCCATCCGGCAGGGAGGATAGGCGCGCCTCCAAGTCGAAGACACCCGGGGCCACATGGATGGACCTCAGCAGCCGCACATGGGTGCGGGCTGCCTGGATCTCAGGGGGGATGGGCAGATCCCATTCCAGATCCAGCCAGGCGGGCTTGCCTTTGAGGGCGCGGACGAGGTGCGCCATGCGCCCGGCCTCGTCCTCATCGGGCCATCGGCCGCCCTCGGACACACGGCGGCAGGTCACCAGGCAGCGGCGTCTTAGGGCATCCACCAGGGCTTCTGGATCCAGCTCCGGAAACAGATCCAGCCGCAGTTCGGGAAGGGCGTCCTCTCCGAGGCGCTTCGCGCAGATCATGGCCTCCTCCCACTCGGAGTGGGACAGGGTTACGAGATGGAATGGCAGAGGGCTCACGTGATGTATATCCGGGTGGGTCCATTATGCTTCTGTACGGAGGATTCCATGCGTGACTTCAAGATTGCCGTGATTCCCGGCGACGGCATCGGCAAGGAGGTGGTCCCCGAGGGCATCCGTGTGCTGGAGGCCGCCGCGGCGAAGCACGGTCTGCACTTCCGCTGGGACGGGTTTCCCTGGAGTTGCGAGTACTATCTCGAGCATGGCCGCATGATGCCCGAGGACGGCCTCGATCAGATCCGCCATCATGACGCGGTTTTCCTTGGTGCCGTGGGCTTCCCGGGCGTACCCGACCACGTCTCGCTCTGGGGCCTGCTCATCCCCATCCGCCGGGGCTTTCGCCAGTACGCCAACCTGCGCCCCGTGAAGCTCATGCCGGGCGTGCCCTGCCCCCTCGCGGGCCGGCAGGTGGGCGACATCGACATGGTGGTGGTACGCGAGAACAACGAAGGCGAATATTCCAGCATCGGGGGCCGGCTTTACGAGGGCACCGACCAGGAGATGGCCGTTCAGCAGAGCGTGTTCACACGGCAGGGCGTGGACCGCATCCTGAAGATCGCCTTCGATATCGCCCAGTCGCGGCCCAAAAAGCACCTCACCTCGGCCACCAAGTCAAATGGCATCGCCATCACCATGCCCTATTGGGACGAGCGGGTGCGGGCCATGTCCGTCGGCTACCCCGAGGTAAAGGTGGACCAGTTCCACGTCGACATCCTCTGCGCCCAGTTCGTGCGCAATCCGCANNCCCGTCCACGGCTCGGCACCGGACATCTATGGCAAGGGCATCGCCAACCCCATCGGCCAGATCTGGGCCGGGGCCATGATGCTGGACCACCTGGGCTGTCCCGAGTCGGGAGCCTCCATCATGGCCGCCATCGAAAAAGTACTGGCCAGCGGCCTGCGCACTCGCGACATGGGTGGCACCGCCAGCACCGAAGACATGGGCCAAGCCATCGCCGACGCAGTGTAAGACCTCGAATCGGGTGTCGGGCATCTAGGATGGAAAAGACATACAGAAGCGGAGGAGAGCTGAGAGGCTGAGGAAAGCTGAGACCAGAAAACAGCTTTCTTGCTAAATGTCTTTTCTCCGCTCTCCTCGGCTCCTTCGCTAACCTCCGCTTATCTAATTTTTTTCAGGAACTGCACCAGCTCAGCGCGGCCGGATGGCCCCCGGTCTCACCACAGGTGGAACGTCGCCAGAACCCAGCCCTGCCCACGGCCCTGATCCGGATCCTGGCATCTGTGGTTGCTGGATCCGCGCCATGAGGGCCTTTGCGGCCTTGCCCCGCAGGCGGATCATCCGCCCCCCTCGCCCCAGCCGGAACTCGGCCGCACTGAGCAAGGCCCACCAGGCGTCCTTGGGTTCTTTTTCCAGAAGCACGTCGCCCCAGGGGATCGAGGCGGGGCCTTTCCAGAACATGGGCTGGAAGGGGAATGGCTGCTTGAGGTGGAGGCAATGCTGCCCGAACTTGATGGACATGGGGCAGTGACCCCGGAAGGTGCCGAATTCCACCTGTTGCCAGCCGAGATTCCGCTCGATGGGATCCTTCGGGTCGGCGGGCCAGTCCTGGTACATGGCACCGATCCCCATCAGGTGGTTCGTGAGCCAGGTGGCGCCCAGGAAGACCACGGGGACGAGCAGCAGGATCCAGGGGGGCGGGGGATTCCCCGGCCGGGACAGCAGCAGCATTAAGTCCATCAGGGCCTCCCCCTCTTTTTCGCGGCCTGCCAGGCGGCTTCCATCTGCTCAAGGTCGCGATGATCCCATCCACCCGCAGCGCGGGCATCGTCTTCCACCCCGGTGAAGCGACCTTTGAAGCGGATCATCTGACGCCGCAGGGCGGCGTCGGGATCCACGCCTTTCTTGCGGGCCCATTGCATGAGGCTGAAGAGCACGTCGCCGAACTCCTCCTCCACGCGCACGGGATCGGACTCGGCCTGAAGTTCTGCCACTTCCTCCTTCACCTTGTCGAGGACGCCTTCCAGGTCCGGCCATTCGAACCCCACCTTGGCGCAGCGGCGGCCGATCTCCAAGGCCTCGTCCATGGGCGACAGCGTGGGCGGGATGCCTTCCAACAGCCGCGGGTCAGTCTCTGGCGTGAGTCCCTTCTCTTCGCGCTTGATGGTGGCCCAGTTGCTGAGCACTTCGTCCGCACCTGCCACGGCGACCCCGGCGAACACATGCGGGTGGCGCCGCACCAGCTTCTCCACCACAGCCCGTTCGACCTCGTGGATGTCCCAGGCCCCGCGATCCGCCGCCAGTTGGGCATGGAAAGCGATCTGCAGCCAGAGGTCGCCC
>PMJK01000031.1 GCA_003158505.1 Holophagaceae bacterium | reverse complement strand
CTTATCGAACACCAGATCCGTGGCCTGCCCCAGGGCTTCAAGAGCCCCCGCATCTCGCACGAGGACACCCTTCCTGGCCGCCGCTCCAATACCCACCATCACTGCCACGGGGGTGGCCAGACCCAACGCGCANNCGCAGGGGCAGGCAATCACCAGCAACGTCACGGCGGGACGCCAGGCGTGATCGAAGCCACCTCCCAGCCACCACCAGCCCGCAAAGGTCACCACCGCAAGCATGAGGATGATCGGCACGAACACGGCGCTGATACGGTCGGCCAGATCCTGAGCCGGTGCCTTGGACCCCTGGGCCTGGGCCACCATGGCCGCCATGCGCGCCAATTGCGTCTCGGCCCCCACGGCCTGGATCTCTTGTTCCAGGGCAGAGCCGTGGACCACCGTGCCCGCGACCAGGGCATCGCCCGGGCCCTTCGCCACTGGCATCGGCTCGCCGGTCAGCATGGACTCGTCCACCTCCGCCTGCCCCGCGATCACGCAGCCATCGGCGGGAACCGCCTGTCCTGGTAGAACCCTGGCGCGGTCCCCGGGCTGCAGCTGGGCGACCGGCACCTCAAGCACTGATCCATCCGTCTCGATCCGAAGGGCCGTGGGTGGCGCTAGAGAAAGAAGGGCTCTCAATGCATCGGTAGCACGCGACTTGGCCCGGGCCTCGAGATACTTCCCCGTCAACAGGAAAGCCACCAGGGCCGAGGCGGTTTCGAAACTCAAATGATGGGCGCCGCGCCACCATTCGCCCATGGCGAAGGCCCAGGCGATGCCGGACCCCAGCGCAATGAGGGTATCCATGGATGACTGGAAATGCAGGGCTTGGCGCCCCGCGCGCCTGAAGAATCCAAGCCCCGCGCCGAACACCACCGGCGTGGAGAGAACGGCCTGCAGCCACCCAGGGAGGCGCCAGCCGAGTCCTGGAATCATCGTCGCCAACAGGGGCGCAGTGAGGACCAGAGCGAAGATCATCCGGCACCGGGCTGGCCTCAGGTCCTCACTCCCAGGTGCTTCTGATTTGACCCGACCCAAACCATAGCCCGCGTCTTCAACCTGGAGGGCCATGGCCTCAAATGAGGCTGTGCCCTCCACCATCACCCTGGATGTGGCCAGATTCACCGAAACCGCGGATACGCCTGGCATGGAGGCAAGAGCCTTCTCCACATGACGGACGCACGCTGCGCAGGTCATGCCCGACACGATGTAGGTCTGCTGGCTCACCCATCTCTCCTTCCGGGCTTGATTTCACGCCGGAGTGATCAGCTCGTACCCAGCCGCACCCACGCTGGCGGCCAGGGCCTCGAAGGGGGCTACTCCCTCGATGGTGGCGGTGCCCTTGGCCACATCCACGACCACGGAGGTCACTCCAGCCACGGACCGGAGGGCCTTCTCCACATGCTTGGCGCAGCCGCCACAGGTCATGCCACTGACGCGATAGACCTTGATTGTCATCACTCCCTCCAGGGGCCGTCAGGCCCGATGTCTCGCAAGGGCCGGCAGGCGGGTCGCCTCGGCCAAAAGGGTTTCCATCAAGTTGCAGCCAAGTTCGCTGCTCTGGCCATCAGGCGTCCCGAGGGTGGTGTGCAGGATATCCACCAACAGGTTGATCTCGGTCAGCTTGGTCTCCAGCGTGTGCAACTTGCCCTCAAGGGCCTCCCGGACATGCTCACAGGGCACGCTGTCCTGGCGGAGGGCCCTTAGCAGTTCCCGGATTTCCTCCAGACTGAACCCGGCCGCCTGGGATGCCTGGAGAATCCTGACCCAATGCACCGCTTCTGAGGGGAAGAGCCGGTAGCCCTTGGGGGATCGCGGAAGTTCGCCGAACACACCCGCATCGGCATAGAAGCGCAAGTTCCGCGCCGCGATGCCCGAACGGGACGCCAATTGGCCAATCTTCAGCATTCGAACTGCGGGTTGAGACTTGTCTACCGGAACAGCTGAAAGCGGCATGGGCGTCTCCATGGGACTGGGCTCTTAAGAATAAGCTTCCAGTTACATGGAAGTTCAAGGGAAAACAACCATTAAATTATATGCCTTGAAGACGATGAATCAACAAATGGAGCAAGGTCACCGCCGCTGGTGTCACACCAGGTATCCGGCTGGCCTGCCCAAGGGTCTCAGGGCGATGCAAGGCCAGTTTTTCCATGATTTCCCTTGAAATGCCTCGCAATTGCTCCACCCGGAAGTCCGAAGGGATCCGTACGTGATCCCAGGCGCGGTGGCCCTCCAGCAGCTTGGCCTCGCGATCCCGATAGGGTGCGTATCGAAGGTCGAAGAGCAACAGATCCCGCTCTGCAGAGGGGTCCCAACCGGGCTGACCCTGATCCCATCCCTCCAGAAGGGCCAGACAGGCGTCGGCCTCGGCGGTGCCGATCCGCTGTCGGCGGAACAGATCCGACAGGGTCAGGCCCGCCTCCATCCGGATCCCCGCCCCGGCCACGATGGGCCCAAAAGGGCTTGTCTGGGTCACCCAGGCCTCGCTGCACTGCCCCTTGATCCGTTCTCGACGGGCCGCCTTTGCCTCCGCCCGCGACAGTTCCGCAGGATCAAGGGCTCCCACCTCCCGAGCCACGGCCAACAATCGGCCATCGGCGAGGTCGCAGGCCAGACCCAGCCGATGCTCGGCCCTAGCCGTGAGCATTCGATAGGGCTCATCGGTGCCCTTGGTGACCAGGTCATCGATCATCACGCCGATATAGGCCTGATCACGGCCCAGGATGATGGGGTCCTGTTCCCGCAGCCACCGCACCGCATTGATCCCGGCCAGGAGACCCTGCCCCGCGGCTTCCTCGTAGCCGGTGGTGCCATTGATCTGGCCCGCGAACCAGACACCGTCGAGATCCTCCACCGAAAGGTCCCGATGGAGCTGCAGGGGATCGAAGCTGTCGTACTCTATGGCATAGCCGGGCCTCAGGATATCCGCAGCCTCGAACCCCGGAAGGCTCCGCACCATCCGGAGCTGGATATCCGGGGGCATGGACGTGGACAAGCCGGCCAAATAAATCTCTTCCGTCTCCAGGCTTTCGGGTTCCACGAAGATCTGGTGCCGGCCTTTGTCCGGGAACTTCACGAACTTGTCCTCGATGGAGGGACAGTACCGCGGACCGATCCCCTCGATGTGGCCCCCGTACAGACTGGACCTCGAGAGGTTCTCCCGCACAATGGACTCGGTTTCCGGTGTGGTGTGGACGATGTGGCAGGGCACCTGGGGCTGCGGGATCCCCTCACTGAAGAAGCTGAAGGGCCGCGGAGGATCGTCGCCAAGTTGAACCTGCAGTCTCGAGAAATCGATGCTCGCACGGGCCAAGCGCGGGCTGGTGCCCGTTTTCAATCGACGATGGCGCAGACCGAGCAGTCGCAGTTGCTCAGCAAGTTGGGTGCTGGCAGGTTCGCCAGCGCGACCCGCCTCCAGGCGACGATCGCCGATGAGGATCCGGCCATTGAGGAAGGTGCCGCTGGTGACCACCACGGCGTCGCATGGCAATACGGAGCCATCCAGCAATTCCACTCCGACCAAGTCCCTAATCCCCTCGCGCCAGCGGAGACAGGCTGCGGTGCCCTGCCGCAACTTGAGGTGCTCCGTATGTTCCAGCAACCTTCGGGCAGAGATGCGGTACTTCACCTTGTCGGCCTGTGCCCGGGGGCCGCGCACGGCCACACCCCGGCTTTCGTTCAGGATGCGGAAGTGGATCCCAGTGGCGTCAATAAGCCGCCCCATGGCGCCGCCCAGGGCATCCAATTCCCGCACCATGTGGCCCTTCCCGACCCCCCCGATGCTGGGATTGCAGCTCATCTGGCCAATTTGATCGAGGTTCATGGTGAGCAGGGTCGTAGCCATGCCCATGCGGGCCGCGATGTAGGCCGCCTCAATTCCGGCATGTCCGCCGCCGATCACCACCACATGCTTCATCGCAATCCCTTCCTCTCGCCCCTGATCCTGGGAATCGAGGCCTCCCTCCTATCGCGGGGGACATCTGGTCCCCCGCTCCCGCGCTCCGCTTCGCGGAATCGCAGAGCCGGGACGATTCCGGCATGTCCACCGCCAAGCACCACCACATGCTTCAACCTGTCCTCCCGACTCAGCCAGGATACCCTTGGGCGAGGGGGCACCCCCAGCGACCCAGGATATGAGAAACTGTCCTCATGCGACCCCGCCTGAGTCCCGAGGAACGCCGCGCCCGGCGGAAGCGTGTGGTGCGCCGGTCCATGTTCGTCCTGCCCTCCAGCATCACCATGGCTTCGGTATTCTGCGGCTTCTCCAGCGTGGTCATGTCCATCAATGCCGCAGGCGCCACCCCTGAGCGCTATTTCTTGTGGGCCGCCGGACTACTCGTGCTGGCGGGGATTTTCGACGGTCTGGATGGCCGCGTGGCCCGGGCCACCAACACCGCAACGGAATTCGGCGTACAGCTAGACAGTCTGGCGGACGTGGTCAGCTTCGGCATGGCGCCAGCCATCCTGGCCTACCGCTACGGATTCTTCCAGTTGGGCATCCAGGACTCCCACCTGCGGGCCGCAGGCTGGGCGGCATGCTTCGTTTTCATTGCCTGTGGGGCTCTTCGCCTGGCCCGGTTCAATGTGCAGGTGGGCTCGGTGGACTCCCGCTATTTCATGGGACTTCCGATCCCTGCCGGTGCTGCCTGCGTGGCATCTGTGATCATCTGGCATCCAACTCCGCCTGCCACCGCAGCCCATGCCTACTGGTTTGCCGCAGAGCTGTTCCTCGTCGGTCTGCTGATGGTTTCGACCATTCGATTCCCGAGTTTCAAGAAACGCACCACCAATCCCCGAACCGCCATGGTCACCAGCCTCATGATCGTGGTGCTCTTCGCCCTGATAATCCTCTTCCAACAGACCTTCCTGGTGGGGTTCTGCGCCCTCTATGTGGCCCTTGCATTCGCCATGAATCTCGCCTGGAAGGCGGGTTGGCGCGGTGTCGAGCCTCCCCATGAGGGTCGGTCGGATCTGGGAACCAATCACCAAACCACTCACTAGCGCAGACTGTGCTGTGACACCTCAGAGTGCCACGGCTCCAGCGGGCACCGCTACGCCAGCCACGGCAGCCACCTTGGCGTTCGACATGAGTCTGCCGCCGGTGCCGGGCCCAATCCCCAAAGCCGCGCCCTGTTTGACGCCCGCCTCCGTGGTGGTGGCGGTCGGAACCTTGATGGCAGCCATGCGCTGGATCAGGAAGGTGGCGGCAGTGGATCCATCCCCGGCCACATGGTCCCCTGCCAGGAGGATCATGGCGTCCGGTTTTCGCCCGGACAATGTGCCAATGGCCTTGCCCATGTCCTGGGGGCCCTTTACATCTATTACCATCAGCTTCATGCCACTTGCGGCGCCCGTGAGCGCAGCCAGGGCAGCCTTGCTTCCGGTGGAGTCACATACCACCGCTATGGTCTGACAGTTCGGCCAAGACTTCTTCACCGCCCCCATGAGCGCATCATAGTCCCCAGCAGCGAGGGCTCCCGCGGAGAGGGCGAGAGTCAAACCTGCAGAGCGATACCAAGCCATGTGTGCCTCCATAGAATCTCTCATCGGCATGGAGACCCAACCACTAGAGGCTGTAATGACAAGTATATTTTCCTATTAGGTCAGAATGCCGGCAATGCATGCGCTCAGGAAATTCGCCAAGGTACCCGCCAGCATGGCCCTCAGTCCCAACCGTGCCAGGTCGCCGCGGCGCTCAGGCACGAGAGCGCCGATACCGCCCACCTGAATGGCAATGCTGCTGAAATTGGCGAACCCGCAGAGGGCGAAGGTGGCGATGAGCTTGGCCTTGGCGGAAAGCGCCGTCATCCTCCCCAGGTCCAGGAAAGCCACAAATTCATTCACCACCATGCGCTTGCCCAGCAAACCACCCACCTGGCCCGCCTCGCCCCACGGAACGCCCATGAGGAAGGCTGGGATCTTGAATGCCCAGCCGAGAATCAGCTCCAGGCTGAAGCCCGGGTGGATGGCCTTCATCACCCCGTTGAGCAGATAGATGAGGGCGATAAAGGCGATGAGCATGACCGCCACGTTGAAGGCCAGCTGGCCGCCCTCGAAGGCACCACGAGCCGCAGCATCCAGCACATTTGCATCATGGCTGGGGATGTCCACCTGGACCTCGCCAGCTGTCTCCGGGCTTTCCGTCTCAGGCTCCAGCAGCTTGGCCATCATCACCGCGCCCGGGGCCGTCATGATGACGGCTGTGAGCAGATGCACGATGTCCACGTGCGCGACCTGAACGTAGGCCACCATGATGCTCCCGGAAACGTGAGCCATGCCAGCCGTCATGATCAGCATGAGTTCGCTGCGGGTCATGCGGGCCAGGAAGGGCCGGATGGTGAGTGGGGCCTCGGTCTGGCCCATGAGGATGCTGGCGGCCACGCTGACGCTCTCAGCGCCAGAAATCTTCAGGAACCGGCCCATGGCCCGGGCAGCGGCACGGACCACCCACTGCATGACACCCACGTAGTAGAGTACCGCGAAGATCGATGCCACGAAGATGATGGTGGGCAGCACGGCGAAGGCGAACACCATGCCCACCTGCCCCCCGGAGCCATCGGAAAGGGATCCGAAGACGAAACTGGCGCCCGCGTGCGCATAGGCCATGAGGTGTTCGACCACGATACGCATTTTGTCAAAGGAGGACCCGACCAGATCTCCCCTTAACAAGCCGACGACCACGATCCCGAAGACGCCCCAGTTGAGGGACTTGTTCTCAAAGGAAGCAAAGCGTCTTAGCAGCATGGGGGTGAACATCAGCGCGAGAACCACCCAGCCTCCCCCCTTCGGAAAGGGCAGGAAGGAAAGGAGTCCCGAGATGACTGTTCCCTTCAGTACGACCAGGGCGAAGATCCACTGGAGTGCGAGACCCCAGGCGATGGTTTTCCAGTGGATGGCGCTTCGCTGGTGCGAAAGCAGGTAGGCAATGGCCATGAAGGCCAAGATGCCGGCCAGGCCGATGAACCGTTCCATCGAGGACTCCCCTAGGAGTGTGTCCAGGTCATGGGTGGGGGCTGCGCTGGGGTGCCAGCCGAGGGAGGCAAGGAAAGCGACGAAGGCCTTGGTGGTTCCAAGGACGAGGAGCTTGACGCAGCATCCCGAAGGCTGCCGCCCCAGCCCGAAGGGTTGATGGCAAAGGCCTCCCATGCTGCGTCAGCGGGCTTGAACGGTGTACCTGCACCGCCCTGCGCCCCCTTCCTTGCCTGGAAACCCTTTGCCGTCAACGCAGCCCCTATCGATGGCCTGGACGCACTCCTATAATTCCTGGTTCAGGGCCTCGATGGTCCGCTCCATGTGGAAGCGGGCCCGGCCCAGAAGGCCTTCCCGCTGCATCACCAACACCAGGGTGCATTGTTCCTTGGCTCCCACCATCAGGATCCAGTGCAGATCCGTCGCAAAGGCTACCTGCTTGATCTCGCCACGGTCGAATTCCTCCACGGCCTGGCGGAGGTGTCGCTTCACCACGTGCTGGTAAGCACCCAGCAGTTGGAGACCCTCATTGGACACCTGGATGGTGCGGGTACAAATGGGGTCTCCGTCCCCGTCGTTGAAGCTCGCAGCCAGTGCCTCGGGCACTCGTTCAATGAGCTGATCCAGGATTTGCTGGAACATGGCAGGACTCCGGTGATGCGTGTCCAAAGCATGACCGAAGGGCGGCCGGATGCAAACCAGGCCCTAGATCCCCCGCGCCACCTGCATGGCCCAGACCCCGAGCAGGATCAGCCAGATGGCCACCCGGGCGGCCTTTGAGTCCGGCAGTCGAGGGTAGGGGTCGCGCCGCCAGGCCCGGCGAAGATCCCACAGCGCCAAGGCCGGGAGCAGCGCCGCCGCAGCCGTCAAGGCCGGGTGCCAATGAAAGGCCTCCCGCCAATCCCACCGGCCCAGGGCCATCACGCAGCGGGTCATGCCACAGGTTGCACAGGCGAAACCAGTCAGACGCTTGAAGGGGCAGCCCGGAAGCAGATTCGACACTGGTTGGAGGAACGTGGCCAACCAACTGACGAATCCAGCCAGCAGAATGCTCAGCGCGACCCAGGGAACCCGCCTCATGCCGCCAACCGGACCATGAACAGCATCAGCGTGAGCAGCACCAGGGCAAAACATCCCAGCAGCATCGCATGCACCACCGTGGCCGCGATGCCCCGCCAGAGCTCGCACCCGTGTCGGGCGGCCAACGCGAACCCGCGAAAGAGCCACAGATAGGCATCCAGCAGCAACAGAGGCAAGGCCAACACGACCCCGAGAACCGGCAGGTAGCCCAGAAACCCCAAAAAGGTCCCCACTGCGGCGATGCGCAGGGCCTCCGCCTCGGCCAGAAGGCTCGTCCGGAAGCCCCGTCGCTCCTTGAGCCCTCCCAGTAACCAGAGACTGAGGTGATCCCAGACGGCATGATGGAGCCAGGTTCCGAGCACGCCCAGCGGCACCACCAGCAGCAGCCAAGGCCAGATCCGCCCGAAGCCAGGAGGTGCGGGCAGCGTGCCGATCAGATCGTGGACATCCGCAGGATCCACTCCGAGCCGCTCCAGGATGCCGGACGGGTTGCCACCCCTCCTCAGGACTTCATAGGTGCGAATCGCCCGCCACACGGTCCACGCCGTGTTCGCCAGGGCCAGGGGCATCCATACCAAGGCCATGTCACGGACGGCTCTACCAAGGCGGGGCGGAGGCGGAGCGAAGGCAGTGCCGGGCCGGGTCAGGGCCCGGAAGGACGCGGCAAACGGAAAGCGCATCACTTCCCCGTGAAGAGCGCTTCAAACTCGCGCAGGGCCGTCGGATCCCCGTCCCGCTGGAGGGGGCCATGGAAATCGCGGGGGCTCAATTCAGCAAACTCCCCGCAGGTGGCCACGTTCCCGTTGATGTAGGCGATGAACTCGTCCTGACGCCCCTTGATGTAGCCGCGGGCGGTACGTGCCAAGACACCGAGAATGGCGGAATCCAGGGCCGTCCAGGTCTGCAGGTGGCTTTCGAAGCC
Organism: Holophagaceae bacterium; assembly: GCA_003158505.1. Lineage (GTDB taxonomy): Bacteria > Acidobacteriota > Holophagae > Holophagales > Holophagaceae > Geothrix. Next base: position 1,407 of record PMJK01000031.1, on the reverse strand, counting down.
GTTCTTGCCTTCCCAGTATTGGTACGATGTGAGCATTTTCGCGCCGACCGTGGGAATGTAGGCCTTCAGTCGACCTCTTTCAGCCCGGCCTTCGACCAGATATACCCGGTGCCCGGGCCGCCGGTAGATCAGGCGCAAGGTACCCCGCAGACCGCGGGTGTCGTCGATGCTCCAGGCGCCATCCGGATGGATGAAAGCATAGAAGGCGGGCACGAACTGGCAGTACCGCCACATGGCCGCTCCCAGCACTGGATGATCGAAGAGCTTCTCCATGGTGGCGAGCCGGACATGCTTGGGCTGAGTTCGGGTCTCAAACATGAAATCCGCTCGTTTCATGATGTCCAGGGCCTCCGCCCGAGCCACCGGTGGCAGCTGGTCCAGGAAGGCGGGGGCCTGGGCCTGGAGGGTGAAAGCCAGGAGGGATGGAACCAGGGCGCGCATGGCAAAACGCTAACACTTTCGGTGGGAAAGCGTGGTTCTTGACCCCATTGGACAAATGGCCGATGGGAACAGGATGGCCGCGCCACTCCGACACATCCCCATGACCCCGCTGGACGAGCTCCGCGCCTGGCTGGGCAACCATCTGGAGGCTGATGCCGCCTCCCAAGTTAGGCTCTATCAGCTGCTTCAACAGCTTCGCCAGTTGGCCCTCCCCGAGCTTGGGGCTCGATTGGTCAAACCCTCCACCCCTCTCGCTTTGAAGCGGCTCATCCTCGGGCTCACGGCGAAATTCGACTGGCCGGAATGGGTGCCATGGCTGCTCCAAGCCCTCCAGCAGGAACCAGATCTCGGAGTGTTCGATGAAGGCTGCGCCGCCCTGGGCCGCCTTGAGCTCCGATCCGCAAGGGAGGCGCTCCAAAAGCTGGCCACCCTGCGAACCGATCCTGACCGGCAATTGATCCTTCGCCGAGAGTTGGGCGTGGACTCCCTGCAGCCCCTCTCCTTCTACCTCGGGCGCCTTCTGGAAGGTGAGGCGAATCCCCGGTTGGCGCACCAGGGTGCCCGCGGTCTGGCCGTAGTGGCCAAAGCGGAAGATCTCCCCGCACTCTGGGAGGTCCTGTCCGGTGCCGATCCCCTCACCTCAAGGCTGTTGCTCAGGGCCGTGGCTGAGCTACCCGGTGACACCCCCGGCCCGCTGCTCCTTGAGTTGTTCCAGGAAACCATCCAAACCCTGGAGGACCTGGATGCCCTCGACGACCTGACCCACCGGCTGCAAACCAGCGTGCGGACCTCCGCCAAAGACGACCTGGCCAAGGCCTTGGCCAAACGGATGGGTAAGCTCCAGGCGGAGACCGTCCAGGCCATGGAACTGGCACTTGCAGCGGAGGAAGGCGGCAACCCGCTCCCCCATCTAGACGGGCTCCGGGATCAAGCCAAGGGCCCCTACGAGCGGTTTCTCGTCGAAAC
>PMJK01000179.1 GCA_003158505.1 Holophagaceae bacterium | reverse complement strand
CCCCGTGGGGGTTTTGTTAGGCACTCTTAACCTGGAGGCACGATGCACCCCATCGCTGCACTTCCCACCGCTCCCAATTGCCTCACGCCTTCATCCGAGGTGGAGCCGGCGGCTTTCGAGATGCCAGCGGACGCCTGCGATACACACGCCCATGTCATTGCCGCGAGCTCCGCCTACCCGATGGCCCCGTCGCGCAGCTACACTCCGCCGCCCGCGCCCGAGGAGAAGTACCTGGCCATGCTGGCAGCGACCGGCTGTTCCAGGGGTGTCATCGTCCAGATCAGCGTCTACGGTACCGACAATGGGTACATGCTCGAGGTTTTGAGGCACAACCCGGATCGATTGCGGGGAATTGCCGTCGTGACGCCGGAGGTGACCGACCGAGAGCTCGAGGCGATGCATGCGGCCGGCGTACGCGGACTGCGCATCAATGTGTTGTTCCCGGGCGCTGGCCTCAGTTTCGACGCCATGGAAATCCTGGCCCGGCGCATCGCTCCCATGGGCTGGCATATGCAGTTCCTGGTCGATGGGCGCGACCTGCCCGGACTCCTGCCACGCATGCGCAAGCTGCCGTGCCCCGGCGTGATCGACCACATGGGCCACATGCCCGCGATGCTGGGCTTCCAGCACCCCGGGTTCCAGGCGGTGCGGGAACTCGTGGCAAACCACGGCTGGTGGACCAAGCTTTCGGGTGCCTATCGGATCAGCGACGATTTCGACCGTTTCGCGGAGGTCCTGCCGATCGCCCAGGCCCTGATCGAAGCCGCTCCGGACCGGGTCGTCTGGGGGAGCGACTGGCCGCACGTGGCCAGACCCCGCATGCCCGATACCGGCCGGCTGCGCAACCTAGTCAAGGTCTGGGCCCCAGATCCGGCAGTCCGGAATCGCATCTTGGTGGACAACCCATCCCGATTGTATGGTTTCCCGAGAATTCCCGGTGATGTTCTCACTGAAATCTAGTCCAAGAACGCTGGGATTCTGCTCGGCCGATGGGGGTCGATCTCGGCCGGTTCTGACGACTAGGGTTATGTCACGTCGGGTTGGAAGCGGAGCGGTATCCTGATGGGCATTCCTTTAGGGAGGAACCATGGGCTTGGGCGGCAAGATCGCGTTGGGTTGCGGCGGATTGGTGGTGCTGCTGGTGGTGCTGGGCCTGGGAATGATGGGGTCCTACAACGGACTGAACAGCCTCAGCCAGGCGGTGGACGCCCAGTGGGGGCAGGTGGAGAACGTCTACCAGCGACGGTCGGACCTGGTCCCGAATCTGGTGGCAACGGTGAAGGGCGCCGCGGCCTTCGAGAAGGACACGTTCACGGCGGTCACCGAAGCCCGGGCCAAGGTGGGTCAGGTGTCCACGGGCGGCAAGGCCCCGGGTTCACCGGAAGCCATGGCCAATTTCCAGAAGGCCCAGGAAGGCCTGGGCTCGGCGCTGTCCGGGTTGCTGGTGGTGGTGGAAAAATACCCCGATCTCAAGGCCACCCAGAACTTCCGGGACCTGCAGGCCCAGCTGGAGGGCACCGAGAACCGCATCGCGGTGGAGCGCATGCGCTTCAACCAGGCGGCCCAGGCCTTCAACACCCGGCGCAACAGCTTCCCGACGGTCATGCTGGTGGGGTTCTTCGGCGACCGATTCCGGGAACGGGCCTACTTCAAGGCCCAGCCCGGGGCTGACGTGGCGCCCAAAGTCGCCTTCTAGCCGCCGCTCGCATGCGGCGAATTCTTCTCCTGATCGGTTTGCTCGCGGGTCTCTGGGGCGGGCTGTGCCTGGTGGCCCAGGCGGCTCCGCCGCCCCCGCCCGAGCGTTGGGTGACTGACGGCTCTAACCTGCTCTCCCCGGCCATGCGGGAAGGTCTGGACCAGCGCCTGAAGGCCTACCAGGCAGGTACCGGCCACCAGGTGTTGGTGTGGATCGGGGGCACCACGGGCGGGGACCCTCTGGAGGATTGGACCGTGCGGGCCTTCGCCGCCTGGAAGGTGGGCCGCAAGGGCCTGGACGACGGCCTGGTGCTCTTCATCTTCACCGGGGATCACAAGGTCCGCATGGAAGTGGGCTATGGCCTGGAGGGCCAGGTGCCCGACCTTGTGGCCTCGAGGATCATCCAGGAATCGATCCTGCCTCGGCTCAAGGCGGGAGACGCCGATGGGGCCCTCAGGGAGGGGGTGGACCGCATCCTGAAGGTGGTCGGTGGCGATGCCTCTGCCCGGGCCCCCCGGGACTATGGCCAACGAGGAGGCCAACCCATCGGAATCGGGAGCTGGATCGTCATCGCCGTGGTGGGTTTGGCATTCCTGGTGCTGGCCATCACCCACCCGGGCATGGCCGTCTGGCTGCTGTTTAGTCTTTTCTCCGGGGGTCGCGGCGGAGGTGGCGGTGACGGCGGCTTCTCCGGTGGCGGCGGACGTTCCGGCGGTGGGGGAGCCTCGGGATCATGGTGAGAAACGGAGGGGCCACATGGTGGGCATGAGCCGCAGGAGCCTGAGGAAGTGCGTGAACCAGGTGCGGGTGGTGGAGGCCATCCGGGCGGCGGAGCATGTCACCTCCGGAGAGATCCGGGTTTCGGTGGCGCATTTTTTCTGGGGGGACGTGGAGAAGACCGCGAGGAGGGCTTTCCGTCGACTCGGCATGGAGAACACCGCCGACCACAATGGTGTGCTCATCTTCCTGGTGCCCAGCCGGAAACGCTTCGTCGTCCTAGGCGACAGGGGCATTCATGAAAAAGTCGGGCAGGCCTTCTGGAACGACGTATCAGCTTGCCTTTCCTCCCATTTCCGCCGGGGAGCCTTTACGGAGGGTCTGGTGGAGGGGGTCCGCATGGTGGGGGATCGCCTGGCTACCCACTTCCCATCGGCCGGAGAAGTGGACCGCAACGAGCTTTCGGATGACGTGGATTTCCAGTGAAACCTCCTGGGAACCAGGGTTATGCAACGAAGGGGTTCAAACCGGAATTGCCGAACCACGGGGTTACTGGTCTGGTTTCCGGGAGGACGTCACAACTTCAGAGGGAGACGGAATACCCTGTCCTCAAAATAGGACGTTTGAATTCCCTATTTACTTTACTTACAGTAAAATGGTCTTGTTTTGGGGTTGAATAATTTATTTAGCCAATATTCACATTCATGCGTGAATGTTGGCAATGATGATTTTTAAAAAAGGATTATTCATGTGTTTCTCAGCAGGGGCAAGCATTACCGCTGGCGTGTTACTTACTTTTGCAGGCACTGAAACTTTAAGAAAAGTTCATAAGTCTTCGCAAATCGTCTTTGCATGCATCCCCCTCTTCTTCGCATTTCAACAGTTCTCAGAAGGCGTTGTATGGTTGACTATTCCGCACAAAGAATATGCTGATTTGCAGGCCACGGCAACATATACATTTCTAGTAATGGCACAATTTATATGGCCAATACTGGTTCCTCTTTCTGTTTTGTTGATGGAAAAAAATAGGACACGGAAAAAGGTATTATGGTCGCTTCTTATTGTCGGTGTAATCGTATCATTTTACTATTTGCATGGTTTGGTGGTTTATCATGCGCATGCTGAAATCAGTTATATGCACATTAATTATAAATATAAAAGAAATTTTCAAAGTCCATTTTCAAATATCCCAACAGCGCTATATTTAATTGCAACGCTGGCTCCGGTCTTTGTTTCAAGTGTAAAACGTGCATATATGCTTGGTATTGTCACTGGTCTGTCTGCCATGGTTTCTGTAATCTTCTTTACTGAGTGCCTGATCTCGATCTGGTGCTTTTTTGCAGCCGTGGTCAGTTTCGTTATTTATTACTCTATTAGAGAGTCACATAAAAAATTCCATAATGAGAGTTTATTCCCTCCCCCTCTGAAGTTGGAGAGGCAATAAGGAACCAAGAATGATGATTTCCAGCTCCCAGGGAGTTGTCGGTCAGGGCAACTTCCTCAATTCAGTAGTGGTTTTGTTTCCGTTGCGGCGAGTTGAAGCTCAACCCACACCCAGCCGCCTTCGACTTTCACGATGTACGTGCGGATTGATTCAGTACGGACGTGTTGCATCAACATGCCGACGTTCTGGAGAAAGGTCCCCGTTCTCGGCGGCAGGGGCTCGTTCCCTAAGTAGGGCGGCACAGGACCAGAGAGGGCCTCTCCAGTGGCCACGTCGAAACGGGCACAGTGCATGGGGCAGGTGAGGATCGAGCCGTCGAGGGTTGCGGGGACTCATCCAGGGAACTCAGACCTGGGAACTAGACCTTCATTCCCGAACCACAACCCTCTCGATAGGAGCAGTCATGTCCGACGCCACTCCCCATATCGCCCAGAAGGGCTCATCAAGGTCACGGTCGAAGCAGGAAAGACCTACCATTGGTGCGCCTGCCGGAACAGCAAGAATCAGCGCATGTGTGATGGTTCCCATAAGGGTAATACCTTCACGGCAATGAACTACACCGCAGACGTGATGCACGACAAGTGGTTCTGCGCCTGCAAGCACAGCGGCACCAAGCCCATGTGCGACGGCAGCCACAAGAAGCTGTGAAATCCAACACTCACCCAAGACCTTCGATCAGCCATCTCCTCTTCCAATGGGTGTGATGGTTGCGAAGGCAGGAGAGGTATTGCGGAAACTTCCAGATGGGACTGGATCCCGGACGTGAGCAAGACACAGGGAGCAAGTCATCCATTCGGTACGTCGAATAGGAAAGGGGTCTCATGGCGCAAAAGATGATTGCGGTCCTCGTTGGAAGTTTGCGCAAGGAGTCCTTCAATCGGAAGATGTCGAACGCGCTCGCAGGTTAATAGTTCTCGCCTACCGGTTCGAAATAGGACTGGGGGTGCTTGCACACAGGACAGAGGTTGGGTGCCGCAGGACCCTCATGGATGTACCCGCATTCCCTGCAGCGCCAATAGATCTTTTCGCCACGCTGGAAGACGGTCCCGTTGACCACATGATCATGGAGGCGGCGGAACCGAGCCTCGTGTTCCTTCTCGACCTTGGAAACCCAGTCGAAGGTCCGAGCGATCTCGTTGAAACCCTCCTCCCGAGCGACACGGGCAAATTCAGGGTAGAGTTCCGACCACTCCGCCTTTTCCCCTTCGATCGCACCCTGGAGTTGGGCAGCCGTGTCTCCGGCCACCACGGGGAATGTGGCTGTCATCTCAAGGGCGGAAGGAGCGAGGGACGCCAGGTGGCTGAAGAAGAGCTTGGCGTGTTCCTTTTCGTTGTCCGCCGTTTCCGTGAAGATCGCCGCGACGTGTTCCAGCCCCTCCTCGCGAGCCACAGAAGCGGCAAATGTGTACCGGTTCCGCGCCTGGCTTTCGCCTGCGAACGCCTTGAGTAGGTTCTTAGCGGTCTTAGAGTCCTTCAATTCCATGAAATCCTCCAAAGAAAAAATGATTGCGAAGCAGTCGCAACTGGCAAGTAAAATTACTACTTATCTCCATCATACGCCCTCGCCCCAACCCGTTGATATAGAACCCAGAACGCTTGACCTCCTCACTGAACTGGAGGTTCTGGAGCGACCCTAGGTTCGAGGCTGGGCCTCTCCAGGAAGATTTAAAACTGCTGGGACCTGAGAATCATTCCCTGGTTCAGGGAGAACAACAGTGGGTGGGCACAATTTGTCGATCGGATGGGTCGGTCATCCATGAGGTAAAGTCAGGCATGTCCCAGCGAGTTCTCCTAACCGGCGCTACCGGTTTCATCGGAAAGAACCTGTATCGCCCAATGGAAGCGGCCGGCTATGACGTTCGATGTCTGACCCGCAAACTGGATGAGGCCCAGGGACTCTGGCCTGACCGCCAATGGGTGCGCGGGGACATTGGAGATCCCAGTACGCTCCCCGCTGCCATGGAAGGCTGTGACTTCGCTTTCTACTTGGTCCACGGCATGGGATCGCACCGTCCGGGGTGGGCTGAGGAGGAGCTTCGATGGGCCAGGAACTTCGCACGGGCGGCCCAGCAAGCTGGGGTGAGCCGCATTGTCTACCTCGGGGGTGTGGCACCCCAGGGCACTCCCTCAGAGCACCTCCTCTCGCGCCTGAATACTGGGGAAGCGCTCCGGGCTGGCCAGGTCCCCTGTTTGGAACTTCGAGCGGGCATGATCATCGGCGCAGGCAGCGCTTCTTGGACCATCGTGAGGGATCTGGCCGCCCGACTCCCGGCCATGGTGCTTCCCGCGTGGCTCGAGTACCGAAGCGAGCCCGTGGCAGTAGACGAAGTACTGGCGGCGCTCCTGGCAGGATTGCGCATAGAACTTCCTGAAAGCACCTGGTGGGATATCCCTGGCCCAGAGGCGCTCTCGGGGAGGGAGATCCTCCTTCGAGTTGCTGCGGTCCTGGGGCGCAAGCCGATTCTCATGAAGGTTCCCCTCGTCACCCCTCGCCTCTCATCCCATTGGATCCGCTTGGTTACGCGGGCAGACTATACAGTCGCCCGGGAACTCGTAGAAGGATTGACGAGCGACTTGCTCGCCACTAGGCGGGGTTTCTGGGACGAAGCCGGACTCCCGCTTCCCATGGCTCTGGAGGAAGCCGTCCACCGAGCCCTCGCGGCCGAAGCTGGGACGATGGCATTCGCCGGAAGACTCGCCGAATCCATCGCAGGATTCCTGACCCCACGCGCGAAACCTTAGGCAGTGCGTCACGGTCTTGCCCAACTCAAGTGGTGGCGCCGATTCTCATTTGGTTTGGTTGTGGCATTCCAGTGGCCAGTCCCTTGAGAAACAGCCAGAATCGAATGGAACCCGAGAGTACCGAAGGCTCTTTCCCGGAACAGTGAAAAGCCCATGAACCATTGAGGTTCAAGGCCTTCTTCACATCAAGGTTGGTAGCGGGGGTAGTATTTAACCTACGACCTTTGGGTTATGAACCCAATATTTTAATTGAAAAATAATTGGACTTAAATGAACTATTCCACAATCTTCCCACCATTCTTAGCGTTTGTTGCCCATTTAGTCAACTTTCTGGTGAGGTCTCAGACCGGATGCTAGACCCCTTGCGAGCTTCCTCGAAGTCGTCGGTGGAGTTCGTCGAGTTCTCGTGGAGCATGAATAAGCGCGACGTCGTTCCGTCTAGCAACCTAACAGGAGACTCTCCGGATCTGCAAGGAAGGCAGTAGACGTGGACATAGACGGGAGTGGGGAGGACGTCACCTTGTTCCTACTGCATCTCAAGGTCCATATAGGTCCGGGACAAAGACCAGATCGACCTTGGCAAGCTTTTCATCCAACAACTTGCCGTCCGAACCAAATGTCAGCTTAATAACCGTTGGAGTACCATCTCCAACATAAGGAACTGCTGTTGGGTCCCACGTGAGAATCGACGTTCCATTATTGCCAAACTCAGTGCGGGTGGGTTGGCCTAGTAGAGCCACGGCATTCTGTACCGTGGAGGTCCCTGTGCTTAGTTGAGTTAGGGTGGGGCTGCCCGTTGGTTTGACACACCCGGCCAGGGCTAGGCAGCAGATGATCGGGGCAAACCTTCCTTGAACTCCGTGCAGGATAGCCATAGTGGAACTCCTTTCGGTGGACCACCTGAAAGGGGCGTGATCCGAGAATTCCCTTGCCCCAGAAGGAGCCTGAGAACGCCTCAGGCACGAACCTAAAGGCAAGCGGAAAGCCAATTCATAAATTGTTTCTTTCCAATAATGGGTTCGTCGTAAAGGGGAAAGAATCCTCTTCCAGGTGGGAATTTTTCCTTAAGAGGAGGTTCCAATCGGCTGTCGGCTGAGTCCACACAGAGCGCTCAGCGGACAAACCCCATCTGAAACTGCGTACCGCTTGAGTTTGTTACCTCAACGTAATACCCATGAGGTACCGCAGTTGGGCAAATTGTACGACCCTTAACTTCCCTTTGGCTTTCTGGACTTTGAACACAGGCACTAGGATGGGGCAGGATGCCTTCAGTGTCAGTTCCGAGGCCACACTAGATTGGACAAACCGGTCCAATCCGTGGCCATGGCTGACCATGACAATGAGCTCAAGGCGCTACTTTAGATCGGGAAATACTTGCTGACCGAGGCAGCCAGTTCCTGTTTCAAAACATGGATGTCGGCCCCATTGAAACGCCAGTAGAGATTGGAAGCCATCCTAAGGAAATGCGTCAACAGCTCCGGATCGAAGTGCTGACCGCTGCCCTCGCGCATGATGCCCAAAGTCTGATCCAGGNNCAGCGGCGGTTTGTAGGGACGCCTCGAATTCAAGGCATCGAAGACGTCCACGATGGCGAACAACCGGGCGTTATAAGGAATTTCCAGACCCTTGAGCCCTTTCGGATAACCGGATCCATCGAACCATTCGTGATGGGAGGCCACGACTTCACGGGCACGGGACAACCACCGGGAATCACTGATGATGTCCTCACCGATATGAACATGCCTTTGCATGATCCGGAACTCGTCGCTGGTAAGCTTGTCCTGCTTCAACAGGATGGCGTCGAAAATGCCGATCTTGCCGACGTCGTNNATCGGGGATGGCGATCTTGCCGACGTCGTGCAGAAAGGCGCCGGCAATCAAGGCCGCGATCTCATCAGGGGATCGCCCCATGGCTTCAGCAAAGTGGGCCGCATAGAGGGTGACGCGATAGTTGTGGCTGTCCGTATCGCAGTCCCGCTTGGCCACGACGCTGCCGAGGACGCGCATGAGTTCGACCACACTCTCCAGGAGCTGCTGGGAAAGTTGGATGGTCCCGCGATTGAGCGAGACGATGATGGGATAAAGCACGAGGCTGGTCAGAGTCGTGACGATGAGGACCGTCACCAAGGTGCCTCCCACCCGGGACTCCAGGTTCTTGACCGTGCGGGGCGGGACGGGGTAGATCGCTTCCAGGTACCCGTACACGCCTTGGTCGGGGTCCATCAATGGCATCAGCACGCGGACAAAGAAACGGCCGTTGATCCGCAGGGTGTTGTGCTGGTGGCTCCGGGATTCTGGGGAGACTCGCGGGGAGCCCCCGAGGGCCTGGTCGACGCCTGGATCAGGGTCTTTCCTGACCTCCAGCAGGGGATCGTGGTTCCGGCCATAGAGACGCAGGGCGGCAAAACGGCTTTCCTGGAGCAGGGCCGTTACGGCGGCCAAGTGGCCCTTCGCACCGCTCTCGAAAAGGGAACGGTGCTGGGATAGATCGAAGCGATCGGCTTCTTCGGACGCAAGGTCGCAGGCATAACCGATGACTCGGTTGGACTCGATCCGGTACACCGAGAACCCCATCACCAGCGACAGACAGAGCCAAGCCGGCAGAAGCCGGATCAGGATGGTTCGGTGAAGGTGTCGCCGCGGCAATTCCATGCGGATCTAAAACCAGATTGGACTCAGCGGTGTCCGCCGCCACCGCCGTGGAAACCTCCACTACTGCCGTGGAAACCGCTACCACCGCCGTGGAACCCACTACCACTGCCATGGAAACCACCACTACCCCGGAAGCCGCCCCCTCGGAACCCACCGCCTCCGCGGAAGCCGCCACCACCGCGGAAGCCGCCAAATCCAGCGCCGTAGCGACCGTAGTGCCCGGTGAAGCCACCCCAGCGACCCAGCCCGTGGCCGTACCAGCCGTAGTAGCCAGGACCGAGCAGCCCGAAGTAGGGCATGGGTCCCCAGCCCCACAGCCAGGGGGCCGTCAACCAGCACCACCCATAGTCCGGGTAGTACACATACATGCTGGGAGTTGAACCATCCTCGGGCGCATTGGTGTAGTCGTCCCCGTAGGGCATCCACACCCAACCATACTGGGCGGTGTGGACCCACTGGCCCGTGTCGGCCGGTGCCTGCCGGGGTGGTGGGGACTTCTGGGGTTCAGTTGGCGGGGTGGGCAGCACGGCCGGGGGAGGCGGAGGTTTGTCATCGGGAGGTGTACCCGACTCGACCGTGCCGGTTACGGAGATCTCCTCCTGTTCATCTGGCTTGGCCATCATGGGCGCGACCAGGGTCGTGATTAGGACTAGGGCTCTCGTCAGGTATCTCATCGACTGCTCCTCTATAAGTTAGAGCGTGGTCACTCGTGGTTGGTGACGCTTTCAAAGCCCAGGGATCCTGGAAAACTGCATTGATCACTTTCATGGGATTCGAAGATTTGGAATGTGTCGCGCATGCGAACGCCCAGATCTCTTTAGAGCGGGAAGGTGATTTATCGGCGGCCCCGGGGACGCGAGGGAATGGATGGCATGGGGCGAGAGGGAGGTGGCGCATGGTAAGGGCGTCCGGGACGTTCCAGTCGACGCCCCCCATGCCGCGGCGGACCCACCCGGTAGCCGCCCCCCCAGCCGCCGTACTCGAATCCGTAGGGTTCAAAATAATCGCCGGGATAGCCATCCTCGTAGTCGACCGCGACGGCTCCGCCATAGCTCACGCCTGGGTAGGCGCAACCGCAGAGCACCACGAGCAGCAGCATGGCGAGTGCGGTGGGCTTCCATGGCACGATGTCGAGTTTTCCGACCGGGAAGTTCAGGCTCATTTGGCCTCCCCCTTCCCGTCGTTGTCTGACCATTCCATCAGGCCGACCGGGGCCCCCGTCGGATCGGCGATGATGGCTGCCTTGCCGCCATGGCGGTCGAGGTGCGGCTTGACCAGCACCCTGCCACCCAGCGCCACCGCCTTGGCCGCCGCAGCCCCGGCATCGGTCACCCGCACGAAATTGAGCCAGTGCGGATGGGGGCGGCACGGGTTTCCTGGCAGCGTATTGGCGCTCGCCCGCGCATAGTCATCGCTCGAGAACAGCATATGCTCCGCGCCGTCATCGTCCGGTACGTCGAACACATCATAATCGAACAGCTTCTGATAAAAGGCCGCATCGCGAGCGGGATCCCGCGCCAATAGCGAACTCCAGATCCACTCTCCGGGCACCGCGAGGAAATCGGAGGGGTCCCCCGTGCTGGACGCGAGGACCGCGAATACGGCGCCTTCCGGATCGGCCAGCACGACCTGACGGCCTCGACCCGCGTAGGTCGTGGGTCCCGACAGGCTCTTGGCGCCCTCCTTGAGCGCGATCCGCCGAGTCGCATCCACATCGCGCACCGCGAAATACGTCAGCCAGGCGGGTTGGCGCTGTTCACCAACCGGTAGGGTCCGCTGCAACAGGCCGCCCACCGGGCGACCGTCAAAGGAAGCCACCGCGTAGACCAAGGCAGCGGAGTGGATGGGTTCGAAGGTCCACCCGAACAGGCCTCCGTAGAAGCGCTCGGCCGCCACGAGGTCGGGCGTGACCAGATCCGCCCATATCATCTTCCCGGGATGATGCTCCACATGCTTCGGATCACCCAGCGACGGCCATCGAGTCGGCACTCCCGCCACCATAGGCCCGTTCGCGCCCATACTCAGCAGCCCCAACAAGGCCATTGCCGAAGAGTGGCGAAACCAGCGGGGGGGATGGATCATCTCGCGTGCTCCTGAGGGCCCTCAGTGCTTGGATCGTCTTCCAAAGAAAAGCCGATCAGCGTGGCCGGGCCGAGTCGGCGGCCTTTCCGTAGGGCCAGGTCAAATCCAGCGTTAGTCACCGTTTCTCTCCCAGCCTCAGGCTCTGGATGGTCCTGGCGTCATCAAGAATGTCCCGGAGCGTCCTCGCCTCCTTGGGGGTGAGAGTGGGCTTCCTGAGCCTTGCCTGAACGATCCATTCCAGTCTCTTGGCCGTCTCGAGGGTCCTTTCCCAGGTGGTTTCCATGGAGATGGGTTCACCCTCTTTTCTCTTCGAGAGGTCGGATTGGCATGATTGGCGCTTTACGTGAACACGGCTCATGGAGGCCCTATCAGCCTATAGGGGACGCCCATGGAGTCGGTCCCCGCGCTCCACGGGGAGGTTTCAACCGGCCTTGCTAGCCCGGACCCATCTGCTGTTGCAACGGGTCGAAACCACGCTCGTTGTGAGGGCCGGCCGGCCGGGTTCTGGCCCCGCCCCTCCTCAGGATTTCCTCGGCGAGATCCTGCAGGTCGTAGAAGACATTGCCCCCATACTCCCACTCCCAGCAGTCCGCACAGTATCGAACCGTGAAGTGATGGTTCCCGATCCAGAAACCGCCACCGCTTGGCGTGCGGGTTGTCAGTTCGATGATGGTTTCTTCTAGCGTCACCCTGCACCTCCTCCGTGGTCGACCGCTGTCCTCTTCTCTCGTTCTCGCATGCTCGGCTCAAGGGGTCCCCGATACCCCTGCGGTGTTCAGGATCACCGGCAGCCCATTCTTGCTCGAGCCCACGATGATCACCTTGGTGTTGGGGGAGTGGGCCAGCTTTTCGGTGGCTTCAATGCCTTTCCATTCCAGCAGTTTGTCGGTTAGTCCCTTGCTCACGATCGCCTGGAAGTCGGCGATCCCTGCGGCCTCGATGCGCTGGCGCTCCGCCTCCTGGCGCGTGCGGTCCAGGATGTACTTCATCTCCAGGGCCTTCTGCTCCTCTTGGAGCTTCGTCTGGATGGCGCCCTGGACCACCATCGGGAGGTGGACTTCGCGGATCAGAATGGCATTCACCCGCATATGCTTGCCTTCCAGTTTCTGGGCAACCTCCTGGCGGATCTCATGCTCGATTTGTTCCCGCTTCGTGGAATAGATCTCCTCCGGCGTATAGCGGCCCACAACCTTCCGCGCGCTCGAACGCACGTAGGGGGCGATCAAGGTTCCATAATAGGCAGGGCCGGTTTCCGTGGTCAGCTGATACACCTGATCAGGGACCGGCTGGTACAGGATTGAACTCGTGAGCTTGATGTCGAGGCCATTGTTGGCCAGGACATCCAGCGGCTCCTCCCGCTCCTGCTCACGCAGATCCACTTGATAGATTCGGCTGAAGGGCGAAACCCAGTGGAAGCCTTCTTTCAGAGGTCGCTCCATGGTTCCGCGAGACGGGGTCCACTCGATGCCGGCCCGACCGGTCGGAATGGTGGTGCAGTTGGTCAGGAAAACCACCGCGATGCCACCAAAGAGAAGATGCAGGAACTTGAACGGCGACATGATCCTCCTCCTTGCGCTGAACGCGCTCAATGAACCCGAACTCGATCCATCCTCCCGATGACGATTAATCACCTGGCTCCAACCACCACTCACTCGGGTCTTGGGGATAGTTCAAAGAAAATGCCAAAATGTAAATATTTATATTATTATATTTAAACTAAAACTGATACCCTGAAAATGGAAAGATTCCCCTGAGTGGAAGGGAAAAATTCCCGCATGGTTGTCAGCGGCGCCCGAGAGAACGCTGCCCCAGGCGAGCACTACCAGGTCGTGGGCCCAGGATTCGCCGAACCGGGCCGGCAGGCCGACCTCCAGGCACCACCTAGGCTCATGGAAACAGAAGGATGGATTCGAGGTCGGGGTAGCTGTAATTGGTGAAGCAGGCCTAGCTGGGAGCGGTCCACCGGCCGGTCATGGCACGACGTTGAAGTTCTTGTATTCGGCTTGGCCCATTGGCGAGATTACGGTGATGGATCCGGGTTCCGAGTCGGAAGGTACCATTGCCTGGATCACCCTGTCGTTCTTGACCTTGAAACTGGCGATGCGGCCCTCGAAGAGGACCCGGGTAACACCCGCGAACCCCTCCCCTACCAAGGTCACCAGGCAGCCGCAGATGCCGTAGTCGGGGGATACGGATTTTATTTGGGGAGGATTGGCCTTGGTGGGGCTGCCGGCCTGGCATGCCATGGCCCCAGCCCAAACGAGTGCCCAACCTACAACTTGGAGAGAAGGTCTGACCATGGTGGAACTCCTTTCTGTGAACCGCTGCAAGGGGCGCGATTCAAGAATCTCCTTGCCCCAGAAGGAGCCTGAGACCTCCTCAGGCACGATCTATAGGCAAGTAAGAAGCCAATACATAAATTGTTTCTTTCCAATAATGGGTTCGACGGAAAGTGGAAAGAATTCTCTTCCAGGTGGGAATTATTCCTTGAGAAGAGGTTCCAAGCAGCTGTCAGCAGAGTCGACATAGCGCTCTAAGTGGCCAAACCCCGTCCGAATCATCAGGCCCCCGAATTAAAATAAGAGGGCTTTCCATCTGACATATCCGACACTCTTGATATCGTGCTGTCCAGTTCTCCATTAACAGGACGCCGGGTCATCTGTCTCGAATGCTTAACAGGATCCGCTTTGGGTGAGAATTCCGACTCGTCATCACAGCGATCGGCGGGTGCCCTCATCCAGATCGAACACAATGAGTCTTTTCATGGTGTGCTGAACCATGCTTAGCCTTCAGAGTTGCTTGCGAATGGATTCCAGTTCCTCGCGGCGTTTTGAACTGGTCTTGGGATAGGCCACCTTGAGTTTGAGAAGCGCATCAAGGGTGATTTTGGAAACGATCAACCGGGCATTGTCCTTATCATCGGCGGGGACGATGTACCAGGGCGTGTGACGGGTGCTGGTGGCGCCCAGGCAGGCCGCATAGGCAGCCATATAACGCTCCCAGTAGCTCCTCTCCTGAATGTCCGCGAGACTGAACTTCCAGTTCTTCTCGGGTTCATCGATCCGCTCAAGGAAGCGCTTTTTCTGTTCGTCCTTCGACAGATGGAGAAAGAACTTGATGATCCGTGTGCCATTCCGGTGGAGATGCTCCTCCAGATCCACGATGGAGCGATAGCGCTCCTTCCAGATGCGCTTCTCATCCAGCAACTCGTCTGGAAGGCCCTGGGCGCGGAGGATCTCCGGATGCACCCGGACAATGAGCACCTCCTCATAGTAGGAACGATTGAAGATGCCGATCCTGCCTCGCTCCGGCAGGCGGCGGGTCGTGCGCCAAAGAAAATCATGCTGCAGGTCTTCGGCGCTGGGCTGTTTGAAACTGAAGACCTCACAACCCTGGGGATTGATTCCCGACAGGACGTGCCCGATGGCGCCGTCCTTCCCGGCGGCGTCCATCCCCTGGAAGATGAGCAGCAACGCATAGTGATTGGACGCGTAGTGAAGGCGTTGCAGGGAATCGAGCGCCTCGACGTGTTCTTGGAGGAGTTCCTGGTACCGCTTCTTCGACTTGCAGATGGGCTTCACACTCGTCGGCCACTGCTCGAGGTCGACCTTCTCGCCCTCCTGAACACGGAAATCCTTCGATTTGATTTTCATCTCCGTCCTTTCGACTGGGCCATCTGAGTTTTTCGTATCCGACTACTTGTGGGGTCCCTCCTTCCGGATCTCCCCTTCCGCCTTCGCCCAGTCCTCCACCGCATGGCCATCGTGCCGACCCTCCTGCTCATACAGCTCGTAGGCTCGCTCGGCAATCTGCGGGGCCACGTCGACCGGTTTCTTGGCCAGGGCATTAAGCACGCGCCAGCGGATCATGGCGACCTTCAAGGCATCGTTCACGGCCAGGCATGCCACCATCGCATAGGCGAAAATAACGAGTGTCTGCCACCACGGCAGGGCCTTGAGTCCCGGCAGGCCCACGAAGGTCAGGGCGGTGCCGACCAGCGCATCCGCCACCAGGGCGGCCAGGAAGGTCCTACTGGGTAGCGTCGACCAGAACCAGCTGCGCTCCCGTGCGGATACCACGGAAAATGCCGCAAAGTAGAGCAGCATCAGGAAACTGAAGGTATGCAGGGCGTTGTCGCTGGTCGCCAGGCCGAATCGCGACCAGCCTATACACAGGAGCAGGAGCGTTTCGGCGACCATCGCGACACCGAGCACGACGGACACAGTGATGAAGCCGCCGATGTTCCAGGTTTCCGGCTGCTTGGATGGCCGGACATTGTCGGTGGCAAGGGATATCTTCGCGAAGTCCGTCATGAANNCATGAAGACCAGCAGCAGCATTGCGAAGGCGGAGACGACGAACTTGCCGGTTGCTACGAACGCGATGGCCACGAAGGCCGCTTTCAGGATGGTGCGGCTGATCTTGTTGATGATCCAGGTCAGGATGCGCTGGTAGATCGTCCGCCCCTGCTCGACCAAGGCCACGATGTTCGTCAGCCCCGCTTCGGTCAGGACGACACTCGCGGCACCCTTGGCCACATCCGTGGCGCTGCTGATGGCGATGCCGACTTCGGCCTGACGCAGCGCGGGGGCATCATTGACCCCGTCGCCCGTCATGCCGGTCACATGTCCCGCCGCCTGGAGGTGCTTCACCACGACATATTTGTCCTCCGGAAAGACCTCCGCGAAACCATCTGCGCCCGCCAGCAAGTCCACCGCCTCGTTGTTGGCCTGTGCGCCCGCGGCCTTCAGGTCCGACACGCGCCGTATATTGGGCAATCCGACCCCTCGGCCGATTTCACACGCTACTGGCAGTGCGTCCCCCGTGAGCATCTTCACTGGAACACCCAAGTCCAGGAGTTCGGCGATCAGCTACTTGGCATCCGGCCGGGGCGGATC
>PMJK01000104.1 GCA_003158505.1 Holophagaceae bacterium | reverse complement strand
CCACCACCGCCACCGTCCTGGCCCGCGCCATCTACCGCGAGGGCATCAAGGCCGTCGTCAGCGGCGCCAACACCATGGAGATCAAGAAGGGCATCGACCTCGCGGTCGAGACCGTCGTGAAGGCCATCGACCAGATCAAGAAGCCCGTCGAAGGCAACGCCATCGCCCAGGTGGGCACCATCTCCGCCAACGGCGACGAGGAGATCGGCAAGATCATCGCGGAAGCCATGGGCAAGGTCGGCAAGGACGGCGTCATCACCGTGGAAGAAGCCAAGAACATGGAGACCACCCTGGACGTGGTCGAGGGCATGCGCTTCGACCGCGGCTACATCNNGGCTACCTCAGCCCCTACTTCGTGACCAACCCCGATCAGATGAAGGTCGAGCTGGAGAATCCCTACATTCTCGCCTACGAGAAGAAGGTCTCCAACATGCGCGACCTCCTGCCCCTGCTGGAGCAGGTCGTCAACAGCCGCCGCCCCCTGCTGATCATCGCCGAGGANNCGCCGCAAGGCCATGCTCGAGGACATCGCCACCCTTACCGGCGGCAAGGCCATCAGCGAGGATCTGGGCCTGAAGCTTGAGAACCTCACCCTGACCGACCTCGGCAGCGCCAAGAAGGTCACCATCGACAAGGAGAACACCACCATCATCGAGGGCGCCGGCAGCACCGAGGCGATCCAGGGCCGCGTGAAGCAGATCCGCGCCCAGGTGGAGACTTCCACCAGTGACTACGACAAGGAGAAGCTGCAGGAGCGTCTCGCCAAGCTCGTGGGTGGCGTCGCCGTCATCAAGGTGGGCGCCGCCTCTGAGACCGAGTTGAAGGAGAAGAAGGCCCGGGTGGAAGACGCCATGCACGCCACTAAGGCCGCCGTCGAGGACGGCATCGTGGCCGGCGGTGGTGTCGCGCTGCTCCGCGCCCTCAGTCAGCTCGCTGAGCTGAAGCTCACTGGCGATCAGGCCACTGGCGTCGACATCGTCCGCAAGTCCCTGCAGGAGCCCCTCCGCCAGATCGCCACCAACGCCGGTGTCGAAGGCTCCGTGGTTGTGAACTCTGTCCGCGAAGGCAAGGGCAACTACGGCTACAACGCGGCCACTGACGCCTATGGCGATATGGTCGCCTTCGGTGTGATCGATCCCGCCAAGGTGGTCAAGACCGCGCTTCGCAATGCCGCCTCCGTAGCCTCCATGATGCTGACCACCGAGGCCATCATCACCGAGCTCCCCGAGCCCAAGTCCGCTGCCCCTGGCGGTGGCCCCGGCATGGGCGGCATGGAAGACATGTATTAAGCAGCAGCTGCATTTCAATCATTTGCTGTAAGTTTTAAAAGCGCCCCGCATTTGCGGGGCGCTTTTAATTGTGGAATCCCTTGGGGGATTCTGTCCCCGAGCCCAAGGTTACCCGGTCGAATTTGCTCACCATCCATGCCCACCTGCTATGGTCCGGGTGTAGTTGAAGGGAAAATGTGACCGCAGGACTTTTTCGGGTGGGTGCGCCTGGGTATTTCCGAGTCCAGGTGTGGTCCCCAGAGGAGATCATGACCATCGCGAATGGTCTTAGACCCCCTAAACATCCCTAAATATTTCGCATCTGTGGGGGGATGTCTTAATAAAGATAACAGTGTCGTTTTTATTTACCACCAAAGGGTTGACTATAGGATTTGATGGGCCCATGCTTCCAGGCGAATCCCCCTGGAATTCCTCCTTGGGACGATTGACATAGCAGGAGAACCCATGGGTATGGGCCTTCTCATCGATTCCACGCGCTGCATAGGTTGCGGCGCCTGCAGCTCCGCGTGCAAGGAGCAGAACAAGCTGCCCGAAAAGGTAGAGGAGGTGTTGACCGCCTATACCTGGACCGTGGTCCAGCCCAAGGAAGGCCTCAACGTGCGCCGCTTCTGCATGCACTGTGAAGTGCCCACCTGCGCATCGGTCTGTCCCGTGGCGGCCCTGACAAAGACGCCCGAAGGTCCCGTGGTTTACGATGCCGAGCGCTGCATGGGATGTCGCTACTGCATGATGGCCTGTCCCTTCGAAATCCCGAAATACCAGTGGGACCGCCCGGTACCGGTCATGGGGAAGTGCATCCTTTGCGCCGACCGAGTCAAGGAAGGCAAGCTCACCGCGTGCACCGAGGCCTGCCCGGTAGACGCCACCACCTTCGGCAAGAAGGAGGATCTGATCTGGGAGGCCCGCACGCGCATCCGTTCGAAGCCCGGCGCGTACCTGGACCACATCTACGGACTGACGGAAGCGGGGGGAACCTCCGTAATGATGATTTCCAGCGTGCCCTTCGACAAACTCGGCCTGAAAACCAATCTGCCGGCTGATCCGCCAGCCATGCGCACCTGGCAGGTGCTTTCCAACATTCCCGATTTCGTCGGGGTCTGGGCCGTCTTCCTCTATGGAGTGCACTGGATCACTGCGCGCCGCGAGGATGTGGCGAAGGCAGAGAAGCATAACCACGGACGAGGAGATCGGTCATGAACGCTACTGCCACCCTCAATCCCCGCCGATTCCGTCCAGGGTTCTGGACCGGCGTCTTCGTCGTACTGTTCCTGGCCTTCTGCGCGGTCACGGTGATCCGATTCACCAAGGGCCTAGGCGCCGTCACTCACTTGAGCGACCGCTTCCCCTGGGGCCTTTGGATCGGCTTCGACTTGCTCTGCGGAGTGGGGCTCGCCGCGGGAGCCTTCACCCTTACCGCCGTAGTCCAGCTCTTCAATCTCAAGAAGTTCGAGCCCATCGTGCGACCAACGATCCTGACGGGTTTCCTTGGCTATTCTTTTGTGATCGTGGCTTTGTTGCTGGATCTGGGCCAGCCTTGGCGCATCTGGCACGCCATCGTCTACTGGAACCCGCACTCCGTCATGTTTGAGGTGGCCTGGTGCGTCATGCTCTACACCACGGTTCTGGCGGTGGAGTTTGCGCCCGTCGTCTTCGAGCGGTTCGGGTTCCATGCGCCTGCCCGGCTCATCCACCGTCTCATCATACCCCTGGTCATCATCGGCGTGATCCTATCGACCCTGCATCAGTCCTCGCTGGGAACGCTCTACTTGATCGTGCCGAGCAAGCTCCACCCGCTCTGGTACTCACCCATGCTTCCCCTTCATTTCTACATCTCGGCCATCGGCGCAGGCATCGGAATGGTGATCCTCGAATCCTACCTCAGCGGGCGGGCTTTCCACCGTCATCTGGAGATGAATCTGTTGGAGCCCCTCGCCCGAGGCATGGTGGTGGCTCTCGGCATCTACGGGCTCATGCGCATCCAGGCCATTCACCGCAACCATGCCTTTGGCAGCATCCTCAGTTTCAGCTACGAAGGGAATATGTTCCTGCTGGAGTTCACCCTGGGCGTGATCCTGCCCGTAGTCCTCATGTCCTTCCGCCGTCTGCGATCCGATCCCAATTGGCTGGTGGGAGGCGCCTTCCTCGCGGTGCTGGGGTTTGTGATGAACCGCCTGAATGTGAGCATCACAGGCATGGAAGCGGCCTCGGGCACCCGTTACATTCCCTCCGCCATGGAGATCATCGTGTCCGTGGGCCTGGTGGCCACCGGCATGGCGGTGTTCGCCTTCGCCGTGCGGAACTTCTCCATCTTCCCTGATGGTCCCGTGTCCCAATCCCAGGAGCGGGAAGAAGGAGCCTGAGCCATGCGAACCCGCATCGGCATCCGCCTAGTCCTCGGCGCCGCGCTTGTCACGGCGACGGTGGTCGGCGGCATGGCCTATGCCATTCTCCGGGTGCAGACAGGGCAGCTGCTGGCCGAACGCACTCAATGCGCGGACCAGCTGAGTGAAACGATCAAGGGTGCCGCCCACTTCGACATGCTGGAGAATCGGCGGGACAACCTGCACCGACAGATCCGGGATGTGGGAGGCTTGCAGAAAGAAGGCATCCGCAAGGTCCGTGTCTTCAATAAGGAAGGGAAGATTATGTTCTCCTCCGCCAGCGAGGAGATCGGCACCAGCCTGGATCCGAAGGGCGAGGCGTGCTATGCCTGCCACGCAGAGGGACGCCCCCTCGAGCATTTGGAGATCCAGGCCCGGGCCCGGGTCTTCCATGCCCCGGATGGCACGCGTGTTCTTGGTGTCATCAATCCCATCCCGAATGAGGCCTCCTGCTCGACGGCCGACTGCCACGCACATAGTCCGAACCAGAGGCTGCTGGGCGTGCTGGACGTGAATGTCTCTCTGGATCAGGTGGATGCGGAAATTGCCTTCAGCCGCAAAGTGATCGTAGCCTCCGCCCTCCTGGCCATTCTGGCGGTCAGCCTCATGATGTGGTGGCTCAACCACCGGTTGGTGGAACTGCCCGTCGAGGCCTTGGTTGAGGGGACCCGCCGGGTCGAGGCGGGCGACTTCAGCGGTACCATCCAGGTGAGCGGACGGCATGAATTGGGGGAACTGGCCAAGGCCTTCAACGACATGATCCACCACATCGCCGAGACGCAACGCCAGTTGGCCCAGGCGGACAAGCTGGCTTCCGTGGGCCGCCTGGCCGCTGGCATCGCCCATGAGATCAACAACCCCCTCACCGGCGTGCTCAGTTATGCGTCTCTGCTCCGCAAGCGTTTGGATGGGGACAAGGAAACCTGTGATGACCTGGACGTCATCGTGCGGGAGACCGTGCGTTGCCGGGGCATCATCCGCGGCCTTCTCGATTTCGCACGGCCCACGGCACCTGCCAGAAAGCCCATGGATCTTGATGAAGTGGTGCGCCGGGCCGTGTCCGTAGTCATGACGCAACTGTCTCTGCATCACGTGGACCTGTCCCTCGATCTGGCTTCGGACCTTCCGACCGTCTATGCGGACGCGAACCAGATTCAGCAGGTGGTGGTCAATCTCCTCTTGAACGCCGCGGACGCGATCGGAACCGAGGGAGGCAGTATCCGGGCTACGACGAGGCGAGTACCTTCTTCCTCGATCGAACTCCTGCTTAAAGACAGCGGATGTGGCATTCCCCCGGAGGACCTGCCGCGGATTTTCGAACCCTTCTTCACCACCAAAGGCAACCATGGCACGGGCCTTGGCCTGGCGGTCAGCTGGGGCATCGTCGAGGCTCATGGTGGATCGCTTGAAGTTCAAAGCGAGCTAGGGCACGGTACTACATTCACCCTTCGCCTATCGACAGTTGCGGCACCAGAAGGCGGCTCGCCCCCATCCCTTGCAACCCTCACTTAGGAGGTCCACATGACCGCCATTCTGATCCTCTTCATGTTCGTGGCTTTCGTCGGCATGGACTTCCTGGTGCGCACGACCCTGCGCCGGAGGCGGGAACACCGGGAACGCCAGGCTCGCGAAGCGGTGCTCAACACCTCGATCAAATTGGACTTCACCCACGAGGCCAAGAGCCTGAAGCGCGTGGAAGTGCCCAATCCCAAGGCCCGGATCCTTGCCGTGGACGACGAGGCCGTGGTCCTCGATTCCTTCCGGCGCATCCTGGTGCTGGAGGGATTCAGCGTGGATACGGTCGAACACGGACCCGAGGCCCTGGGACTGGTTCAGCGTCGCGACTACGACTTCGTCTTCACGGACCTCAAGATGCCAGACATGGACGGCGTGGAAGTGGTGAAGGCCGTGAAGCATCTGCGCCCTGACATTGACGTGGTCGTCATCACGGGCTATGGCAGCATCGACACGGCCGTCCAGACCCTGCAGCAGGGTGCCTGTGAGTATGTGCAGAAGCCCTTCACGGCCGACGAACTTGGCGAATTCGCCAAGAAGCTGCTCATCAAGCGCGAGGCACGCCTGGACGCCGCCAGGCGGCCCAATGTCCGGGTCGTATCTCCGGAGATGGCCGAAGTGGTGCCCGCTTCCGAGTTCTGTGTGCCCGGTGGAGCCTTCTTGTCTGCAGGCCACGCCTGGGTGCGCATTGAGCCAGAAGGACAGGTCCGGATCGGTATCGACGACTTCGTGCGGAAGGCGCTGGGCACCGTGAAGGAGGTGATCCTTCCGGAACAGGGCAAGACCGTCAAACAGGGGGACCCGCTCTTCACGCTCAAGGGCGCATCGGGTACGGTCCATGTGGCTGCCCCACTCTCGGGCCGCATCGAACATGACAATGCCCACCTCAAGACCGATCCGGGCGAGCTCATGCACAGCCCCTACGATCGGGGTTGGGTCTGCCTGCTGACTCCCAGTGATCTTGCCAATGAACTCGCTTCATTGAAGATCGGACAGCCCGTCATCGATTGGTACCAGGACGAGATCATCCGCCTTCGCACCCCCAATGGCCCTCAGGGCGCCGGCACCCTGGACTGGACGGCCTTTGAGAAGCAGTTCCTGGGCACGACCAATCAGGTCCACGCCTAGGCGAATCACGCAGGGAGGGCTTCGGGGGCGTCAGCCTCCGAAGCCCTCTCCTGCGTGGTAGCTGGATCGCACCAGTGGGGCGGATTCCACGCGCTGAAAGCCCATCTCCAGGCCCTTCTGTCGGTACATGTCGAATTCTGTAGGTTCCACAAAGCGGTGCAGGGGAAGGTGCCGTTCAGAAGGGGGAAGATACTGCCCGATGGTGGCAATATCCACATGGCTTTTCCGCCAGTCGGCCATGAGTTCCAGCACCTGCTCCGGGGTCTCGCCCAGGCCCACCATGATGCCGCTCTTCACCCGCATGGAAGGGGCATGGGTGTCACGCCAATCCGCGGTTCGACGCAGGACCTCCAGGCTCTGGTGGTAATCGGCGTCAGGCCTCACACGTCGATATAGATGAGGCACCGTCTCTACGTTGTGATTGAGCACATCGGGGTGGGCTTCAAGGACCGTGAATAGGGCCGCCTCATTGCCTTGGAAATCGGGAATGAGCACCTCGACACCGCAGTGGGGAGATAGGGTGCGGATCCACTGGATGGTCCCGGAGAAATGGGCTGATCCGCCGTCGGCCAGATCGTCCCGGTTCACGGAAGTGACCACGGCGAATTTCAGTCCCAGCCGCGCCACCGCCTCGCCCACCCGTTGGGGTTCATGAGGGTCCAGCTCATTGGGGCGGCCTTTGCCCACATTGCAAAAGCCGCAATGCCGGGTGCAGATATCGCCCATGAGCATGAAGGTGGCCGTCCGGTGGACGCCCCAGCACTCGTGCAGGTTCGGACAGCGGGCCTCCTCACAGACCGTCACCAACCGTTGCTCCCGGATGAGGCTCTCCACTTCGGCCACCACCTCCGGTGCCGGGATGCGGATCTTCAACCAATCGGGGCGTGGGCCGGGGAGAACTGGGGGGCGAGCCATAGCCTTACATTGTGTCTCATTTGCCGCGGATGAACCTAGATGAACACTGATAACTACAAGATATGACGTGAGTTCATTTATCCGAGTTCATTTGTGTTCATCCGTGGCTGAACTGGCTTTTCCTTCACGATACTTGAGCCCTTGGCCCCGGCTAGAATGGAGTCATGTCCGAAACCCCCATGGAAATCCCGGAATCTGTGGCAGAACCTGCGCCTGTGCCTGAGGCTTCCAAGATCTTCGAGCCGCCCAAGGGTTTTGAGACGAAGTTCCGCGGTCTGGCGCTTCACCTCTCGGCTTTTGACGGGCCTCTGGATCTGCTGCTGCACCTCATTCATGAGCAGAAGTTGGATCTCCTGAACCTGCCCATGGCTGAGGTCACCAGGCAGTACATGGATTACCTGAAGCTCATGGAGGAGCTGAACCTGGAAATCGCGGCGGAATTCGTGGCCATGGCGGCCCAGCTGCTGCAGATCAAGTCGCGGCTCATGCTGCCCCGTCCGCCCCAGGAGTGCGGCGAGGAGGATCCCAGGGAGCTTCTGGTCCAGCGGCTGCTGGACTACCAGCAGGTGAAGGCCGCGGCCCTGATGCTCTCGGACCGGGAGTCCGACTGGCAGAAAATCGCCTTCGCGCCGGGCATTGATCTGGATGACCACAAGCGCGTGGAAGAAGAGCCCATCCGAGCCACCCTCTTTGACCTGCTGGGAGCCTATCGCGAAGCCCTGAAACGGCTCATGCCGCCGCCGCCCGTGGAGGTTCGTACTCAGCCCAAGTCGCTTGAGCAGCGGGTGATGGAGGTGCTTGGCAGCCTGCAGGATGGCCTTTGGAAGCCCTTCCAAGGTCTGCTGGGTCAGGCACGCACCCGAGAGGAACTGGTGCTCACCTTCCTCGCCCTTCTGGAACTGGTCCGTACGGGACGCATTTCCCTGGTCCAGGGCGAAACCTTCGGTGAGATCCACGTCAAGGCCGCCGAGGCGGCGTGAATGGTGTGGCCAATACCCTCCGGTCGGCGCATCGCAGGGCCTATGGTTTGGGCCTCGCCCTCTGCTTCGGCACCCCAGGCCTGATTGCGGTGCTGCTGCGATCGGGCGTGATTCCACCGGGGACCCACGTTCCCGATGGGATCTTTCAGCAGATCGGCTACCTCTTCACGGGCCTGGTTTTCCTGTCGGCCGCCTGGGTGTGGTGGCGCAGTGGAAGGGTTCTTCGCGAATTCAAGGCCCTTCCCGAGATTCGGCGCTCCGCCGTGATCCTGCAGGAAGGGCTGCTCTACGCTGCGGCTTTCGAAACCAGTAGTTTCTGCGGGCTGGTCTACTGGATCCTTGTCGGTGACCATGGGGAGCGTCATGTCTGGGGATTCATCCTGCTGACCCCCATGCTCTACCTGGCCCTGATGCCCCGGTACGATCGTTGGGTGAAAGCCTTAAAGAGCTAAAATATCCAGGTATGATGGGGGTTCGCACCCGCCGAGGAGGGCGCATGCCCGACTCCGAGACTCCTGATCCGAAGAATCCTGAGCCTGAACCATACCTCACGATGCGCTTGCCGGTGGGCGAGCCGGTGAGTCCCTATGGTACCCAGGGGCCGGATCCCTCAATGCCTGCGGATGGCGGTCGCACCATGAAGCTGCCCATCGGAATGCCTGAGCCCGGCGCCGACAAGACCCAGAGACTAGTGTTACCCAGAATGGATGAGGCTCCCATCCGCGTGCAGAGAGTGGATCAACCGGCAGAGACCGCAGGCCAGACCCTGAAGGTGACGCATCGACCCAGGGTATCCCAACCGTTCCGGTGGAAGCTGCCACTCATCCTCGGGTTGCTGGTGGTGCTGGGTGGGGGAGCCTACCTGGCTTTCTTCAGAAACTCGGCGTTACCACTGTCACCAAAGCCGGTCATGGCGCCCACGATCGAATCGGTTCCCCCCGCTGCACAGGCCACCCTTGAGCAGGCCAAGGCCGGAGATGTGCGCGCGATGCACATGCTTGGCCTCATGTACTACAACGGCCTGAACATACCCCAGGATCGCGAGAAGGGCCTCTACTGGTTGCGCAAGGCCGCAGAAAAAGGCAGCGTTGGCGCCCGGGCGGAACTGAGCCAGATCGAGGGCGGCCGCTGACCCTCACCCTCAGGCCTGGGCATCTCGCCAGGCCATGACCTTGCGAGTCGCCGCCTCACCGATGGTTCGCGCGAGGTCTGGTTCTGAAGCCACGCGGACATGGGACACGCTGCCGAAAGCCTGGAGCAGCTTCTTCGCAGTGGCAGGGCCGATGCCTGGGATTTGCGTCAGTTCAGTCTGCAGGGTGCGCTTGGCCCGCAGGGCCCGATGGTAAGTGATGGCGAAGCGGTGCGCTTCATCGCGGATGCGCTGGAGCAGCTGAAGCACCGGCGAGGATTTCGGGATCTTCAGCGGTTCTTTTAATCCCGGACGGAAGACCAGTTCTTCCTTCTTGGCGAGGCTTGCCAGCTCCAACTGCTCCAGCCCAAGTTCTCTGAGGGCGGCTTCCGCCGCGTGGAGTTGACCCAGGCCCCCGTCGATCAGGACCAGATTCGGGAATTCCTGTTTCTCGTCTCGGATGCGCTTGTAGCGGCGCAGCACCGCCTCCTGCATGTTGGCAAAGTCGTCGTTCTGCTCGTTGGTCATCTTGAAGCGGCGGTAGCGGGCCTTGTCNNGCGGGTTCGAATTTGCGTTCCAGGGCCAGGCGAGCATTCTCCTGGGCCATGGCCAGCAAATCCACTTTCTCCCCCTTCTGGGGAACGTGGATACGGACTTTGGAACCGCGGAGCCCCGAGAGCCACTCAGAGAGCAAGGCCGAGTCTTCCGGTTCCACCTCCACGAGGATGCGCACGGGCGCCGGATCGGCGCCGTAGACTCGCTGGATGACCTGGGCCAGCACGGCGCCGTCGAAGGTCTCGATGTCGTCCAGCAAATACTCCTGCCGGCCCACCATGCGGCCCTCACGCAGCATGAGGCGGTGGACGCAGGCCCGGCCATCCAGGACGGCACTGCCGTAGACATCCGTGTCGTCCAGGTCCGCGCTGGCGGCCTTCTGGCGGGTGAACCAGGCGTCCACCTGCTGCAGGGCGTCCCGGTGTTGGGCGGCCTGCTCGAAGGCGGCGGCCTCGGCAGCCTTCCACATGGCCGTCTCCAGGCGGGCCTTCAGTTCGTCCCGCTTGCCCTCCAGGAACAGCCGGGCCTCCTTGGCCTGCTCGCGGTAAGCCTCCTGGCTCACGGCGGCGATGCAGGGGGCGGTGCAGCGGTGGAGCTGGTACTTGAGGCAGGCCCGGCCCCGCCTTCCATCAATGTCGATGTCGCAGTCGCGGATCTGGAAGAAGCGGTAGACCAGTTCCGCCGTGCGGTAGGCCGTGCTGGCAGGGAAGAAGGGACCGAAGTAGAGGCTGCCGTCCTTCCGAACCTTGCGGGTGACGAAGACCTTGGGAAAGGCTTCCTTCCAGGTGAGCTTCACGTAGGGGTAGCTCTTGTCGTCCTTCAGGAGAATGTTGAAGGGCGGCCAATGTTCCTTGATGAGGTTGTTTTCGAGGATCAGGGCTTCCAGTTCCGTTTCGCAGACGATGAGCTCCACGTCCCAGATGCGCGCCACCAGCCGCCGTGTCTTGGCATCCAACCGCTTCTGCTGGAAGTATGACTTCACCCGGTTCCGCAGGACCTTGGCCTTCCCCACGTAGAGCAGGTTCCCCCCCTCATCCCGGTAGAGGTAGCAACCCGGGCGCAGGGGCAGGTCCCCCAGCTTGCGCGTCAGGAAAGGGGATTTCTCGAGGTTGGTTCGGACAGCGGCCACGGATCCAGTTTAGCGATCGATTGGCGGCTGTCGGTACGCACTTCCGGCCGGGAGTTGGCACACTGGAAGGATGCTGAACCTCGAGTCCTTCCCCGTGGGCCCCCTGGGCTGCAACTGCTCGCTGATGTGGGATGCCGCCACGGGTATGGGTGTGGTGGTGGATCCCGGCGGGGATGGGGCGAAGATCCGCAAGCGGGTGGAAGCGCTCGGATTCAAGGTCCTGGCTCTCCTCCATACCCACGCCCACTTCGATCATGTGGGCGCCACCCGCGAACTTCAGGATCTCTGGCAGTGCCCGGCGCACCTGCACGGGGATGACACCTTCCTCATCGAGGCACTGCCCCAGCAGACGGGGATGTTCGGGATGCCCACCATTCCCCAGCCCGAAATGGTCGATCTGCAGGCGGGCGATCGCTACATGGATCTGACGACGCTGCATACGCCGGGGCACACGCCCGGCTCCTGCTGTTTCCACGGCGACTTCGCCAAGGGAAAGGTGCTCCTGGCAGGGGATACGCTCTTCCGGGGCGGAGTCGGCCGGACGGATCTCTGGGGAGGCAGTTGGGAACTCTTGGAACAGAGCATCCGCAGGGAGCTCTACGTGCTGGATGGCGCCATGCTGGTCATCCCCGGGCACGGTCCCGCCACAACCCTCGGGGAGGAGGCTGCGACCAATCCTTTCGTCCGGGCGTAGACTGGAGCGTTCCTTCCCCGGAGATCCCATATGGATACCCTCATCGCCTCCTTCGGACTGCTTGGTCCCCTCTTGCTCTTCGTGGTGATCTGGGGCCTCAGCTGCCTCAAGGTCATCAATGAATACGAGCGGGCGGTGGTCTTTACCCTCGGCAAGGTGAGCGATGTACCCAAGGGGCCCGGACTGGTCTTCATCTGGCGCCCGTTCCAGAAGGCCGTGCTGGTTTCGCTGCGCACCACGGTGCTGGAGGTCCCGAGCCAGGATGTCATCACCCGGGACAACGTGAGCCTGAAAGTCAGCGCCGTCGTCTACTCCAAAGTGCTGGATCCCAAGCAGGCCATCATCGGCGTGGAGAACTACTACTACGCCACCAGCCAGATCGCCCAGACCACACTCCGTTCCATCCTCGGCGAAGTCAGCCTGGATGAACTGCTGGCGGACCGGGAAAAGCTCAGCATGCGGCTGCGGGAGATCATCGACCGCTCCACGGAACCCTGGGGCGTGGAAGTGAATAGCGTCGAACTCAAGAGCGTGGACCTGCCGGAGCAGATCCAGCGGGCCATGGGCAAGCAGGCCGAGGCTGAGCGTGAGAAGCGCGCCAAGGTCATTGCCGCCGAAGGTGAACTCCTGGCCTCGGAACAGCTGCTGGAGGCGGCCAACAAGATCAGCCAGAACCCCACCGCCATCCAGATGCGCTACCTGCAGACCCTCACGGAGATCGCGGTGGAGAAGAACAGCACCATCGTCTTCCCGCTGCCCATGGAACTCATGAAGGCCTTCGAGAAATTCACGAAGAGCTAGGAGCCTGCCCCAGTATTCGAGGGCCCCGCGATGGGTCCAGGCGGGATGCACCGCCAGTAAGGGCCCACAGGGCGATGTGGTGGCATCGTTCAAGGGCCCTGACGCCGCGGGGCGCCCGCCTGGGCCCATCCCGGAGGGCGTGTGGCGGCGCACGTCGCGATGCGGCGTCAGACTCGGATCGCGTAGTACCCGCTACGCTCACCTCGCCTTCCTGGCCTCGCTCGTGCGGCGCCACGCGCGCGGGGCCTTCCAATTACTTTGACAGGCTCCTATGCGGTTCGGATTTCCAGCTGCGCCACGCTGCGGCTTCCGCCTTCGCCAGGGCGGAAGCCGCGGCGTTTCCTGCACCATAGGCTTCCGAGTCCACGGTGTCGGCCAGGCCTTGCAGGGCTTTCTTTCGCTCGGGACGGAGGATGGCCAGCCGCATCAGCCAGGCGCGGGCGGTATCGCCGGGTTCCACCGGCGCGGTCCTGCGGGTGCACGCCAACAGGGGGCGCAGGGCACGAATGCCGCCCGGACCTGCTGGTAATGGCTGTAAAAGCCCCCGAGAGCGCCATAGCATCCAGGCGAGAATCGCCAGGCCCAGCGTCCACCCTGCGGCTTTGGACGGGGCCTTCCAGCGCCATTCCCAGCCCTGGAGCCGTTCCTGAATCCAGGAGAATCCGGACTGCTGATCCTGGTCCGAGAACCGCACCACGTACCGGTCCCACCGGTAACGCAGGGCGTCCAGCCAGCGCTCGTAGGCTCGAAGACCGTGCAGGTCTGAGGTCATGCTCGCGGCACCTTGGGGGGTGGGATCAGACGTCCACCATCGACCCTCATGCCAGTACTCCACCCAGCTATGGGCCTCATTCTGGCTCACCCGGAAGTAGCCGCCCTCCGGGATCCACGGCCCCAGCCGATACCCGTTCACCACTCGGGCCGGGACGCCCCGGGCCCGCAGCATCAGGGCCATGGACGAGGCAAAGTACTCACAGTGGCCCGCCTTGGTGCGCTCGAGGAAGTCCTCGAGAGGATTGGAAGCTTGGCCGGAGGGATTGTCGAGGGTATACCCGAACCCGCGCAGGGCTGTTTCCAGAACCGTGGCGAGCTGGGGAGTGGGAAGAATGCCGGGGGCGAAACGGAAGCTGGCTCGGCGCGCCGCCTCGTGTTCGGGCTCCAGCTGAGTCAGGAAATCCAGGCGGCGGGGCGAAAGGCGGGCCTCGCTGGGTTCGGGCTGCCTCGGGTTCCAGGTGAGGGTCAGGGGTACCGTGCGGGCCCTCAGGAACCGCCAGCGGCGGCTGGCGCCCGTACCCGTCACGATCACGGGGTCCGAAGGATCCAGCCGGACCAGTCCCGCAGGCAGGGCGAGGATGCCTTGAGGGCTGGGTGTGTAGAGGAACTCTGCCATGCGATTACCGACGTTTCGATCGGACACCAAAGGGATGGGCGGAGTGAGATTCGCGGGTTCCCAGCGCTGGCCATGGACGGCTTCCAACGTGATTCCCCGCAGGCGCTCGAGCCCTCGGATCCACTGGGGATCCGCGATCGGATCGATGTCGGCGGGCGGCGCGATTCGCACAGCGACTTCCGGATTGGGCTCGATGGGGCCACCCCCGGAGAGATCCAGCCGGTCGCCCAGCCCCGCCTGTCCAAAAGTCCTTGAGGCGCCCAGGAGGATGCCCGGGCGCAGGCCCAGGCTCAGGCGAGGCATGATGACGAAGAACCCTGCGCCGAACACCACGGCGGCCCCCACCCACATCGGCACCTGGGCAAAGGGAGGAGGGGACTGTGTGCCCCGGCGGAGGGCGGCGGAAGGCTCCCAACTCTGCTGAAGCAGGGCCAAGGCGGCCGCGCAGGACCAAGCCAGCGTCCAGACCAGGAACATGATGTCGGTTGTCCCGATGGCCGTCGTCAAGAAGAGCAGGAAGCCGATCAAAAGCAGCTGACGTCGGTGCGGCAGGTTCCTTGAGAGGACGAGACGGGCACCGGCCAGCACGAACAGGGTATGGATGGCCACAGTGAAGATGCCACGGCCCCGGGCCAGATCCCCCAGGAAAAAGATCAGGGCCCCGATCTCTACCCAGCGATGGTAGCGGTTGATGTCCCAGCGAAGCACCTGCATCACCGCTGCCACGGCTAGTGGCAGCGCCATGATCACCAGTTCACCGGGTTCGTAGATGCCCGAGGACACCGTGGCACCCAGCGCAATCCACAGGGGCAGGTGGTCGACCCAGCGACCCCACCTCACGGCCACACCCAACTCCCCAACACCGCGGCCCGCGAAGCTCCCGTGACTTCAGGAAGATTGCCCGGGATCCCCAGGGCGCTGGCAGCGCCCAGCAGGGCCCAGCTTACGGCCTCCCGCGCACCAGACGGGAAGGTAGCGTCATCCTCCAGCGGCAGGGGAAGCCGTTTGGCCAGTTCCGCGCGCAGGCGCAGATGGCGGGCCCCTCCCCCGCTGACCAGGCCCCCTATTCCCTCAGGCCAGGGCGCGGTGCGCGCGGCCTCGATGGACACGGAGGCAGCGGTGAAGGCGGCCAGGGTGGCCAGCCGATCCGCCAGGGGAAGGGCTTCGAGGAGGGTGGTTTCCTGGTCGAGCCAGGCTTCGCCGAAGACCTCGCGTCCCGTGGATTTCGGTGGCGCCAGCCGGAAATAGGGATGACGAAGCCAACGATCCAAGAGGGGTTCTGCCACCGCCCCGCTGGCAGAGGTGCCATCGGGATCGAAAGAAAGCCCAAGCCACCGCTTCGCCGCGAGGTCCAGCAGGGACATGCCAGGCCCCGTGTCCCAGGCCTGGGTCCTCTGTCCGTCCCAGAAGGTCAGGTTGGCGATGCCGCCGAGGTTCAGGGCCAGCCAGGGCCCGGCTCCATGCAGCCAGCGTTCCGGCAGGGGGACGAGCGGCGCGCCCTGTCCTCCCAAAGCGAGATCCCGGCGACGGAGATCCCAGACCACCGGACACTCCAGGGCCTCGGCCAGCACATAGGGATCCGCCAGTTGGAGGCTCGCCCCTTTGGTCGGGTGGTGCTGGACGGTCTGTCCGTGCAGGGAGGCCAGGTCCGGCCGGAGGGCCAATTCCTCGCACAGGGTCCTAGCCGCCTGAGCGTGGTGGTCCCCCAGGCTGCGCTGGAGGATGCAGAGCTCCTCTGGTATCAGGCGATTTGAGGCGGCGGCCAGCACCCGCTCCCGGAGCTGGGCTGGATAATCGGATGAGCGGTGTCCCAGGAGGCGGCGGAACGGCTTCCCGTCCGGGAAGCCACCTGGATCCACCTCGATGGCGACGACGTCCACACCATCTGCACTGGTGCCCGACATCAGGCCCAGCACGCGCCAGGGCCGGTCGTCCGGGATCAGGAGGCGAGGCTGCATGCTGCTGATGATGCCAGCAAGTACCGATGTCCGCAGGTTCCGGATATTCTTTGGGCGTCAGGAGTCCCCATGACGACACTCATCATCCTTCTCATCATCGGCGCGGTGATCTATCTCGCGCTGCGTGGCAAACGCGATCAGCCGGAACAGCTGGGCGCAGCCCATCGGGGTCTTCCCTCGGGATCGCTAGAACCTCACGTCTTTCCCTGTCCCTATCCCAAATGCCCCACCTGTGGCGCCTCGGGCGACAAGATGAAGCAGGACTGGGATGGCCTGCGCTCGGTGAAGTGGACCTGCGGTTATTGCTCCACTGTGGCTGGCGTTCAGGCCCTCAAGGACGAGGAACTCCCGCCTTCGGCCCGGCGGCAGTTGGGCCTGGATGCGCCCATGCCAGGCTCCGTTCCCATGCAGGGTGGCTACGGCCAGCCCGGGGGCGGCATGGGGGGCCTGCTCACGGGCATGATGATCGGCAGCATGATGGGCGGCGAACCTCGCCACCATGACCGCTCGGGTGATGGCTGGTCCGGGGATTCATCCGACAAGTCCTCCAGCGACTGGGGCGACTCCAGTTCCAACTCCAGCGATTGGGGTGATTCCGGTGGCGACTCCGGTGGCGACTCCGGTGGCGGGGATTCCGGCGGGGACTGGTAGGACGGGATCCTTTACTATTGAGGAGGAATTGGTCCTTTCCGCGGTTGTCAGGTTGGTCTAGAGCACCTTCGGCACCACGAAATACCCCCGGTCCTGGGCGGGGGCGTTGGCGAGGGCCTGCTCCTGGGTGAAGGTGTCCCGAGGCTCGTCCTCGCGGCGGGGTAGGGGCCTGCCCTGACCCGCGAGCATGGGTTCGACCTGGTCCAGGGGGAGTTCATCGAGGCTGGCGGCATGGGTCAGCATGCGGGCCATGGCCATCCGCATGGGCTCGACCTCCTCCTCCCGCAGGCTCAGATGGGCCAGGGCCGCGCAGCGAAGAACATCCTCTCGGCTTACATCCATCTCAGGCTCCCAGTTTCAAATCCGCGTCGGCGTTCTGGATCCATGGATCGGTCTCCCGTTCCAGGAGCGCTCCGGCGGCGGCGATCATGGCGCCGTTGTCCGTGCAGAGCCGGGGTTCGGGGATGGCCAGCGCCAGGCCCAGCCGGGCGGCCAGGGTCGCGGCCTCGGCACGAAGGCGGGAGTTGCAGGCCACGCCGCCACTGATCACCAGGCTTCGGGCATCATGCGCCTCCGCCCATTCAGGCAGGGGTTTCAGCAGCCAGGCAGAGATGGCCTCCTGAAGGCTGCGGCAGAGGGCCTGCACCTGGGGATCCGCCGCTCCCGCCTTCGCCAGGTGGGGGTTCCGCTCCACCCTCAGTTTCACCCCGGTCTTCAGGCCGGAGAAGCTCCAGGAGGCCTTGCCGTCGCGGAACTTCGGCGGCGTGAATGGGTCGGCGGCCCGGGGCGCAGCCTGGGCGCAGGCATCCACCAGGGGACCGCCCGGATAGCCCAGGTTCAGCATGCGGGCGGTCTTGTCGAAGGCTTCGCCGGCGGCGTCATCCCGGGTCTTCTGGAGCAGCTGGAGCGAGGTCCAGTCCTTTGCGAGGTACAGGTGGGTGTGGCCCCCGGAGACCAGCAGCACCAGGGCGGGGAAGGGGAGATCCGGCGACGCGAAGCGGGCGGCATTGAGATGGCCCAGCAGGTGGTGGACGCCCACCCACGGGAGGTCCTGGTGCCAGGCCACGGCCTTGCTCGCGCTGAAGGTGGCCAGCAGACTCCCCACCAGCCCGGGCCCCCGCGTCACCGCGATGCGATCCAGCTCCGCCAGGCCGATGCCGGCCTGCGCCAACGCACCGGCCATCACCGCCCGCACCTGCAGCAGGTGTTCCCGCGCGGCGAGTTCCGGCACCACGCCGCCGAAAGGACCATGGATGGCGTCCTGGCTTTCCCGCACCAGGGAGCGCAGCAGGGGACCCGCGGTCGTTTCCTCCACCACGGCGGCGGAGCAGTCGTCGCAGGAGGATTCCAGGCCGAGTACCAACATTCGCCAAGTGTATCCTGGCCATTCATGACATTCGTCCCGACCCGCATCCAGCTGAACCGGCCCCTGCCGCCCCTGACCTACCTGGCGCCGGAGGGGTTGCCAGCGGGTGTGCGGGTGCGGGTGAAGGTGCGGACCAGTCTGGCGGTGGGCCTGGCCATGGGGCCCGATCCCGCCCCGCCTGCGGCTAAGCTGCGGCCCATCGAGGCGGTGCTGGACCCCTTCCCGCTGCTGCCGTCCAAGCTGCTGGAACTGCAGTCCTTCGCCGCCCGCTACTACGGCTGCCTCGAAGCCCACCTGCTGCCCCTGAGCCTGCCCCAGGCCCTGTTGCCCAACTGGGAGGCGGACGAGGATGGACAGCGTCTGTCCTTTCACCGCGACCGCGGGGCCTGGGGGGTGCTGGCGGAGCTGGGCGAGGCCTGGCACCGCGATCCCGCCATCCTGCCCACGCTGCTGCACCGAACAGCCCTGCGCGGCTCCGGGTTCACGGAAGTTCGTCTCACGGGCGTCCCTCATCCGGCCCGGGTGACTCCCGTCCAGGCCAAGGTGCTGGTAGCGCTGGAGGAGGCCGGCGGCGCGCTGATGGAGCCGGAACTGCTGGAGGCCGCCGGCGTCGGTGGCTCAGTGCTGGGCACCCTGGAAAAGCGGGGGCTCGTCGAACGCATGAAGCGCGTGGATCTGCTGGGCCAGCGGCGCGAGGCGGGGGTCGACCGGACCGTGGTCCTGAATGACGAACAGCGGACGGCCCTGGAGGCGGTGGCCCTCGGAACCTTCGGTGTCCACCTGCTCCATGGCGTCACCGGCTCCGGCAAGACCGAGGTGTATCTCACCCTGGCCGAGCGGGTGCTGGAGGCGGGTCGGCGAGTGCTGTGGCTGGTTCCCGAGATCGGTCTCACGGGCCGCTTGCTAGATCGCCTGGAGGCCCGCTTCCCGGGCCGCATCGCGGTGGGCCATGCGGGCTTGAATGTGGGCGAGAGGCAGGGCGACGTGGTGCGCCTGCTCTTCAACGGGGCCGAGCTCTTCGTGGGCGTGCGGAATGCGGTGCTGGCGCCCCTCCGCGACATCGGACTCATCATCGTGGACGAGGAGCACGAGGGCTCCTACAAGTCCGAAGAACACCCGCGCATCCATGCCCGGGACCTGGCCATCAAACGAGCCCAGCTCGAGGGCTGTCCCATCCTGTTGGGCAGTGCCACGCCCAGCCTCGAAAGCTGGCAGGCGGCGCAGAGCGGTCGTTATAGGCTGCTGCGGCTGCGGGAGCGGCCTGCGGGCATTTCCTTGCCCAAGGTCGAGATCGTGGACCTGCGGGAGGCCTACCGGCAGCTGCGGCGGAAGGTGATCCTGGCCCCCCCGCTGATGCAGGCCCTCACTGAGACCCTGGCCAAGGGGGAGCAGGCGCTGCTGCTGCTGAACCGCCGGGGCTATGAGAATTTCTGGATGTGCCGGGCCTGCGGGAAGACCCTGGGCTGCCCCCACTGCGCCATCTCGCTCACCTACCATCGGGGCGACTTCCGCCTGCGCTGCCATCTCTGCGGCCACGAAACAGTGCCGCCGGAGGCCTGTCCGGACTGCGGCGCCGACCACCTGCGCGGAGTGGGCGAGGGCACGGAACAAGTAGAAGAACACCTGAACCAGCTCTTTCCTTCCGCCCGGATCCTGCGCCTGGACCGGGACACGACCCGCCGCCGAGGTTCCTTCGAGGCGGGCCTGCTGGCCGCCGAGGCGGGCCAGGTGGACATCCTGGTGGGCACGCAGATGCTTGCCAAGGGGCATAACCTCCCGGGGCTCACCCTGGTGGGTGTGCTCAATGCGGACCAGGGGCTGAAGGTGGCCGATTTCAGGGCTTCGGAGCGAACCTTCCAGCTGCTCACTCAGGTGGCGGGGCGGGCGGGCCGCGCCGACCTGCCGGGCCGGGTGATCCTCCAGACCTACTCACCGGAGCACCCGGCCATCATCTTCGCCCTGGCCCAGGATTTCGAAGGCTTCGCCGCCTCGGAGCTGCCCTTCCGCGAAGGGCTGGGCTATCCGCCCTTCACGGCCCTCACCCTCTATCGCGCCGAAGCCGATACCCCGCGCGAGGCCCGGGAGGCCCTCGATGCTTTTCGACAGCGCTTGTCCATTCCAGGCCTGCGGGTGCTGGGGCCCCTGGAGGCTCCGGTTCCGAGGGTCCGCGATCAGTGGCGCATGCATCTCCTCCTGAAGGGTGGCCGGGGCGCCCTGAGCGAAGTGCTGGCCCGGCATCCCCTGGATCCCGCCGGCCTCATCAGCCTGGACCGGGATCCCATTCAGTTTGGATAGTGTATAAAAAGGTTACACACGATCTAATTGAATTCGTCAAAGGCGGATTCTTCATCCTGTAAATAAAAGAATACAATTGAGATAATTTATTCTCACTCCACCGGCCCTTCCCTTCGATCCTTTCTTCAAGACACGAGGTTGTCATGGCGCGCACTGGTTCTCCCAAGCTCAGCCATTCTGGGTATTCGCTCGTCGAACTGCTCGTGGTGCTGGCGATCGTCGCGATCCTCGTCATCGGGGGCGTGTCGACGCTGGGGAACCGGGGCGGGAATGCGGTGAGGGTCGTCCTGGATGAACTCGAGGGCGCCATCATGGATGCCCAGAAATATGCGTCAAGCACCGGCAAGGACGTGGCCATCGTCACCTGGGGTCCATACAGCGCCAACGGTACGGTTCCCACCATGTACATGGCCCGGGGCCTCACGACAGTAACCTCGGCCGCATTCACACCCCCTACCCCACCCCCTACCATCATCGTTTACCCCCAGGCCATACAGGACGTGGTTAATAATCCTCCTGCCACACCCACGGCGGTGCAACAGACCGTTGCGACGGTCTTCGCGCCGACCCGCACTCGGGAGTACATGAATGCGGGTGTGGTCGTCAATGGCTCCAACTGGTGGGCCAATGCTATGACGGCAAATGGCAAAGGAATGAAGAACG
This sequence comes from Holophagaceae bacterium, assembly GCA_003158505.1. Taxonomy (GTDB): domain Bacteria; phylum Acidobacteriota; class Holophagae; order Holophagales; family Holophagaceae; genus Geothrix. Next base: position 8,441 of record PMJK01000104.1, on the reverse strand, counting down.
TCGACATCACTACGGTGGCGCCTTTCAACGCCGATGCGAGTTTCCAGGCGGCCAATACGAACGCCAACAACCTTTTTCAGACTGCGTTGAACTACGTCACCATCAGCGGTTCGAACAAGCGGTTCAACAACACTTTCATCATTCAGGTGGTCAGCACCTCCACCAGCGGCTTCGCCGTTCCTGGTGGAGCCATGGGAGTGATCGTGGTGCTGAACAACGGTGCCAGCGTCTACAAGTTCTACAACTCCGGGGTGAACAGCGGAGACGGGCAGTGGAGGAGAATCTGATGCGATACCTGCGAAGAAGGACTTCGGTACGGGCCCAGCGGGGCTTCAGTCTGGTCGAGATGCTCATGACCGCCTTCATCCTGGCGGTCGGGATCATGGGTCTGACCATGCTCCAAGTCATGGCCCTCAAGGGCTCCCGCGGGGGCAGGAGCCTGGGAACCGCCGTGCAGGTGGGTGAGATGGTCATGGATCAGATCGAGATGGAGGGGCGCCTCTCCTGGCTCAACATCACGGCCACCCAGGTGGCGACCCCGGTGGCCCTCACAAAACTTCAATACGTCAACAAGGTACCCGCCACGATTCCTACCAGCATTACAATCGGCCCTCCTCCCACCCCAACCCCAACTGCAACCTTCACCATCAAGGGCCAGGTACCCGTGGCCAATGCGCCGGATCCCAGCGATTCCACGCCCTTCTACAACGTGTACGTCGCCCAGAACAATGTCGGCAGTGCCGGTACGGGGATCATTTCTGACTTCACGGTCAACGTGAGCTTCGCGGATCAGGTGAATCAGGCCACCAGCGTGGCCATCCCGCGCACGGTGGTTGTCACCAGGAGGATCATCCATGGCTAAGGGGAATCGATGCACAGAGGCGGGATTCTCCCTCGTCGAGCTGCTGGTCGCCGTGATGTTCGTCGGCATCCTGATGGCTGGCATGGCCAATGTCTTCAAGTCCAGCGTCAGCACACTAACCACCTCGAGCGAGGGTATTTCCAGCGCCCGCCGGAACCGCATGTCCATTGATCTGCTTTACGACGACATGAACACGGCAGGCCTGTACATTACCAATTTGTCCGCACCGCCCCAACTGAACCCCCTCACCTGTCCAGCATTCTTCATCAAGCCCAACATGGCGGTGGCCGGGGCCGCGACAGGCGACCCGCAGACCGCCGATCAGCTGTATTTCTACCTGGATCAACCGCTCCCCTTCGAGGGAACGCTGGCCGGCACCGGGGGTGCGGCCGGGGCCTATCTCGCCAAGAGCGCCAGCACGCTGGTCATGAACCAGGCCACGGTATCGGCGGGGGTGGACAACTCCTTCTCCGTCGATTGCGGGAGCCCTACTTACGCCGGCATGGTGCAAGTCGGGCAATCCGTCATCATCAAGGATTCTTGGGAGGTCCTTAATATTCAGACGGTCAACCCGCCTGTGGGCAACACCGTGACTTTCACTGTCGGCCCGAGCGCCTCGGTGGCCATGACCGGGGTGGGCCCCTCGGGGGCCCCGCCCAAGACCCAGCACATCCAGAACGGCAGCGTCGGCGTTCTGTTCTACCAGCCCGCGCAGATGGTGTGCTACAGCGTGCAGATGAAGCTCTACGATCCCCAGAAGGCCACCGGAACCCCCTGCCTTGTGCGGGATCAAGGCGCCTACAATTCCGCCGGCTTCGTAGCCGTTCCGGCCCTGCAGACCATCGTCGCCGAGAACATCGCAAACTTCAAAGTCTACCTGAGTGCCAATTCGGGCCAGTCCTGGGCGGGACTCAACGCGGCCTACTCGGATTTCGGCAATGGTTGGACAAATGGGATACTGACTGATCTCAACACTCAACTGGCCACCGCCGGACGCGCCAATTTCACGAAAACTTCCGTTGATCCGTATGGCTGGTTCCGCGATATCCCCACCCTGGTCCGTCTGGACATCACCACCCGGACGGCGATGCAGCGGTCCGAGTATTCGTCCAACGGCACGACCTTAGCCTACAAGAACTTCACCCAGAGCCTCGTGATCTTACCGCGGCACTCGGGTCTGACGATGAATTGACGGGAGTGACCATGCGAGACCGAACCGATTGTTCCTTCTACGAGGCCCAGGCCGGGGGGATCACCATCCTGGTCACCCTCATGCTGCTGGTGCTGATCACCGTCGGCGCCATGGGCATGTCCAAGAACGCTCTCCGCGAGCTGGCCATCTCAGGCACCAGCCGTCAGGGCTCCATGGCGCGCAACGTGGCTGATTCTGGCATCGAATGGGCCGTCTACTGGGTGGACCAGTACAACTCCCCCAACGCCACTGGCACCGCTCTGCAGATGAACAATCTGAAGGTCATGTTGGGCCAGAACCCCAGCAAGGCTGGCGTCGCCTATGACCCGACCACCATGGCCCCCTACGACCCGGGGGCCCTGCCCACACCGCCCGCCGACACCACACTGAACTCAGCGTCTGGAACCACTCAGGGGTTCACGGTGGCCCTCACCCGCATGGGCAAGCTGCCCATCACCGACATGAGCCAGGGGGTCAGCCAGGGCTCCTTCACTCCGGCGGCGGGCAGCGTCGCCCTCCAGGCCCCAGATCTCTGGGCGCTCCGATCCGACAGCCAGATCAAGGTCGGCACAGGCCCCTTCGCCATGACCTTCTTCCATGCCAAGGAAGCCTGGGTCAGTACCCCCGCTCAATAGACCTCCCCACGATAGGAAACCACGATGAACCGACGACGCAAGTCCCCCATGGGTGTTTCCCTTGCCTTCCTGGCGGGCCTCCTGCTCTGCCTGCCCCTGCGGGCCCAGCTCAATCCTCAGTTGCAGGCCAGCCCTACGGACTTCCTGAACCTCTTCCAGCAGGCCTCCACCGCCCAGCCGCCGCCGGAGATCGTCACGGTCTTCGACTTCTCGGGGTCCATGTCGGCCCTCATGTTCCACCCCCTCTACGTCAATCTGGATCGGCAAGACACCGGGAATCAGAACAACATGACGTTCTCGCTTTCTAAAAGTGGATCTACCTACACAATCACAGCTAGCATCTCGGGCACCTCAGCGGGGGTGGGAAACAATTTGAATTTCATTGCCCTGGTCATGCCCAACGGCACCGCGATCACTCAAACCAATTTGCCTGCTGTCAGCAACACGGGGGTATTGTGTGGAGACGCCAATGGCATCGGAGATATCCGGAACTGGATACGCGCCGCCAGCCATGCCCGCTTCTCCTATAAAGTTAGTTCCACCGTCACCCGTACCGTAGACATCCCAATTCCATGGAAGATCACAGATCATACTTCCACCGGCAACCCCTTGTCTTCCATGACATTGACGGATACACAGGTCAAGCTCAGCGCCAATGGCACCTCCACCACCTACGGCAGCGGCTTGAGCATGGAAGTGGATCTGTGCTATCAGATCGGTGGTACGAGTAGCTCCTATATATTCAGTACTTCAAGCGGGTCCACTTCGACTCCTTCATCTTCGTCCACAAGTACAAGTCCATCCTCGAAACCACTGACCAGCACCCAACTTATGTACGGGCCGGCCTCAGCCAGTTCGGGCATGTACAAAGCAGCATATATTGATTGGCTCTTCCTCAGCACCTACGGTACAGGGCAGCCCTACGCGGGTCAGTACATCGTCTATGACGCTGTCAAGACCGGCTTAGCTGGAGGCCAGACCACGACCACCGATCCGAATGCCCTCTGGGGCCAAGGCTACGGCTATGGGACATCTTCCACCCCCTCTACCATCACTGCCGCCACCTCCAACATCAAAGTTCCTCAATTTAACGGTTCCGGGGTTTATCGTGGATCGACATATGATGTTACCAGTTCCGCCACCGTGAACGTAGTCCCGGCCTACACCCGTTGCCAGGCCGTCAAACGCGCCGCCATCCAGGCCTGGATCGCGAATCAGGCCAATGTTATCTGGGCCTTTCGCTTCCTGGATCCGACTTCGGGTTCGACTTCGGAAGGTTCACCCAGTGGAACCACTATCGACAACAATACCACCAATTATCCAAATGTCACTCCAACCACGGGTGTGCCCACCACCCAGCAGAACGGCTGTGACAGCGCCTGGACCGTCCTGAACAACACTTCCGCCCAAGGGATCAATTCCAAAACCGGCAATTCGGTCATCGGCATGCAGCGCATCGCCACCCTGTTCCCGAACAATGGCACTCCCTTGACCTATGCCGTGGCCAACGCACTGGCCCAGTTCAACGATCCCAACAGCGTCTTCAATGCCGTGGAGACCGGAACCCTGGCCCCCTCGGCCTGCATGAACCACTTCCTGATCGTCTTCACGGACGGGGTCGATAACAATAACAGCAGCACCACTAACCCAAATGCCACGACGCCCTACATCACGAACCTAGGGGCATCGAACGCCGCTCTCAGCGCTTTGGCCGGCAATGAGTATATTCTTGCGAACCAGACCAGCATCGACCGAAGCGGAACCTATTGGAATCTCTTCACCTTCGCGGGCGTGGCAGCCCACCTCACGGATACCAACCTCGGCACCACCAGCACCACCCCCGGCCCCTGGGGCCACATGGCGGCCACTCAGCAGGCGTCCAATACTTCTGCGGTGCCCCACACCTTCCTTCCCTTCGCCATCCAAAAGCGGGGGAGCACGAGCTTCGGCACCTACGGCCATCGGGTCACCACCATGACCGTGGGCGTGAGCCTGGGGGGGTATTTCAACGATGCCTCGTCGATTACGTCCAGCCCCAAACGGAATCTGTTCGTCGCCGCGGTGGCGGGGGACCCGTCGGTCACCACAGGAAATTTCAGTTCCACTCCAGCGGCGGCCAGCGATTTCCATCCCTTCGTCGCTCCAGTCAAGGACGCGTCAGGCAACTGGACCTATAACGATTGGTGGATAAATCCGGCGGACCCACCCGACTATCCAACGCCTGGCCTGCGGGCCCCGGGCGCCGTGTATTTCTTCGACGGCAGCGATCCGGAGATCCTGGCCACGGACCTGCAGTACGCGCTCATCGCCGCCACGAGCGCCCCGAACATCAATTCCACGGTGCCCCCCAACCTTCCCTACACGGGCACCTCCTTCAGCAACGAGATCTACCTAGCCAAGTTCGTGCCCTCCAGCAGCCAGGGGGTCCTCTGGTCCGGTGATCTCCTGGCCTTCAGCACCAAGACCACCAACAACCAGGAAGTGATCCTGGACACCACGGGTAACGTGGCCACGGTGTTCGATTCCACCACTGCGGTCTGGTCCGCTCAGGCGGTGCTCTCCAACACCGCCAGCTTCCCATGGACCGGCCGGAAGCTCTTCACGCGCATCCCCGGGACCGCCAGCGTACCGGAACCGGGCTTTTCGACATTCACCTACACCGGCATGCCCTTCACGGATGCGACCGTGGGCCTCACCAATTTCGTGGGCCGGGACATTAACACCCACTCCGTGGCCCTCTCCACTACCCAGCAGCAGGCGGTCATCCAGTTGGTGTCAGGCGCGGACCTCACGGGGCCCGTCAACAGCTCCGGTGTCCCGACCAACAACCGAGCCAACATCATGGGGGACATCATCAATTCGAGCCCGACGACGCTCCAGTACCTATACTCCGACGTCAAGTCCCTTCTTCCCGCCAGCCTCAGCGGGGCCGGGAACACCTTCCGCCTCATCCTCACGGGGACCAACCAGGGCTGGCTGCACGCCTTCGGCGAAGTGAGCACACAGACGACGCAGGTGGATTCCACCGGGGCCACCCAGACCATCGTCACTGGCAAGGTCCAGGAGCTCTGGGCCTTCCTCCCCACGGATTTCCTGGCTGATCTGGACTACCTGAATACCCCCAACAACATCCACCGCTTCATGGTGGACGGCGCCCCGTCTATCTATTTCCTGGACCTGCCCACGCCCGGAGGAGGGGCTGGCGACGGTGTCGTGGACATCAGCACAGCGCCAGGACCGGAACGGGCTGTGGCCATCTTCGGGCTGGGGAAGGGCGGTCGGAGCTACTACGCCATCGACATTCACAACCCGGTGTCACCCGCACTGCTCTGGTCCATCAGGCCCGATGAATCGGCCGTGTTCCCTGCCTCGCGGATTCCCACGGGTGGTCCCTCCGCCACCACGGTCCGGACTGTCCTCTCGAATATGGGCTTCTCCACCTGTGCTCCGGCCCTGGGCCGCGTTATGTTCAACGGGGTCCTCAGGGACGTGGTCTTCTTCGGCGGGGGCTACAGCAACACCTCCGTGGAACACAATTTCCCGACCTACCCCAACCCGCCCTCCAACCAGCAGACACCCTTGGGCCGTTCGGTCCTGGCGGTGGATGTCTACACGGGACAGGTGCTGGCAGCCGTCGACCTGAGCCCCGCCAACCATTCGACCCCCGCCATTGCTTCCGGCCCCATCGCCGCAGGCGTGGTCCCCTTCGAATTCTTCCTCAATTCCGGCATGGCCCAGCGGGCCTACTTCCTCGATTTCGCCGGCGGCCTGTGGTGCTGGGGCTCCAAGGAGACGGCCACTGCTGCCCCCTATATTGGCTATCGGATGGACACCTCGGACCTGGCCTATTGGACGACGGATTCGGGGACCGGGGGGGCGACCCGTTCCTTCAGCACCGGCAGCAATGCCGGCATCCGGAAAGTGTCCCAGGATGGCAGCGGCAGCAGCGCCCTCTACAGCACCCTGCCGGCCCCCTTCGTGGTGGGCTCCTTCCCCGGCGTGGGCAAGGCCAGCGGCGCTGCTTCGCCCGCGGCTGTGGGCGTGGCCATGATCAGCGGGGATCGCAACAACCCTCTGGACTACAACTATTCTTCCAGTAACCCGGCCCCCACGGATCACCGCCTCACGGTGGTCTTTGACCGCCAGGACAGCCGGGACTGGAATTTCGACACCGCGGCGGGACCTGACACGGGCATCATCGACAGCCAGCTGTTGAGCACACTCACGGCGGCAGCGGTGAACCCGCAGGACCTTTCCTACTACCTGGATCCCACCACGGCCGCCGGGACTCCCATTCCCGCCAACACGAAATTTGGCTACTTCATCGGCCTGCCCATTCCCTCTGGTGGATTTATCCCCAAAGGCATCAACACACCCTCGGTGGTGGCGGGGTCGCTCTTCTATTCCTATTTCACCCCGACCTCTGCTGATGCTTGCACCGGGGGCAGCGGCACGACCTATACGAACCTGCTCTGCAGCGTCCTCAATCCCCTCCTGGTGGATGCGACTACAAACGCCTGCCAGAGCGGTCAGGCCACCTCCTGGGTGGGCGTTGCCTCCAATCTCACCACCTACGGCACCACCGGGGTCATCCAGGCCGGGGCGGTCGCCGTGGCCAATCCGGCCCCGGGGGCCTCCCAGACCACCCTGTCGCTGGTGACGCTCCTGGGCCAGCAGCAGCAGCGCTACCCCAAGATCCGCACCTGGCGCACCATTCACTAGCGATTCTATAATTTGCACGTATTTCATGGGGGCCCGCAAGGGCCCCTTTTCGTGGGGGGCGCGGCGAGGTGGTACGCTGAAGCGTGTCGGATCCCTCGCCCATCGCCCGTCTTCGCCCCAAGAAAGCCTTCGGCCAGAACTTTCTGGTGAACGAGGGGGCCATCGCCACCATCGTGGGATCGGCGCTGGCGTCCAAGGCGCCGCGCCTGCTGGAGATCGGTCCCGGCCCGGGCGTGCTGACGGAGCGCCTGCTGGCGGACGGGCGCCCGCTGTGGGCCGTGGACCTGGATCCGGAGGCCTGCGCCCTGTTGGGGGAACGCTTCTCGACCCGGCCCCATTTCCACTTGCTGCAGGGGGACGCGGTCCGGATCCCGCTGCCGGGGGGCGAGCCCTGGTCCGTGGTAGGGAACCTGCCCTACAATGCCGCGACGCCCATCCTGGCGCGGCTGCTGACCGAGGATCTCGCCTGGGATCGGATGGTGCTCATGTTCCAGCTGGAGGTGGCCCAGAAGCTCATGGGCGTGCCGGGCACCAAGGCCTACGGCCCCCTGTCGGTGCTCGCCCAGCTTTGCGCGAGGTTGACCCGGCTGGTGAAGCTGGGGCCGGGCTCGTTTCGCCCCACGCCCAAGGTGGATTCCGCCGCGGTGTTGTTCGAGCCCCGGGAGGACCCGCCCAGCCGGGCCGAGCGCCGCGCCCTTCTGACCGTGCTTCACCGCTCCTTCGCCCATCGCCGGAAGACCCTCGCCAACAACTGGCAAGGGGTTCTACCGGCGGAGGTTCTGGCGGGCGTGGGCCTGGCTCCGGCGCTGCGCGCCGAAGTGATCCCGCCTGCGGCGTGGCTAGAGGCCACAAGAAAACTCATCCAGCAACACCCGGAGGTGTTCCCATCGCCATGCCCCTAGTGCCCGAATTCGAAGCCTGGACCGAAGCCCCCGCCGCCGACGAGCTGCGACTCATCCCCATCGGAGGCCTGGGGGAGTTCGGCATGAACGCGCTGGTGGTGCATAGCGCCCGCAGCCTCTTCCTGGTG
>PMJK01000047.1 GCA_003158505.1 Holophagaceae bacterium | reverse complement strand
CATGGGCTTGAGGTTCTTGTTGGGCTCCAGGTCGCGGAAGTAGATGTTGAAGACCGAGGTGAACACGTGGAAGTGCTTGGAGTAGGGCAGGAAGTTGGCGAAGGTGTAGAGGATCGCCAGGTGCAGCCACCACATGGTCTTGAAGAGGGCGAGCGCCCCGCCCTGGCTCAGTCCGGCCAGCCATCCGGCGACCAGGGCCCCTGCCGGTGACCAGGAGGCCCAGGCGGGATGATTCATGGCCACGAAGGCACCGTCCGCCAGCAGGTCCGTGATCATGAGGCCACCGATGAGGCCCAGGGTGGCCCAGGCATCCGCGGAGTTCTCCAGGCGCCAGGGTTTGATCACCAGGCGCCGAAAGGTGGAGAGGCCCAGGCCCAGGAGCACCAGCACCTCGAACACATCCTTGGTGGCCTGATAGCCCAGGCCGAAGCCACCCAGGGCCTCGGTCATGTGGAAGGCCGGGAAGAGCCCCTCGGCGATGAGCCCCAGCGAGCGTAGGCTCAGCACACAGAACCCGTAGAAGATCAGGATGTGGTAGATGCCGGCGTACTTGTCCCTCAGCAGCCGCTTCTGGCCCAGGACCAGGGTGAAGATGCCCTTCATCCGTTCCCAGGGCTGGTCGAAGCGGTTGTCCGGCAGGCCCGCCTTGAGCGTGGCCAGCCGCTGGCGCATGGTCCAAAGGAAGAACCCGCCCGCGGCCAGGGTCATGATCCAGAACAGCGCGATTTCCAGGGCCTTCATGGGGTCCCTCCTTGCGATCAACGGTCAGAACAGTCCCTGGGACGAGGCCGAGGTCTTTTAATTGTCTCACCTGGTTATCGGGTATGCGGTCGAAGGCCCAGTGTAGCCGTGGCCATGACAAACTGAAGGCCCGACCTGGAGTCAGTCTTGGGAAGCATCTCCCCCCTTTACTTTGAAGCCGCCGTGACCCGCCCCCTGTCGGTGGTCTTCAAGGTAGGCGACCGTTGGGAGGGGCACGACTACACCGTGGAAGTGGTGGCTGCGCGGCAGGGCCTGGACGGTTTCGACGTGGTGGTGGACTTCCGGGAGCTGGAGACCGCCCTGGACCGCAGTCTGGCGCCCCTGCAGGGACGGCTGCTTTCGGACCTGGGCCTCGACGGGCCCCTGGCCCTGGCCCGGCGGCTTCTGGCTGAACTCACTCCCTTCGTTCCCGCCCCCGCCCGCCTGAAGGAAGTGGCGTTGACGGATGGGAGAGGGCGGAGGATAGCCGTCGGACCCTAGGGGCCAGGTTCACCCATGCGTCCCTGGATCCCGCTCACGGCCCTGGCTCTGGTCCTTTCCCCGTTTGGGGTGGTGCACCCCGTGCATGTCATAGGGCATAGCATGGAACCCGCCCTCGCCGATGGCGACCTGCGCTGGGCCTTGCGGACATGGGCCGGTCACGCACCCCGGCGCGGCGAGATCTGGGTCGTGGAAGGACCGCGTGGATCCTCTGTGAAACGGGTGCTGGGCTTGCCCGGTGAGGTCGTGGTCTGGCGGGGCCCGGATCTATGGATCAACGGCCAGCGGCAGGAAGAACCCTGGGTTCTCCATCCTGAACGTGGCGGAGAGGGCCAGCAGGCCTGTGGTGCGGGCTACCTGGTCCTCGGAGACAACCGGCCCGAGAGTCAGGACGGGCGCAGTTGGGGGGCGGTTCCGCGGAAGGCCCTGCGGGGGCGTATCCTCTGAAACCGGCGCCAATCTCCGCAAGACACGAAGCAGAGAACGAATGGCCTTGAATGGAAGACCGCGATAAACCATCCCATCCATTGCATCATCCTGGGGGCGGGCGCATGAGCGCTTCCCGCTTTCGCGCCATTGACTTCGTGGCCGCCTTGGGTGTGATGCTCATCTGGGGCTCGAATTTCGTCGTGATGAAGGTCAGCCTGCGGGCCTTAACACCGTTCCAGTTGGGCCTCGCCCGGTACGTCTTTGCGGTCTTTCCCTTGATCCTTGTGGTGCCGCGTCCCCAGGTGCGCTGGGTCTGGGTGGTTGGCTACGGGCTTCTGCAGGGGGTTGGCCAATTCGGCTTGCTGTTCACGGGCCTGCACATGGGAATGACCGCTGCTCTGGCCTCCGTGCTCATGCAGACTCAGGTCTTCTTCACCGCCTTCTTTTGCTTCGCCCTCCTGGGTGAAAAGCCGGACCGACCCCTGGTCATCGGACTGGTACTCGCGGGCCTTGGCCTGGCCTGCATCGCCGCAGAGCAGATCGTCCATTCCTTGCGCGCCCAAGTGTCGATCACGACGTGGCCGGGCCTTGTCCTGACGCTGGGGGCAGCGGCCATGTGGGCAGCTTCCAATCTGATCGTGCGCCGGGCGCGCGGAACGAATGCACCCTTCAAGATCGTGCCTTTCATGGTCTGGAGCAGCCTGGTGCCGATCCTTCCGTTCCTGGGGATGACGCTTCTGTTCGACCCGGCGCCGGTCCGCTGGGCGTGGCTCGAGATGCCATGGGGCGGTTGGCTCGCGGTCGCCTACCTCGGCTGGGTGTCGACCATCGTCGCCTACGCGCTATGGACAGGCCTGCTCATGCGCCATCCGGCCAATCGGGTCGCTCCATTCAGCCTCGGGGTTCCGATCATCGGCCTGGCCGCGGGCGTGTTCACCCTTCATGAATCTATCAGCAGCTGGCAGTGGGCCGGCACCGGGCTGATCGCCGCCGCTCTGGGATGTGTCGTGCTTGGCGGTTCCCTGCGAAATCCCATGCGCTCTTCCCGCCCGTGAGCCCGGCAGTACCAGGATTCAGTACATCATTCCGCCCACATACACTCCGGCGCCCACGAAGACGTCCTTCCCTGGAACCCGGTAGATGTAGGTGATCTTCTTCGAAGGCGTCTTCTGGCCGGGTCGAGGCCACATGTACTCCACCCACCCCTGACCGACATTGCGGGCCATGTTGACGAAATTCACGAATATCGCCTTGTCCGTAGGATCGGTGATCAAGAGGCAGTGGGGAAGCTGGGTGAGCTCGGGCTGCATGGGATGCGCCAGCATCTTGCCATCCAGGTTCATCATGAATACATAGCTGTCCTTCCATACAAAGGGCCCCTTCGGTTCGCCGATTTCTTTGGCCGCAATGGCCAGGCCCTTGACGTTGATCAGAGCTGCGGCTTCATGACATTTGAGGACGCATTCTTCTTTTGTGGCCGATGGCTGGGCCCAGGCGTTGACCGTAAAACACGGGGTCATCAACAGAGTGGCCAACAGATTCCATGTCTTCATAAACATCCTCCTTGGTCATTCATCAGAAGTGTTTCCGCCCGTCATCCTACTGAGGACTCGGGCGACGTTCAGTTGATCCAGGGTTTGCCTACCGGCAACACGTCCCGCCCAAATACCTGCGAGAAGATGGCATGGGCCATCATGTACCAGGCCGACAGGGCGCAAAGCATCAGCTCGTATCCTGCGACCTTGGTCATGTCCGGAAAACCGAAATGGGCCAGGTCCAACAGGATGAAGCCGATCAGCAGAAGCGTGAAAGTGATCGCCATGGCGCCATGGATCTTCATCGATGGAACCCACATGACGAAGGTGTACAGCGTCCAACCCACGAGGAACCACCCGACATCCTTGGTCTCGGATCGATAAATATTAAAATGGTTCAGCATGAAAATGACACCGAGGGAAATCCAGAAGGCGCCGTAGGAAACGAAGGCGCTGTAGCCAAAGTTGTTCCCGCACTTGAACTCCTGGAAGCCGGCGACCATCTGCGCCAGGCCACCGAAGACAAAGGCCAGCGCGATGATCGGGCCCACGCCACACCAGCCCACATTGTGGAACTGGAGAAGCATCGTCGTGAGACCGAAGCCGGCCAACCCGACCACTCCGGGGTTTCCCGTGGGGACTTGATTATTCAACATGCGAACCACTCCTGAATCGATTGATAGGATTTCGAAAAGCATAGTGGATAACGGAGTCTGTTTTATAATTTGACCAGGGTCGAAGGCGGAGGGCCAGCAAAAAATTGCGGGATATCCCCATAGAGGCGCCTTGGCAATGGGGCCGTGGTGCCCATAAGCAGGCTGGATGATCCAGCTATTTCGCGCGGGTACCACTAGGAACGGATCGTGCCCAGGTAATCCGCCGCCGAGATCCGGCGGCTCGTGGCGCGAATCTCGGCGGGGGAGCGCGATGCCATGGGCGGACTCCACTGAATGACTGGAAGCCTCATGTCGGCTGGGATTCAGCCAAGTGGGGAACCCCCCTTTATTTCTGCCGGTTATAGGTGATCTCCATGGTCTTGATCTCCTTGGCGCCCCGCGTTTCGTACCACTCCATGACGTGGGAATCGGCGCTCAGGATCTTCACGTTCTGGCGAACCTTCACCTTCACGCCTGGCTTCATCATGTCGTCCATGTCGCCCAGGTAGGTAAAGGTCCTGGTGGCGGGGTCATAGCTGCCGGTCATCAGCGTGATGGACGTGCCCATGTTGTCGGCCCAGGTGGCGGTGAAATGCTGGGCCACGTTGTCGTAGCCCGTGAGACCGAGCCCCTGGAAGGCCATCCCACCGAAGGTGCCCTTGTAATCCCCCTGGATATATCGTCCATCCATCAGTGGTGTGTAGACGGCAGTGCCCGTGGAGTTCTCGGGCGGAGCCCCTGGTTCCATCCACATCTTGGTGGCGAAGGTCCATTCCCCCGTGAGCGAGCCGAGGAGCTGATGGTTGGGGCCGGGCGTCGCGGCCTTCCGCCAGGCCTGCATCAAGGCCTGCTGCTCGGCCGTGGGGGCCTTCGCCTTGGTCTCCTGGGCCAGGAGCGGCAGAGTCAAGGCGAGACTGCCGATCAGCACGCGCGAAAGAAGGTGTCTTGAATACATAACTGCCTCCTTTAAAGGGCTCAGGCTTGAGCGGAGGGCTACCCTATCACCAATGATAAAAACGAAAAATAGTCTGAATGCATGCCGATTATTTCATTCAGTTCCGTTCAAACCCAGCCATTGGGCTCGGCCTCGCTTTGATGCAGGAGCGCCGCCGTGACATCTGGTCAGTGCGGCGAGCCGCTGCATTGGTCCTGCCTGGATAGGCCGCTCCACCGGGGCCTGCAAGGTTGGGCTACGCTGGAGGGCTGGAGTTTCGATGGACCGACTGGTGATCCAAGGTGGACATCCCCTGTGGGGGCGCATCCGGGTGTCGGGCGCGAAGAATGCGGCCCTGCCCTGCCTGGCCGCGGCCTTGCTGACGCCGGACCCCATCGTCCTGTCCAATCTGCCGGCGGTGGCCGACATCCGCACCATGGTGAAGGTGCTTCAGGCCCTGGGCACGGAAGCCACCCTGACGCCCGAAGAGGAGGGTTTCGAACTGACCGCGAAGCTGGCTTGCGCCGGCAGCGAGGATCCCAAGGCGCCCTACGATCTGGTGAAGACCATGCGGGCCTCCATCCTGGTGCTGGGGCCCCTGCTCGCCCGCTTCGGCAAGGCCACCGTGAGCTTGCCCGGTGGGTGCGCCATCGGCGCGCGGCCCGTGAACCTGCACCTGGAAGCTCTGGAGCGCATGGGCGCTCGGATTGAAATCAGCCACGGCTACATCCATGCCTCCGTGAAAGGGCGCCTGAAGGCCATCGACCACACCTTCGAGAAAGTGAGCGTGGGCGCCACCGAGAACATCCTCATGGCCGCCTCGCTGGCCGAGGGCACCACGATCCTGCGGAACGCCGCCCTGGAACCCGAGATCGGTGATCTGGCTCAGCTCCTCGTCAGCATGGGCGCGCAGATCGAGGGCATCGGCACCGGGACCTTGACCATCACCGGCGTGGCGAGCCTCCATGGCTGCGAGCACGCGGTGATTCCCGACCGCATCGAGGCTGGCACCTACCTCTGCGCCGTGGCCGCCGCCTGCGGCGACGTGGTGCTGGACCGCTGCGAGCCAGAACACCTGCGCTCCCTGCTGGACCTGCTGGAACGGTCGGGTTGCGTCATCACCGAGCGGGAGGGCCAAGATGGCCGCCAGCTCCGCATCCAGCGGGAACCTGGTCAGAAGCTGCGTTCCAAGGATGTGACCACCCTGCCCTTCCCAGGCTTCCCCACGGACCTGCAGGCCCAGGTCATGGCCGTCATGACCCAGGCCTGCGGCATCAGCGTCATCAACGAAGGCATCTTCGAGAACCGATTCCAGCACGCCATGGAGCTGGAGCGCCTGGGCGCGAACCTGCGCACGGACGGCCACACGGCCATCGTCGCGGGCCCCGCGGACCTGACCGGCTGCACCGTGATGGCCACGGACCTCCGGGCCAGCGCCGCCCTGGTGATCGCAGGTCTCGTATGCAGGGGCGAGACGATCGTGGACCGCATCTATCACCTGGACCGCGGCTACTCGGGACTCGAGAAGAAACTCCAGGGCGTCGGCGCACACATCGAACGGGTTGGCGGCGGCAAAGTCTAGGCTCAGCATCCCCATCAACCCATCGAGAGAGAAACCCATGACGACCGAACCGAATCCAGGCACCGGAGCCTCTCGGCACCCCAGCGACCCCTACCAGGGCCAGGTGGTGATCAGCTGGCCCGAACTGCACCGCGACACCCGCTACCTGTCGCGGGTGCTGCACGACCTCGGCGACTGGAAGGGCATCATCGCCATCACCCGGGGCGGGCTCGTACCTGCGGCCCTCATCGCCCGGGAACTGGAAATCCGGCTCATCGACACGGTCTGCGTGGTCAGCTACGGGGCCTCCGAGGATGGCCAGGCCGAGCAGGCCCAAGGGGCGCTGCGCTGGCTGAAGAGCATCGATGGCGATGGTGATGGCTGGCTGCTCATCGACGACCTGGTGGATACCGGCAAGACCGCCCGGGCCGTGCGCGAGCGGCTGCCCAAGGCCCACTTCGCCACCATCTATGCCAAACCCCTGGGCCGTCCCATTGTCGACACCTTTGTCCGGGAATTCCGGCAGGAGGAGTGGATCTACTTCCCTTGGGACATCGATTACCGCTTCGTCTCCCCCATCAAGACGCGGCAGAAAAGCTAGGCGGCCCTCAAGAATTCGGTCGGTGGGTTACACTGAATTTACGATCGGGGGATCCATGTTCGGCGAGATGAAGGTCTTTTCCGGGAGCAGCCACCCGGACCTGGCGAGCGGTATCGCTACCCACATGGGCATGCCGCTGGGCCGCCTCAAGGTGACGCGGTTCTCCAACGAGAACATCAAGGTGAAGGTCGAGGAGAACGTCCGAGAGGCGGATGTCTTCGTCATCCAGTCCTCCTGCCCTCCCGTCAGCGACAACCTGATGGAACTGCTCATCCTCATCGACGCCCTGAAGTTCGCTTCCGCCGCCCGCATCACGGCGGTGCTGCCCTATTTCCCCTATGCCCGGAGCGACAAGAAGGACGAGGCGCGCATTTCCATCACGGCCCGGCTGGTGGCTGACCTGCTGGAAACCGCAGGGGCGGACCGCGTGCTGACCATGACGCTGCATGCCCCCCAGATCCTGGGCTTCTTCCGCAAGCCGGCGGACCAGCTGCTGGCCACGCCCATCCTCTCGAACTACTTCAAGACCAAGGACCTTTCGAATACCACGGTGGTGGCCACGGACGCCGGCGCGGCCAAGTTCGCGGGCCACTTCGCCAAGCGCCTCTCCGTACCCATGGCCATCATCGACAAGCGCCGCTTCGACGACTCCGAAAAGGCCCAGAGCGTGGCCCTCATCGGTGACGTGAAGAACCGGGATGCCATCATCTACGACGATGAGATCGCCACCGGTGGTTCCATCAAGGAGGCCGCCCGCATCCTCCGCGAGCTGGGCGCCCGTTCCGTGCGAGTGGGCGTCACGCACCCGGTGTTTTCTGGCAGCGCGCTGGAGACCCTGAATTCCGCCAACCTCGACGAGCTGGTGGTCACCGACAGCATTCCCGTTTCGCCGGAGCGCGCCAGGCAATTGCCCAACCTCAAGGTGCTATCCACCGCGGCGCTCTTCGGTGACGCGATCCTGCGCATCCACGGAGGACGGAGCATCAGCGAAATGATGGACTGATGGTTCATCGCCTCGGCCCCATCGAGGCTCCACCCAGCCTTGACCTGTTGGGGCCGCAGGGGCCGGAGATCATGCCCCTCCTGACCCGCCCCTTCCTGGTGCTGCACCGGGCCTCGTCCTTGTACACAGCTCGGATCTGCCTGCTGCTGCTCTTCGATCTGGGATGGGAAGACCGCCTTCGGGTCGGCACCACCCTCGATGGGCTCTGCCAGGGCCTGCCCGACCAGGCTCGCAAACCCCTGGCCTGGATGCTGCCGTTCCTTGTGTCCGAAGGCCT
The DNA here is from genome assembly GCA_003158505.1 of Holophagaceae bacterium. Taxonomy (GTDB): domain Bacteria; phylum Acidobacteriota; class Holophagae; order Holophagales; family Holophagaceae; genus Geothrix. Next base: position 39,859 of record PMJK01000047.1, on the reverse strand, counting down.
GCTCCGATGCGATGGCGGTGTCTACGCGCTGAACGGGGTTCCGGACCTGGATCTCGCTGGCATCCGCGAAGCCGTGGACATCGAGGCTCCCGGCCACGGCGTCAACTTCGATCTTTTGGACGGGGTCCGGTCGCGCATCCGGCCCTTCTTCACGGAAGGCAAGGCGGGGGACGCGCTGCTCTTCGATCTGACCCTGTTCCCCTTGTGGCTGGCCTATTTCCGCAACGACAACCTGGTCTACTACCCCAACAACCTGCTCACGCTGCTGGCCCTCCGCCAGGGCCTGACCCCGGGCACCCGGATCCTGGAACTGGGGGCGGGGGCAGGTTCCTTCGCCCGGCTGGTGGCCCACCGGGGGGTCGAGGAGGGCTGGCTGGACCGCATCGCCGAGTACCGGTTCACGGACGTGGCCCCAGCTTTCCTGCGGCGGGCCCAGCGGGACCTGACGGCGGAATTACCGGTGCTGCCCCTGGCCTTTCAAACCCTGGATCTGAACCGCTCCCTGGGGGACCAGGGCATCGCCGCCGGGAGCCTGGATGTCATCATCGGCATCAATGTGGTGCATGTGGCCAGGAACCTGGAGACGGTGCTCCAGGACCTGCGGACCCGGCTTCGGAAGGGTGGCCGCCTGATCCTGGGCGAATGCCTCAAACCATCCCTGGAGCACCCCATCTACCTGGAATTCTTCTTCTCCTTCATCCGGAGCTTCACGGACGTGGAACTGGACCCCCGGTGGCGACCCGTCCACGGCTTCCTCACGCCCGAAGCGTGGGTGCGCGCCCTGGCGCATGCGGGTTTCCACGACATCGGATCCATCCCTCCGCCCCGCCCCCTCATGGACCGGCATCCCAGCTTCAATGTCGGGGCGATCACCGCCTGGGCCTGATTCACCCTTTGCGCCGCCACTGCGCTCGACATAAAAGCGGCGCCCGGGGGCGCCGCTTTCAAGCATGAACCCGTTCGCTATTCCAGGACGACCACGCTATAGGCGGCCAGGGTGCCATCGGCCTGGGGCACCACGGTGACCCAGACCTTGGTGGCGCTGGTGATGAGGTCCGCAGCCCAATTTGCAGGATCGTCCAATCCCGAGGTGATTACGCCGTTCTGCCGGACGACCTTCATCACCAGGGTCTGCCCTCCTCCCGCGGCGGACGTGAGATCGATGGTCTTTGTCACGACGCTGGCGGTGATGGGATCCGTGTAGGAGATCTGCATCGTCCCCGTAGCTGCGTTGTAGCTCTGCACGATGGTGGCCACGGGCAGGGCGACGGGCAGGAGAACGGCCGTATTCGCATCCCAGAGAGCGGTGGCAGGGTCCCAGGTCAGGCTACTGATGCCCATCACGCGGGTGGTGCCTACCCCCGTCAGTGCGGCCACAAAGGCATTGACACTGGTGGAGGCGGAACTGGGCTGGGCGTAGTCCCACCAGCTGAAAGCGGGCCCGTAGGCGTAGTGACGGAAGTTATTCATATAAGCCTGACCGTAGGTGAGAGTGGTGGACGTGGTGGAGCTGTCGATGTATCCGCTATCCACGGCCCGCTCGATGTTCACCGTGCTGGCGTGCATGGGCCTGGCCAGCGGGTCCTTCACGTCGACGGTGACCTTGAATCCATGGCTCACGTCGGCGAGGTAGGACTGGCCCGTGCCGATGGTCACGGACTGCTGGAAGGTGAAGGCCGTGTCACTGTCGATGTCGATGGTGCGGGGATGGCCGTCGGCATTGTCCACGAGCATGCTGTTGTTGGTGGTGTTCACGCTCACGACGTGGCCTTCGGGCGACCAGGTCGCGATGGGCAGGTTGGCGGCGTTGGCGGTCGTGCAGTACCAGACCCGCACGGCATAGAGGCTGCCGTCGTCCTGCAGGCGAGAGGCGACCATCACCGCGTCTGCGGCGGCCAGACCAGAGAAGCTGCCGACGGAGAAGGGGCGGTTGTCCACATCGTAGAATTTCGTGTTCAGGTCCGTGCTGAGAGTGAGGTCGCGACCGTGCACCGTGTGCATCAGGAAGGTGCCCGCGGTAGCGTTGAGGCTCGTGATGGCGCCCACATTGCGGTGCAGTTGGATCAGATGCAGGGCGGATGGGTTGGGCCGGAACTTGAGCTGGAAGTTGAGCACCACGTCGCCGGTGGGCGTCTGGTTGATGAAGAGAGGATGGGCCAGGTCGAAGTCCACCTGGACGGCATTGCTCCCGCCCGAGGTGACCGACAGGACCGGACTGATGGCCACGGGAATGACGCCGCTGCCCACAATATGGATCTGGCTGGAAGGCACGGGCGTTGAGCTTCCCTCGGGGATGATGCTCATGGTGGTGGGGTCCGTGTTGACGGAGACCCGCATCAGGTCGTAACTGCCGACGGGAATCTGGGCCGCCGCCAGCAGCTCGCCGATGCTGTCCATGTCCACCAGGTTGATGGTGGCATTGCCGCTGAAGGCAATTTCTTCCTTGGAGTGATCTTCCTGATGCACCAGGGTGACCTTCGTCACCTGCACCTGGAGGGTGCTCCAGTCGTCGGAAGGGGCGTCCGTGATCAGGACATTGGCTGTTCCCGTGGGAGGTGCCACGACGCCAGCAGGGCTTGAGGAACCGCTGCCGCCGCAGGCGGTGAGCAGGGCCAGGATGCTGAGACCCGCCGGCAGGGCCAGGGGGTTCAGGGAGCGGGTGGTAAAGCGCATGCAGGCCTCCGGGATGGGGGTCGGAGTGAGGCTCCGAAAGGGTGGACGAACTCTGGACTCTCCTTCTGACCCGCCTCGAGGATGCAGGGTTGATCCGAAGAATGATTTCGGGGTCTGGCCCGGCTGCTGGCCCGTGACCCCTCGTCTTGCGATACTGACCAGGCCATGACCCAGACCCTGCGCGACCTTCTCATCCAGCGTGCCGCCCGCCTGCAGGAGCGGCCGGCGCTCACGGCCCCCGGCTGGGGAACCTTGAGCTATGCCCAGCTTCGCAACCGGGTCGAAGGCGTGGCCCTGGGTCTGCTGGCCATCGAGTCCGGCCCCGTGGTGTTCAGCGCCACGGGAACGGCCTGGGACTGGGCCGCCGAGGTGGCCGCGGCCGCCTCCGGCCTGGCCTGGGATCCGGCCGGGCAGGCCGTGCCACCTGAGATTTTTGGCGGCTCAAGCTTCAACGACGAGGTCGGGCGGGGACCCTACCATCTCCGGGAGCAAGTGGTGCAGGCCTCCACGCCGTTTACCTCCGGCTTGGACCACGGCGAAATCATGGCGCGGCTCTGCCGTCTCAATGTGCAACTCGGATGGGACCATGCCACCCAGGTCGGATTGCCTCTGGCGCGGCTGGGAGAAGCCCCGATCCGTGCCGCCCTCTGGAGCGCCCTCTACGCCGGCGCCCATGCAGAGCTGGAACCACCGTCCAGCGGGTCTTTGGCAAGTCCGGCCCGGTGGCGGAAGACGGTACCGCCCTGGGATCCCAGTCCCTTCCTCGGGTTCTGGCAGTCCTGAATGAACGGCGCGCCCTGCCGCCCTCCCGCGAGTCAAACCTGCCTGGAGAGATAGAAGCCTTTGCCTTTTTTGCCGGGATCATGGTGATCTGAGGGCATGGATGAGGTCCAGGCACCGCGCCATCTGAAGTCCCTCGCGGGGCTCTTCCTGAAGCTCGGCCTCACGGCCTTCGGCGGTCCCGCGGCCCACATCGCCATGATGGAGGAGGAGGTCGTCCGCCGCCGGAAGTGGATGGACCACGCTGCCTTCCTGGATCTCCTGGGCCTCTGCAACCTGCTGCCCGGGCCCAATTCCACGGAGCTGGCCATCTTCATCGGCCGCACCCTGGCCGGATGGCGCGGACTGGTGCTGGCAGGCCTCTGCTTCATCGTGCCCGCGGCCCTGCTCACCCTGGGCTTCGCCGTGCTCTATGTGCACTTCGGTCGGCTTCCCGCGGCCCAGGGGTTCCTGCTGGGCATCAAGCCCGTGGTGCTGGCCATCGTAGCCCAGGCCGTCTGGAACCTGGGCCGTTCGGCCCTGCGAACCTGGCGCAACGTCCTGCTCGGCCTGGCGGTCCTGGCGTCGAGCTTTCTCGGCATCCAGGAGGCACTGCTCATCCTGGGGGCCGGCGTCATCTCCCTCATGCTCGCCCGGCCCCGCCCAGGATCCGTCCTGGGAATGGCCCTGCTCCCGTTGCCGGGACTTCCAGCCCTGGCCGCGCCCTTCAGCCTGGGTGGTCTCTTCTGGGTATTCCTGAAAGTGGGCGCGACCCTCTTCGGCAGCGGCTATGTGCTCATCGCCTACCTGCGGACCGACCTGGTGCATCGCCTGGGCTGGCTGACGGAGACGCAGCTGCTGGACGCGGTGGCCGTGGGCCAGGTGACGCCGGGTCCCGTGTTCACCACAGCCACCTTCATCGGCTACCTGCTGGGTTCCTGGCGCGGGGCCCTGGTGGCCACCATGGGCATCTTCCTGCCGGCCTTCCTGCTGGTGGGCGCCGGAGCATTCTTCCTGCCGCGGATCAGAAAGTCACCATCCGTCTCGGCCTTCATGAAGGGAGTGAACGCCGCCGCCGTGGGCCTCATGGCCACGGCCCTCTGGGACCTTGGCCGGGCCACCCTGGCCTCGCCCTGGACGGTGGCCCTGGGCATAGCCGCCGCCTGGCTGCTCATCCGCCAGCGCGTCAACACTACCTGGGTGATCGCCGGAGGGGGCCTGACCGGCTACCTACTCCACCTGGGCCGATGATCCGGCCCCGACAACTAGCCCTTGTCATTGGACATTGGCTGGCCAATCCTGGGTCCGGAGGTCGCCATGACCCGTCCCGCGTCCCGCAAAGTCCTCGAATCCCCCCGGCCCGACGGCGGCCACCTGGTGAAGCCGGAGCGGCTGCAGGTGGTGCTGGAGGCCATTCGCGATGCCGGAGGACGGGGCATCACCAAGGCGGGCCTAGCCCGCCGCCTAGGCGACGTGGCCATGCGCACGGTGGATCGTGCCATCCAGTTGCTGGAGGAGCAGGGCGCCCGCTTCGGCAAGGGCCGGGAGGGCCGGCCCGCGCTCATCCACTTCACCTTGGAGAAGGCCCCGGACTGGGATAGCCGCATCACGCCCCACGCCCGCATGGCACTCGAGGTTGCCCTCATGGCCCTGAAAGGCACCGCTACGGAGCTCTGGTTCGATCAGCTGGAGGGCCTGCGCACCCTGGCGGACAGCCACCTCAGCACCCGCGACCGGGATCTCTTCCGCGCCCTGCAGGCGCACGTCTGCGTGCGCGGCGGCGCCGACGACCAGCAGGCCCTGGACACCAAAATGCTCACCCAGGTCCTGCTGGCCCTGGGCCATCCCGAAGGGCCCCGCGAGCTGGAGCTGACCTACAAGGCCGCGTCCACGGGGCGCACCAGCGCCCGTACCGTCGTGCCCTTCACCCTGACCCACGATGTGTTTTCCGGCGGCGCCTTCCTCCTGGCCTGGGACCCCGCCAAGCAGGAACCTCGGCACTTCCGCCTGGCCCGCATCGAGGAGGCGAAGGCCCTCAGCAAGCGCGGCCTCATCCCTGACAAGGTCCCCATGGAGCAGGCCCGGGACCTGCAGATCGGCGGCTGGTTCAGCCCCGGGGCGCCCTTCCGCGTGAGCGTGCGCGTCGGCGGCACCAACTGGCCCCAGGCCCTCCAGGACGCCCCCCCCGCCCTGCCTGGCGTCACGGTCCGCAAAGAAAAGGGCGGCACCGTACTGCTGAGCTTCCACGCCACCGAACTGTCCGGCCCCACTCGATTTGTTCTGCAGTTCGGGGCCGATGCGGAGGTCATCGAGCCTAAAGCGCTGAGGGATCACATCGCCAAGACACTGAAGGCTATGACGGCCAAATACCGTTAGGTTTCACTATATGCCAATCAATTTCTTTGATGCTCCTGATGGCGTTCATGTGAGGCAGAGCTTCGATTCTCCAACCGTCTATCTTGATCATTGGGCTATTCGATTGTTTTCTGACGATCACTATCTTCAAGATCGGCTTGTGAACTCCCTTATGTCTAAGGGAGGAACTCTTCTTCTTTCAAATATTTCTCTCGGTGAATTTACTCGGGCGGAAGATGCTCGACATTGTTCAAATGCAGAACAATTTATTGAACGCCTTTTGCCAAATCTGTTTCTTACGGACTTTGCGCTGGACAAGGTTCATGAGCAAGAACTAGGTGAACAAAACAGCCTCCGCAGGTTTTGGCCTTCTGCTGATTTGCCACAACTCAAACTCTTCGCGGAGCGTGCCCAAGACGCTCCCCATGGATTTACCATGGAAGGCTTCATCTCAATGACTCACATCAATCGTAATGATCTGACACGAACGATCGACGAAGTTACCCAGATGATCATTGAAGGGCACAAATCTATTCGGGAAGATTCCGATTACCTTCGAAAGGCAAAGATTACTCTCCCGGGCAATAACCGAACTAGAACTATGGTCATTTTGGGAGAGCTGTTTCGAGGATTTACCTTGGACAGTTCAGCATCAATCTCCAAAAATGATGTCATTGACCTAATGCACGCGGCCATGCCGATAAATTGTTGTGACTATGTCCTGCTTGATGGGCCATGGGTGGAACGCGTCAACAAGATGAAACAGCGTATTGAAAGGACAGGAATGATCATGCCTATCGCTAAATGCTTTTCGAGGAAGAATAATGGCGTCGAATCCTTCCTGGCCGACCTTGAAACATTTTCAGTTCCCTTCTAGTGAATTTCACCTCTGCGTTCAACCCAACCCAAGGCGCAAGCTCCTGGTCCGATAAACATATTTCGTTAAACCGACAATGATATTAGGGAGCGCAGAGATTCAGCGCCGCCTATTGATTTTTGAAGCTTTGCTCTCTCTTCGTGACCTTACCAATAATCAAATCCCCCATGACCGCCTGCTCATGACAGTCAAAGCTGATGGCTTCACTGAGGAAGCGGGCCACTTCCTTGGGGGGTATGGAAGCCTACGGCATAGTCGGCGTTTTCAATATCGTCGCGGCATCAGGTCTTGCGGTGCGTTCATGGATGGGATCGCGCTTGGTCTCATACAGACTGATCTTCCAGATCGCTTGGATCCTTCCTCAGGGCACCGCCAGCACCTCCAGTGCCGCTAGTATCAGTGCCTCCGCGCCGGTGCGGATGCTGCGTTCCCTGTCGGGTGCGAACAGGGGCGAATGGGGCGAGGGCAGCGCTTCTCCGGAGGCCAGGGCGGCTTTGAACCGGACCGGTTCCACGGCCCCGAGGCTGAGCATGGCCGAGGGGATGCCCGCGGCCTTCCCGAATTCGCCGAAGTCCTCGGCGCCCATGACAGCCTTGCCCGCCACCACGTTGTCGGGTCCCAAACCTTTACCGATGGCCGCCACCAGCCGCCGGGTGAAGGCCGGATCGTTGTAGAGCGCGTCCTGGCCCTCGCTGAACGCGATGAGGGGCTCCCTGGGGGAATGGCCTGCCGTGGCCTCGGCCTTCACGATGCGGACGATGCCGTCCAGCAGCTGCTTGCGCACCGCCGGGGCGTAGCTGCGGACGGTCAGCTGCAACCTGGCCTCGTCAGGGATGATGTTGTGTTTGTTGCCCGCGTGGATGGAGCCCACGGTGATCACGCCGGGTTCCATGGGGTCCTTTTCCCGGGCGATGAGGGTCTGCAGGGCGAGGATGGTCCGGGCCGCGAGGACGATGGGATCCACCGTGGTGTGGGGCGCGACGCCGTGGCCGCCCTTGCCGAAGAGGGTGATGTCCACGCTGTCCACGTTGGCGTAGGCGTAGCCCTCCACCCAGGCGATCCGGCCCGCGGGGACACTGCCGCTGTCGTGGATCGCCAGGGCGAAATCGGGTCTCGGGAACCGGGTGAAGAGACCATCCGCGATCATGGCCCGGGCGCCGCCCACGGTCTCTTCCGCGGGCTGAGCCACCAGGACCAGGGTGCCGCGCCAGCGGTCCCGCAGACGGTTCAGGACCGAGGCGGCACCGGTCAAGGTGGTCATGTGGAGGTCATGGCCGCAGGCGTGCATGACCCCGGGTTCCTGGCTGGCATAAGCCAGCCCCGTCTTCTCCTGCACGGGCAGCGCGTCCAGTTCCGTACGGAGGAGGAGGGTCGGCCCCTGGCCGTTCCGCAGCACGCCCACCACGCCGGTGCCACCGACATCGGTGGTGACCTCGAACCCGGCCTTCCGCATCTGGTCGGCCATCTTCACGGCCGTCTTCACCTCCTGGCCGGACAACTCCGGATGCTGGTGCAGGTCCAGGTAGAGGGCATCCAGGGCGGGGTAGATCCGGTCCAACTCCCCCTGGATGGCTTTCATGGGCGCCGCTTGCGCCGCGAGAACGGCGGGCATCGCCAGTAGACCGACAAGAACCCATTGGCTCAGCTGCATGATAGCTCCTGAGCAAGGGAAAGCTGAGACAGAGTCTACATCCTGCACCCTGGAATCCCCCCGCGACCTCCCCTCGGCTCGCCTGACCCGGGGCCGACCGGGTCGACAGGGGTCGTCATGGCAGATGTTCTGATCCCCAAAATTACCCTCACGAAGCGCCATGCCGAGACAGCGCCCAAGGCCTGTGAAACCATGCGATCCCAATCCCATCCAAGTCCCTGCGATCCACGGCCATCGGTCTGTGGGAAGCAGGGCCTGTCTGAGCGGTGGGCGAGCAGGCCCAAGGGGGGCTGGCGAGGCTGGCTCGTCCGGTTCGCAGCTTGGGCGGTCCTGGCGGGTTCCCTCCGGGCCCAGGATCTGGCCATGCGCCATTTCGACAACCGGGACGGCCTCCCCCAGAGCCAGATCTGGGCCCTGATGGAGGATCGGCAGGGGTTCATCTGGGCAGGCACGAGCGATGGACTGGTCCGCCTCGGACCCAATGGCTCGCAGCTTTTTGATTCGGCGGACGGGCTCAAGGCCAAGTATGTCACCTGCCTGTTGGAGGACCGGGAGGGCTCCATCTGGGTGGGTTCCCAGGAGCGGGGGATTGCGCGGATCCGGGGGAGGCAGATCTCCAACTTCGGCGTGGATGAGGGAATCCAGAACGAGGCCATCCACTGCTTGGCGGAGACCGGGCAGGGTGTGGTCCTGGTGGGATCCCACCAGGGATTGTTCCAGAACCGGGGGGAACGCTTTGAACGGGTCCCCCTGCCTGAGCCCTGGCGTTCCGAGTCCATCACCTCCCTCGCCGTGGACGCTGAAGACGGGGTCTGGATCGGCACTCGAAAGGGGACCCTGGCCCGCTGGAATGGTTCCCGGCTGGAGGAGGCCTCCCTGCCCCCGGGAACCGAGCCCGGTGCCATCCTCGAATTGAAGATGGATCCTTCGGGCCTGCTGTGGGCTCTGCAGGCCGAGCGCCTGCTGAAGCGAACCAAGGAGGGTGTGTGGAGCGTGGAATCGCTCCCAGGGTTGCCTCCGGTGGTGGTCCTCACGAAGTTGTCCATAGGGTCCAACGGCGAGCTCATCCTGGCGCTCGGGTCCGATGGACTCGTCCTGCGGAGCCCCGAGGGCACCTACAAGTTCCTCAATGCCCGGGGTCTGCCCTGTCGCGATTCGATCCTTTGTGCGGTCCGTGATCGGCATGGGGCCCTGTGGATCGGGACCAATGGAGATTATCTCTGGACCCAGCCTTTTCAGGGACTCCACAGTCTGATCCGCCATCCGGATACAGGTGCCGACCTGGGCCTTGGGAACGTGGTCGGCTTCCTGGAGCTTCCCGGGAAACGCATGTTGGTGGGCGGCAGCAACGGCGTGTTCCTCTGGGAGGAAGGCAAGGGCCTCGTCCAGCAGTGGCGTCGACGGGATGGCCTGGTTTCAGAGGATGTCTGGGCACTCTACCCCGATGACCAGGGTGGAGCCTGGGTCGGCACGATCAAGGGATTGCACCGCCTGGGTTCCGGAGGCCGCCTCCTGCCGGGGCCCAAGGAACTGGGAGCATCCCACGTCCAGTGCATGGCTCGGCAGGAGGACCGCCTATGGGTGGGGACGGACCGGGGGCTGGCGGAATTGGATCCGAAGGGACGTTTCCTGGCGCTGCATGACCCCCGTGGCGTGATCGGCTATTCCGCAGTCCATTGCCTGCTGCCCCGGGATGAGGACCTGTTGGTGGGCACGAGCCTCGGTTTGTTCAGTTTCAAGAACGGAGCCTTCAGCCGGGCCTTTCCTGCCAACCCCTCAGATAAGTCACAGGTGTTGGCCGTTCACGTGGATGAGAACCACCGCCTATGGGTGGGGACCTCCAACGACCTCCTGGTGCGAGAGCCCGGGGACGGCTCCTGGGCCACTTCAAATCTGGAGGCAGGGGGCCAGCCCCTCTACGGCATCAACTGGATCCGCGGGCTCTCGACGGGAACGATGGCCATCGGTCACGCCAAGGGGATCACCCTCGTCAGCCTCGATGGGAGGGTCTTCCATCTGACCCGGCGGATGGGCCTGATTTCGGACGAAACCAACCAGGCCGGGGCGCTGGAGGACCAGCAGGGCCGGCTCTGGGTCGGCATGGTGGGGGGCGTCTGCATCCTGGATCGCCAGGAGACTTTCCCGACCTTCCCTCCCCCGACGCCTGTGGTGCTGGATGTCACCTGGGAAGGCGGATCTTCCTGGTTGCCAAAGGAAGCGACCCTGCCGCGCGGGATCACGAGCCTTACGGTCCATGTCGACGCCGGTTCCCCCAATACCGCCTTTCCGGTCCGCTTCGAGGCGAGGTCGGAAGGTCCGAGCGCTTCTTGGCACCCCCTGGAACCCGGCCTGGGCGGGATCAATTACGGAGGGTTGGGCTATGGCACCCATCGGCTGCATTTCCGGGCGAGCCTGGACGGAATGGCCTGGCGGGAAGCCCAACCGGTCCTGCTGAGGGTCCAGCCGCCCTGGTTCCTGACCCTCTGGGCCAAGGGCGCTGGGATCGTCCTGCTGGCCTTGGGCTGCTTTGCCCTGATCAAACAGCGGTTCCGGCAGCTCGAGCGGAACAACCGGGACCTGGAGAATAAGGTCCAGGCACGCACCCGGGAACTGGAGGGAAGAACCCAGGAATTGGCCCTTCGGAACCAGTCCATGGAATGGATCCACCGTGAACTCCGGAACACGCTCGAGTCGCGGATGGGGATGATCAACACGGTGAGCCATGACCTGCGGTCCCCCCTGACGAGCATCCTCCTCAGTGTCGAAAGGCTTCAGGGTTATCCCGAGGGGCTCCAACCCAAGGTCCAGAAGTTGTACAGCGTCCTGGCCCATGAGGCGAAGCGGCTGGAGGCCATTATCAAGGCCGTCTTGGACCGGAACCGGGGAGATTCCCTGGCGGACAAGCTTTCGCTGCAGGCCGGCCACCCCAGGGAGATCCTCAAGAGTCTGGAGGGCACACTGACGTTGAAGGCGGAGGCCCGGGGGCTTCGAACCCACTTGAGTCTTGACCCCGCTTCTTTGGAGGCGGACATCCTCCTCGATCCTGTCGCCATGCAGCAGGTGCTGTTCAACCTCGTGGAAAACGCCCTCAAATTCACCCGATCCACAGGAGAGGTGGGTGTGCGGAGTTCCCTCGGGGAGAGGGAGTGGATCCTGGAGGTCTGGGACACGGGGCGGGGCATCCCCAAACATCAATGCGCCCGGCTATTCAACCCGTTCCAGCAAGGCCAGGAAGTGGATGCCAAGAAGGGCTGGGGATTGGGCCTCTACATCTGCCGCTCGATCGTGGAGGCTCACGGTGGCCGCATCGAGGTGGAGAGTACCGTCGATGTGGGATCCATGTTCAGGGTCGCTCTTCCCCTGGTCCAGCCGGAAACCCACCCAGGCGCAGCGACGGACCTGGACGCGATCCTTCGCATTCAAACAGGGGCCAACCCCATCCTTGTCCAACAGGATCCGGAGGGGGCCGGGACCTGAATACAAGAATCCCGCCACTGCCAGGAGCCCCCGCGGATCCGGGGCTCCCCTGGGAGCCGCATCGGGCGAACCCCAGGGGGTAGTCCAGCCTTCCCCCCCGGGGCTGTGTTGCCAGAGCCTACAACTACTTCTTTGCCACCTTGGCCGCGCCCAGATCCCTCAGCGCGATCTGGCCCTGGCGACCGAAGTCGATGGCCTCGCCGAGGATGCGGGCGGCTTCCTGGGGGGCGTGGAAGCCCATGGAATTCTCGGCATTGACCCAGTCCGCGCGCCACTGGGCCTTGCGCTGGAGTTCGAGGATGGGCTGGAGCCTGGCCTCGTCCAGGCCGGCCTTCTTGGCGGCCTCGATGTCCGTGATGAGGTTGACGATGGCCTCCTCAGCCCGGTCCAGCAAGGCCTTGGTGCGGTCCTGGATGGCCTCGACCCGCGCCTTGAGTTCCGCCTCGGGGAAGCGGTGGCAGGTCTGGCAGGAGCGGCTGATGTCGAGCAGGGGGCTGCGTACCTGGTGGTCGCTGATCTTGATGGCGCCCTCGCGCTTGTAGGGCATGTGGCAATCGGCGCAGGAGACGCCGGACCGGGCGTGGATGCCCTGGCTCCACATCTCGAACTCGGGGTGCTGGGCCTTGAGCACCTCGGCGCCCGTCCGGGTGTGCTTCCAGTCGTAGAATCGATGGCCGTCCGGGAACTTGTAGCTGTCGTAATAGGCCTCCTCCTGCTCGACCTTCAGCCCGTTGTTCCAGGGATAGAACAGGGTGGTTTTGGGACCGCAATAGTACTCCACATGGCACTGGCCGCAGACCATGGACCGCATTTCCTGGCGCGAGGCCTGGGTATTCGGATCATAGGGTGCCTTCCGGTCACCCTTGCGCCAGGTCTCGATGGAAGGCAGGTGCGGCACCGGTTCGGCGCTCTCGGCCAGGACGGCGATGCCCCGGATGAAGCCGGGCTTGGTGACGCGAAGCTGCATGCTCTTGGGGTCGTGGCAGTCGATGCAGCCCATGGGATGCTTCGCCAACTTGGCCGCCTCCGCATAGGGCAGCTTGCACAGGGCCTCGAAGCCCTTCATGACCTGAGCCTGGCCTTGGGGGCTGAGGTAGGGGTCGTCTAGGCTGCCTGGGGCGCCCGCCTTCAGTCCCGCCTCCCGGTAGAGCACCGTGTTGGAGGTGTGGCATTGGAGGCAGGAGCCCGGCTGGGGCTTCTCCGTCACGCGCCGGGTCTTGCTCTGGTCGTCCAGCATGTAGGCATGGCCCCGACGCCGGTTGTAGTCGATGGCGAAGGCGTAGCCATCGAAGATGATGGGCAGGCGCGGATCCTCCTTCAGCTTGCTGATGGGAAAGGCCTCGCTCCCGGCGCCTCCGTACTTGGTGCCGTATTTCTCGGTGGTCTTCAGGTATCCGTCGTACTGGCGGGGGAAGTTCTTCCCCCACTGGGCGGGATCGACCGTTTTTTCGTCCAGATCCACGACCCTGAAACTGGTCTGCCGGGCTTCGGCCTTGTGGCCGGAAATGCTGGAATACAGGGCCATAACCAGCACAGTGGCCAGCGCGGCGCCAGCGGCCAGGAGCCCCATCTGGACCGTGGGACGGGAGAATAGGGGAGTGGGCTTGTCGGTCATCGGAGGGATCCTCCCGTGTGGGCGGCACGCATCGTCAGGTTGAAGTTCAGGAAATCAGAGCGGATCATCGGGTGGGGCCGTGGCCCACGCCCTGGTGGCAGCGGACGCAGCCGTAGAGGTCGGCCTTCTGCGTGGGGTCCGTGGGAACTCCCAGGGTGCCGTGGGCGGTGATCTCGTCGACCAGTTCGGCGTGGCACCGCAGACAGTTGTCCTCCAGCACCTGGGCATTGCCAGGTTTGATACGGATGGGCTCCGCGAAATCCAGGAGGGTGAAGGCCTTCGAGTGATGGTAGCCGTTGCTGGCCTTCACGAAGAGCTTATGCACCACGTTGTCGTGGGGCAGGTGGCAGTCGTTGCAAGTGGCCACCGCATGATGGGATCCATGCCGCCACCCGTCGTAGTCCTCCCGCATGATGTGGCAGTTCACGCAGACCGCGGGATCGTTGGACAGGTACGAGGTACCGTGGGCCGACACGAAGGTGTAGGCGCCGGATCCCAGGAACACCCCCAGGAAGACACAGGCTGCCAGGCTTAAGAAGAGGAATCGGCGCTTTCCACTCACGGGGCATCCATTCGAGGTGCCGAGCAGTGGCCTGGCACCTGGATATCGTAGTTTATATTTAGGACTCGTCAATCCTAAATCAAAAGACCCGGACATGGTCAAAATCAAGGCAACCGGGCAGGTGGGAGCTTGGCTCAGTTGAAAATGATGTAATTGAATCCCGAACCGAAGGTCAGCGCCCTCCCGAAAGGACCAACCCCATGCGAAAGCCCGTCCACCAATTCCTCACCCTCGCTCTCTGCGCAGGAATCGCAAGCCCTGCCCTGACCGGGGAACGCTCAGTGATACCGGAAAAGTACAAGTGGCAGCTGGAGGACATCTTCGCCACCGAGCAGGCCTGGGAACAGACGCGCGCCGCGGCAGCCGCCCGCCTTCCGGGTCTGGCTGCGCACCGGGGCCACTTGGGCGACTCGGCCTCGGCGCTGCTGGCCGGGCTCGAAGCCGTGACTGCCATCCAGATCGACCTGGCCAAGCTCTCGGTCTATGCCAGCTCCCGTTCGGACGAGGACACCCGCCTGACCAGGCCCCGCGAGCTCAAGCAGGGGGCCCAGAAGCTCAGTGTGGACCTCGCTTCCGCCACCGCCTGGATCCGGCCGGAGATTCTTTCCCTCGACCCGGCCAAAGTGCGTGGCTTCCTGGCCCAGGAGCCGAAGCTGGCCCCCTACCGCGTCTTCCTGGATGATGTGCTGCGCTGGAAGCCGCACACGCTCTCAGCCTCCGAGGAACAGGTGGCGGCGCTGGCCAGCGATCTCACTGACACGGGTCAGACCAGCTACGGCACCCTCAAGGACGCCGACCTGCCCTACCCGACCGTGAAGTTCTCCACGGGCGAAGTTCGGCTCGACACCGCCGCCTTCACGCTCTACCGCGCCTCGAAGGTCAAGGCCGACCGCGACCTGGCCTTCCAGAGCTTCTTCGTCACCCTGAAGGGCTTCGAACGCACCTTCGGGACCACGCTCGACGCCCAGGTGAAGGGCCACCTCTTCGATGCCAAGGTCCACCGCTTCGACAGTGCCCTCGCGGCGGCCCTGTTCCAGAATGACATCCCCACCACCGTCTACACGCAGCTGGTGGCCGACGTTCGGCGCAGCCTACCCAGCCTGCACCGCTTCCTCAGACTGCGGCAGCGCATGCTGGGCCTCGAGAAGCTCCGCTACCAGGATCTCTACGTGCCCATGGTCGGGAGGGTGGATCTGCGCTTCGAACCGGACGAGGCCCGCGCCATCACCCTGGAGGCGCTAGCTCCCCTGGGCGCGCCCTACGTGGCGGTCCTCAAGAAGGGGTTTGAAAGCCGCTGGACCGACTACCTGCCCAGCACCGGCAAGCGTTCCGGCGCCTACTCGACCGGCGTCTACGGCATCCACCCCTTCCAGCTGCTCAACTTCAACGGGCAATACGACGATGTCTCGACCCTGGCCCATGAGAGCGGCCACTCAATGCACACCTACCTCTCCTACCAGCACCAGCCCTTCCAGACCTCGGAATACCCCATCTTCGTGGCCGAGGTGGCCTCGACCCTCAACGAGAACCTGCTGCTCCACCACATGCTCGGGAAGGCCAAGGATGACTCCACCCGGCTCGCGCTGCTGGGGAACGCCCTCGACGGCTTGCGCCAGACCCTCTTCCGGCAGGCGCTCTTCGCCGATTTCGAGTTGCAGGTCCACCAACGGGCGGAGCGCGGCGAGCCCATCACGGGCGAGACGCTCTCCGAGCTCTACCTCAAGCTGCTTCGCGACTACTATGGCCACGACCAGGGCATCTGCCAGGTCGATGATCTGATGGCGGTGGAATGGGCCTACATCCCTCACTTCTACTACGACTTCTACGTCTTCCAGTACTCCACCAGCATGGTGGCCTCCACGAGCATCGCCAAGGCGATCCGCGAGGAACAGAAGGCAGGCGGCACCAAGGTCCGCGATGCCTACCTCGGCATGCTCTCCTCGGGCAGCTCCAAGCCCGCCATCGACCTCCTTAAGGATGCTGGCGTGGACATGACCACCTCGGCTCCCTTCGATAAGGCCATAGCGGAGATGAACATCATCATGGATGAGATGGAGCAGATCCTGGCCCACCAGGGAAAGGGCCAGAAGTAGCGTGGCCACTGGTGCCCTGGTCATCCAGCGCTGCGAGAATGGTGAGCTTTCCAGCAGTGCGATTTGTGGTCGCTGATGTCCGTATACTGGAACTGCCTGGAGTGCCCATGTCCCAGTCCATCGATCATCCTGAACTCAGCGCAGCGGAATGGGAGTTCCTCCAGAACCTGCGGGCCCTGCCGGATGAGGCCCTGCGCCAGCGCGTCCATGCCTCCCTGAACGAACTCCTCTTCTTCTTCCGGAACCCCAAGTGCCAGGGCATCGGCGTGGAAGGCTTCCCCTGCGGCGATCCCCGGTCCTCCTGCGATGACTGCCGCCAGATCTGGGAGGCGCTGGACAAGGTCGCCGAGCGATCGAAGAAGGGCTAAGAGTGCCTAACAAAACCCCCGCGGGGCCGCGTCGGGGTTCTGTTAGGCACTCTAAACCCTCGCCCGGCGGATCAGAGCGACTCCCAGACGGTCCGTGCCTGTCCGCTTGCGTCGGACGTGGCCGATTTCACGACACCCCTTAGGTGTTCAGGAAGGCGTCGGCTGGCCTCCAGGGCCTGGAGTCTGAACGGTGCCGTCAGGCGCGGCCACTCGGCCGCCAGGGCCCGGGCCCAGGCCTCATCGCCCAGGGCTGCGCGGGCGGACCAGCGCCAGGACGCGCCCAGCCCAGGTTCGCCAAGATCCCTTCGCGCCGCCTCGACCTGGCCAGTGCGCAGGGCCACCTCGGCCAGGGCCTCCGCAGCCTCACGTTGGGCGAAGGGGTCCTCCAGCAGTGCCAGCAGGAGCCCGAGAGAGCCGGCCTCCCCCACCTTCCCGAGGGCTCGCGCCAGCGCAAACCGGGCGCCCTCGGATGCGCGACCAAGGGCCTCCTCGAGCCAGCTGCTGTCTCCGGGCCTGGCCGCCGCCATCAATCCTTCCCCCGCAGACCGTCGGACGCCCACGGGACCTGTGGCCAGGGCATCCAGATAGGGCGCCAGCCTGACCTCGGGGCCTTCGTCACGACGGAAACCTGCGACGGTGGCCATCTCACGCTCCTGCGCGGAGAATCCCGGAAGGGGTTCTTCCCCCCAACCCACCGCCTCGGCACTCTCGAGCCAATTGGACAGTTCCTGTCCGAAAGATTCCATATCCGGCAGGCGCTTCGCAGGGTCAGGCTGGAGCGTGCGCATGATGAGCCCCGCCATGCGAGGCGGGAATCCCGGGCGGACAGCCGCGGGAGGCATCTGGACCTGGGCGTAGGCCTGCCCGGTGGTGTATTCGAACAGGATCGCGCCCAAGGCATAGACGTCACATCGGCCGTCCACCCTCCGTGGATCGCCATGCTGCTCCGGTGCCATGTAGCCGAGAGTTCCGACGACCATCTGACTCCGAGTGGCACGGGTCCGGCCCTCTTCTCCCTCCCAGTAGCACACCCCGAAATCCGTGACCTTGAGGCGGCCGTCCGTGGCGAACAGGAGGTTCGATGGCTTGAGGTCCCGGTGCACCACCCCGGCCTCATGCGCCACACTCAGCGCCCCGCAGACCGGGATCAGTCGGCGTGCCAGAGACGCGGGGGCCTCGCCTTGGCAGCCCTTCATGCTTCCGCCGGGCAGGAGTTCCATCACCAGGTAGGGCCAGGCACCGCATGTCCCAAAAGAATAAATCTCGACCAGCCCCGGATGGGACAGGCGCGTGAGCACGTCGCCTTCACGGAGGAACCGACGGACCAGATCCGTGTCGCGGTGAACTTCCGGGCGCAGCAGTTTTACGGCGCAGAACGATCCGGTCCGGAAGCGGTCCTCGCCCCGGAAGACGAGTGCCATGCCACCTTCGCCGAGCGGATCCAGCAGGCGTATGCTTCCAATCTGCGCCGGCAGCCGCAACCCATTCATGGGGCCGGAAACGCCCGATCGCGCCCCCCGGCCTTGGCTCCGTAGAGAGCCGCGTCAGCGCGGGCCAGCAAAGCACCGCTATCGGCATCACCAGCCTTCATCTCCGCCACCCCGAGGCTGCAGGTGAGATGCAGGCTCGGCCCGTTTTCCAGGCTCAGTGGATGCTCCGCAAGGGCCCGACGCAGTCCTTCGGCGGCCGAGATGGCCAGCGCCACGGACGTTTCCGGAAGAACGATGAGGAACTCGTCCCCACCCAGACGCCCCATAGGATCGGAGCCCCGGAGGCGGTGCTGAAGCAGGGCCCCAAAGGCTTGCAGGACCTGGTCTCCGACCCGGTGGCCGTGGGTGTCGTTGACCTTCTTGAACCAGTCCAGATCGGCAAGGATCACGGCCAAGGGGTGGTGATGCCTGCGGGCCAGTTCCACCTGGGATGCCAGCTGATACAGGATGGTGGTCCGATTGCCCACCCCCGTGAGCGGATCCAGGATGGTGCTCGCCACCATGTCCCGGTGGTACCGGCGTTCGAGGGCATCCATGCGCTTGAGCTTGAAGGCATGTCTGCCCACCCGGATCACATCCTCCGCCTTGAGCAGCACCGGACCCGGATCCGCGTGCACCCGCTTTCCATTCACGAATACCCCGTTGGTGGATCCCAGATCCCGCAATTCGACAGATTCCAGGTCCGCCGAAATCTGCAACCGAGCGTGGCGGCGGCTCACCTCAGGTTCGGAAAGGCAGAGCCCATTCTCCGGCGCCCGACCCAGCTCTAGGCCTCCCGGGGGCAGCGAGATGAACTCTCCCATGGGTTGGCCCACATAGCGGATCAGCGCCCATTCCCGGGTGTCGATCTCCCCCAGGAGCTCCGCCTCCTCAGGCGCGGCGGCCAGATCCCGAGGAGAAGGATGGGGAGGTGTTGGATCGAGGGGCATCCGGGAAAGTCTAGCGGAGATCAGCCCTGGCAGACCCGGTCCCGCCCGCCCGATTTCGCCTGGTACATGGCCGCATCCGCCCGGGCCAGCAGCTGACCGGCCTCGAGGTCCGCGGCGGTCCGCTCCGCGATGCCCAGACTGCAGGTGATGCTGAGGGCACCCGAGGGCAACGAGACCGGCATCGAATTGATGGCTTTCCGAAGCCTTTCCGCGAATGGACGGGCCCCCGAAAGATCCGTTTCGGGGAGAACCATGAGGAATTCCTCACCGCCGATGCGGCCGGCCAGATCCGCCTCCCGCAGGGCTCCCATCAGTCGCTCTCCGAACACATGAAGCACGAAATCCCCCGCCCCATGCCCATAGGTGTCGTTCACCCGCTTGAAATGATCCAGGTCGCAGACCACCACCGAAAGAGGCCGGTCGTAGCGCAGGCTCAGTCCGAACCGGTTCTGGAACTCCGCCAGGACACTTCCCCTGTTGGCCAGGCCTGTCAGAGGATCCTTGGTGCTGAGGTCGAGGAGGGTCTCGTGAAAGGTCCGCTCCAGCGGATCCAGGAACACCAGCTTGAGAACATGGCCACCCATGGAGAGGCGATCTCCGGCGCGCAGATCTACCGGTCCACGAATCAGTTCCCCGTTCACCCGCGTGCCATTGGTGGATCCCAGATCCTCCACCTGGACATGACCCTCTTCCACCCGGAACCGCGCGTGGTACCGGCTCACCTCGCCATCCAGCAGAGCGATCCCTGCATCTGGCGCACGGCCCAGAATCACCAACCCGGCGCGAATGGGGAACACGCGTCCCAGCGCCGCTCCCGCGTAGGCCACCAGGGCCCACTCGGCCGAGGCCTGCTCGGCATCGCCCTCTGACTTCGTGCGGACCTCCGTTGTCATTTCAGGAGACAGTGACGTTGTCTCCGTACTGATGAACTCCCGTTTGGATGATGGTTTGCGCGTCATGGATCCTCCACGAAGCAGCTCAGCAGGGACCCATCGTCCTTGCGTCGGGCCAGGATGAATGGCACACGGGGCGATCGAATCGCCGAGGATTCCAGTCGGACCAGGATGCGGCCCAGCCTGGGATCATGGCGCAGGTCGGCCACGCCCTTGCGGGGAATGCGGAACAGGCCGAGCACCTCCAGGTTCCGCACGTTTTCACCCGTTCCACGCACCAGTTGCAGGGTGTAGCGCATCCACATACCCTTCGGCAGGTGTTGGATATTCTCACTCCGGATGGGGACCGCCAGGGACAACATGGATTCCAGACCGGCTTCCGCTGTGACCTGGTCAAGCCTGGGATCCAGGCGCCGGGTGCTGGGCTGCGGCAACGACTCGGACAGTCTGTGCGAGGTGGGCCGTGAGGGTGGGTCCACCCGGCCAAGGACCGTGGCCTTGCGGGGCAGTGGGGGCACGGCGACCCGGGCGGCCTGGCCACCCTCAAGCGCCGTCATGCGGATGACCTCGGCTTCGGCTCCCCACCGGGCCCAACCGGCCTCTGCCTTCAGTTCGGCTTGGAAGGGCTGGAGGGCCCGGCCTTCGACGGCCTCCCGCAGCAGACGCATCTCCCTGCAGACCGTGACTGGAGCTTCCAGACCCGCCCGAGGCTCGACAGCGAGAGCCACGGTTCCGTGACACTGCGGGAGGAAGGGCTCTGGGGCGACTTCCATGACTTTCAGCCCGGCAAAGGCACGCCGCAGCGTTTCCGCCGCATCCGTCATCGCGTCTTTCATCCGGCCGAACATCAGGAATCCTTCACCACGAGACTCTGCAGGGCCGCCGTGACACGCTCCAGGGGTTCGGCGAGATCCATGTGGTAGCCGGCTTCCAGGAGCTTCACCACGGCCTGTTCCTGAGCCATGGCATCCACCGAGGCGGCGAACACCACCCGCATCGGAGCCGCGCCCTCAGACAGCTGGATGAGCAGTTCCCGCGGCCCGGCCCGAAAGGCATCGCCCACCTTCGCGAGGGGAGATTCCTGGCTCTTCTGCACCGCGAGCACCGGATACTTCGCATCTCCGGACCAGCCCCCGGCCAACTCCGTCGCGCTGAGGATGAACAGGTCCGGCGGAGTTTTCAGCTCCTTGAGCAGGGTCTTCTGGATGACCTCTTCCTTGAGGTGCGGCTCCAGGGATTTGCCGTAGAGGATGCCCTGCAGACGCGTCGGCGTGATAGGTTCTGTGTAGCGGAAATCCAGCGGGATGCCCGAGGTATCCGTGACCAGGAGCCCCCCGAGGTAGCTCGCCCCCTCCTTGACCGCCATGAAGTACGCCAACTTGATCGGGTCCGCCATCTGAATACCTCTGCCAGGAAGGCTACCTCCTCATCGGCAGAACCGCCCCTTGTCTTTTGTCCCGCACCTGGTACAGTGGATCTTCCACTCATTGGGGAGTGGTCTAATGGTAGGACAACGGTTTCTGGTACCGTCAGGTGAGGGTTCAAATCCTTCCTCCCCAACCATTCACAACTTGATCGATGGTCCCATCGTATAGCGGTCAGTACACCGCCCTCTCACGGCGGGAACAGGGGTTCGATTCCCCTTGGGACTACCAAAGCGGCCACCGCAAGGTGGCCGCACTGCTATAAAGAGCCTGCTCGTTCTGCGGGCACCGTGGAGTTCTCGTGCCGCAGACGGCGCTACTTCTTGCATTCGCGTCCGCGATCATCCACGCCTTGTGGAACGTGATGCTGAAGAAGAACAAGGACCTGGATTCCGCCTCTGCCGGGGTTTTCGCGGTGTCCATGCTGCTCACGGCGGCGGCCATCCCATTCATTCCAGGCAAGGCCTTCCCCGGCGCCCAGGCTGTACTTTGGGGGTTGGCCGCGGGTGTGTGCGAGGGCAGCTACTTCGTCGGGCTGGTGCGTACCCTGGAGAGGGCGCCTCTAGGTTGGAGTTATAGCTGGATGCGAGGTAGCTCCATCGCCATCCTGTGGCCAGTTTCCATGCTGTTCATGGCCGAGTCCTTCCATTGGAATTCCCTGGTATGCGTGATCGGAGTCTGCACCGGACTGGCACTCTTGGGGTCATCTTCCGGGGGGAAAAGGAGCCGTGGGGCTTTGCCCTGGGCCTTGCTCACCGGGATCTTCATCGCGGGCTATATCCTGTTCTACAAACTTTCCCTGGCCCACGGGGCCCATCCGCTGGCGCTCTACAGCCTTTCGATGGCCGTCGGTCTGCCCATCCAGACCCTCGTGCGGATTCGGCGAAGGGGGCTCGCGGCGTTCCGCGTCCTCCCCGAAGAACCGGGGTTGGTGCTTGTGGCGGGCTTCCTGTGCGCCCTGGGGTTCAGCCTGTTTCTGGTGGCCCTCTCCATGACAGGGGCCGCGGCGGTCACCACGATTCGCAATACTTCCGTGGCGTTCACCGTGATCTTCTCACTGGCCCTCGGCGAACGCCCCGGCGTGCGTCAATGGATCGGCGTGGTGCTGGTGACGCTGGGGGCGATGGGGCTGGGCTGGAAATGACTGCCGGACTTGGCAGGGGAATGGGCGGGCCTGACCGTCCATAGGTCAGAATGGAGCCATGCTCGCCTTCACCAAACTTATCGGAATGCTTTGCATGCCCACCGGCCTGCTCTGGCTTGGGCTTCTACTGGCAATGTTCTGGGCCTTCAAGCGACGAATGCGAGACCTGGGCGCTTTCCTCGCCTTCCTTTTCCTGGGGTTCAGCCTGGCGGGCAACCCGCAGGTGGGCGCCTTGCTGATGAACCGCCTGGAGTCCACCATTCCTCCCTTCCCCGAAAACGCCGCCCCCTTGGACGCCCTGTTCGTCCTGGGCGGGGGAAGCCAGGTGGATGAACGGGGGCGTCCCTTTCTCGGTGTGAGCGGGGATCGCATCATCGAGGCCGCGTGCCTGTGGCGCGCAGGAAAGGTGAGGTGCCTGGTGGCGAGTGGTACGTCGGATGATGCCCGGAGCGGCCGCCGGAATATTGGTGCTGAAACCCGCGAAATCTGGAAGAGCCTGGGCATTCCAAGCAGCGCCATCCGTGATATCAAAGAGCCATGCTTCATCACTCGGGATGAGATCCAGGCCTATGGGCGCCTAATGGTCCAAGAGGGTTGGCATCGGGTTGGACTGCTCAGTTCCGCTTGGCACCTGCCCAGGGCCATGGCCTTGGCCCAGCGGGCGGGCCTTGACGTTCTGCCCATTCCCAGCGATGAACGGGGGCGCATCCCTCGCTTTCAGCTTTGGCACATCGTTCCCCAGGAGGAGGGGTTCCAGAAAACCCAACTGGCCTGCTGGGAAATGCTTGGACGACTGGTTGGCCATTGATACGAGGGAGGTCCGACCTATCCGTTGAGGGAGCCTCGCCGACTGGGCCTGGGCTCATGGGGGCTGCCGCTGCCTAACACAATCTACTCTATAAATTAGGTTTACTGATTTAAGCCTGAGGTCGGACCCAAGGTTGGAGAAGGAACAGAGCCAAGTGTTCCCAAATATATATAATCAAGTGAAATGACATTTTTTACGCGAAACCTTCATCACTCCGATGAGTTCAGGGATGACCTCTAGGTAGTCGGTGGGGTACCCGCGTCGGCAAGATGACCTGAATGCGACTCTTCCTTTTTTAACTGCATCAGCAACCTACCGCGCTTAGGGCATGACGCCATGGCTCACTGGTCCAAGGAACTAATGACCGATCGCCACCTGCGAAGGCAGGTGATGTCACGAGCGGTTCTTTGGACCCTGGGCATGTTTGCCTTCGTGGGTCTCGGAGCCTACTACTCCTATCGGGAGAGCCGTGACAACGCCTTGAGCCGGGCCCGGGAGAACTTCCAGAAGGACGTGATGGTCCGCATGCTGATCAATCAATCTGGCAGTGGGTATGCCCTGCCGGATGAACCAAATCGTCCCAATCCCCACAGACTCGACCCGCCAGACCGCGGAAACAACGCAGCTGGTGACATGCCCTTCGCCATGGGCAATCCGGCCCACATGACCCAATTCATGCACGAGTTGGGTATTCCTGTCCCTGAGTTGCAGGGACACATGGCCAGCCTAAGACCACTGTTTTCAGAAAATATGGGAGACGCCTGGGAGCAGAAAGCCCTACACAAACTCGAAACCGGTCCCCGGGAGTACTGGGAGGTATCGACCCTGTCGGGGCACTCTCGGCTCCGCTTCATGGGTGCGCTGGTCACTTTGGAGGGTTGCCTGCGTTGTCATGCGGCCCAAGGGTTCAAAGTCGGGGACATCCGGGGTGGGATCAGCTTCACGATTCCACTTAACCAGGATTCATTCCTGACCAGCGGCATTCACAATGTGACGACGACCATTGGGATCTGGGTCATCTGGGTATTGGGCCTGATGGCGATCCTGCTGGCGGGCAGATCGAATCTGAATCGACTCCAAGAGCGGGGGCTAGCCGAGACTGCGCTGCGGGAGAGCGAAGAGCAGTTGAGAACCATCTTCGATGCCTCGGAAGCGGGCATCATCCTGGTCTCTCCCAAAGGCACCATCCGCTATGCCAACAACCGGATGGCCGAAATGTTCGGGACGACGCTTCAGGAGGTGGTTGGGACGCATTACACCGGCCATATCCACGAATCCGAAAAACAGGCTGGGGGAGAGCGGCTCCAGCAGGTCCTGTATGGCGGCTTGGATACAGTCTCTTCAGAACGGCGCTACATCCGGCTGGACGGCACCGACTTCTGGGGGCACTTTTCAGGAAAGCGGCTGAACAATGCAGACGGAAGCCTGAATGCGCTCGTTGGGGTGATCACCGACATTACCGAGCGCAAAGCGTCGGAAGAAGAGAATGCAAGACTCCAGGCGAAGCTCCAACAAGTCCAGCATCTGGAAAACCTCGGCAGCTTGGCCGGGGGTGTCGCGCATGACATGAACAATGTTCTTGGGGCCATCCTCGGGTTGGCTTCCGCCAACATTCAGTCCCTTCCGGCAAATAGCCCCTCTCACCGAACCTTGGGCACCATCATCAAGGCCGCTGAGCGTGGGGCAAAGATGGTGAGGAGTCTGCTGAACCTCGCTCGGAGAAGTCCAGCCGAGGAATGCGAACTGAACCTGAATGAGATCATTCATGAGAATGTTCAGCTCCTGGAGCAATCCGCCTTGTCTAAGGTTCGCCTGGTGATGAATCTCGAAGATGACCTCCGTCCCATGCGCGGTGATGCCAGTGCCTTGGGCAATGCATTCATGAATCTTTGCGTCAATTCCGTGGACGCCATGACCGACTCGGGAACCCTCATCGTCCGAACCCGCAATCTAGGCGTGGACTGGGTCGAAGTTGAAGTCGAGGATTCGGGCTGCGGCATGACCGAGGATATTCTTGAAAAAGCCGTCGTTCCTTTCTTTACCACCAAAGAACCGGGGAAGGGGACGGGACTGGGCCTTTCCTTGGTCTACAGCACCGTTAAGGCCCACCACGGCCAGATGGATCTGGAAAGCGAACCCGGCCTCAGAACCATCGTAAGGATTCGATTCCCCGCCTACATGTCCGGCCTCGAAAAAGCGAGCATATGTAAGAGGGGACAATCCGAGCTATCTTCGAGAAGCCTGTGCGTGCTTCTTGTGGACGATGATGACCTTGTGCGGACCACCACAGAGACGCTGCTGGAGGCGGTGGGGCACCTTGTCATTCCGGTGCACAGCGGAGAGGAAGCCCTAGCGAAAATCGAAGCGGGAGTCCAGCCCGACCTGGTCATTCTCGATTTGAACATGCCGGGACTCGGGGGAACCGGAACCTTGCCGCGACTTCGAATCCTGTGTCCGACCGTTCCGGTCCTGCTGGCGACAGGTCGAGCAGACCAGACGGCTCTGGACCTGGTGAACGCGTATCCACACGTCACCTTGCTGGCCAAGCCCTTCAGCCTTGAAGAGCTCAAGCAACACATTCAGTCCCTTCCCACCAGTCAACCGCTGTTGTCCTGGACCACCAAGGCCTGAGGAGTGGTTCCTGGACATCCTGACGATTGGACCGCAGTGGTCTTCAATCACGCATGAAAATCGGCCTGTTTCAGCTCACTTTCCACCGGTGAACACCACGCCCGGGTAGCTCACGAAGTGGTACAGGTTTGCGGGGGCCGTCGCGCCCATGCCGAGGGGATTCACGGGCAGTTCGGGAAAGCTGATGGACGTGCCGAAGGCGATGGGGGATCCCTCCGGAGGCGGCAGCCCGAACTCCCGCGCCGTCTCGCCTAGCAGCAGCAGTCCAAAAGGGACGGAGAAGCGTCCGCACCAGGGCATGCGGTAGGCGTCGGGGTTCTGGGGATCCACCACTGTGGAGTAGAAGGCCTCGGCCTTCTCCGGGGAAACGGGCCCGGCCAGGGGCCCCGTCAGCAGCTCGCGGTCCCTCGCCACGGCCTTCAGGTAGGCGTCCACCCCGCCTTCCCCATAGGGCGCGTACGCAAAGTCGGTCCCGTAGTGGATGCCGTCCGAGGAGATCACGATGGCCACATCCCGACCGAGCGTCCATCCGCGTTTCCGCATGGAGGCCGCCAAGGCATGCCCCAGGTGGGAGGCCAGTTCCCGAAAGCGAGGAAACGAGGCCGACGGCACGAGGATGGACACGATTTCCACGCTGGGGTCCTGGTGCTTCAGCCAGTAGGCGATGGCCTCCACGGAATGTTCGCTGTCCTGCATCGCGGCGTCCTGGATGACATCCGAGGGCGGCAGCTGGGCCAGAAGTTCCTTTCGCAGCCCAGACACCCGGATCTCGCCATCGGGGGAGCGCCAGGCGCGGTAGGGATCGAAGACCAGGGTATTCCTGGCGCCGAAGCGGCGGTACTTGTGGAAGACCCCCACCAGCACGATGGTCCGGGCGGTGACGAGCGGCACCACTTGACGGTAGACGCGCCCGGCGAAGAGGTAGTCGTCATGGGGGCAGATGGCGCCGAGGACGCCGGGGGCCGGTTTTGGGCCAAGAGCCTCGGGCAGGGGCGGCCGGGCCGACCATTCCCAGACCAGGGCCATCTGATCGGCCCTGGACGCGAAGCCGATGGCGTCCTGCTGGCCCCGGACATCGTCTGTGGACGGAATGCCCATGCCCTTGCGCACCTCCCCAAGGCTAGGTCGGGGCGCCGGAAGAAGTGCCAAGGAGGCCTGGCCTCGCCCCGGCAACCCGGCGAGCAAAAAGGCCACCGCAACCAGGGTTCGGATCATGTCGGCACCTGACCCAGCCACCCTAGCACGGCATGGAGGCCGGGCCTGTCCGTCTGAAGCCCGGCACCCTGTTCAGGCCGGCCCCTAGGTGAATGGTTCTTGACAAGGCGGGACTGCCGAACCACCGTGGGCTACCACACATAAGGAGGCCAGCTATGTCATCAAGATCCCAGCGCATCCCCTTGTTCATGGCCATGCTCGCCCTCTGTGGCGGGAGCCTGCTGGCCCAGATGCCCAATCCGTATGGAGCGCCAATCAGTCTGGAAGACGCCAAAAAGCCGGCTGCCGCTGCGCGGGCGGAGGCTGCCAAAAACAACTGGACCATGGCCATCGCCATCGTCGATACCAGCGGCAACCTTGTCTTTTACGAGAAGATGGACAACACCCAGATCGCCAGCGCCACTGTGGCGATCGACAAGGCCCGCTCCGCCGTGCTCTACAAACGCCCCACCAAGGCCTTCCAGGATGCCGTGGCGGGAGGCGGGGCCGGACTCCGGATCCTTCGGCTTCAGGGCGCGATGCCGGTCGAGGGCGGCCAGCCCCTCATCGTGGATGGCAAAATCATCGGCGCCATCGGGGTCTCCGGCGATACCAGCGAGCACGATAACCAGTGCGCCACGGCAGGAGTGGCTGCCCTGAAATAGAGCAGACGTCCGCGCCAGCCTGTGCTTGGATGGGTCATGCGCATGCGTTGGCTCTGGATCCTCCCCTTGGCTGTGGCCGCGACCATCGTCTGGCTGAGCGCCCAGTCGCACTACCCCCTGGGCCTCCAGCTGCCGCCGCCCTTGGACAAATTCGCCCACGCCTCGGTGTTTGGTGCCCTGGCCCTGGTACTGGACCTCGCCCTGCGGCTCAATCGGCCCGGCCTCCCGATGTACCGGCGCCATCTGCTGGTCTTCGTGGCCGTGTCCTGCTTCGGCGCCACGGACGAGTGGCATCAGTTGTTCGTCCCCGGCCGGTCCTGCGAACTCGGCGACTGGGTGGCGGACTCCCTGGGCGGAGGCCTGGGCCTCCTGGCCGGCAGCGCCCAACTCCTCGTCACCCGGAGGCTGGGTGCCCTCTCCTGGTTGCGTGGGGCACCCCGGCGGTTCGATTCAGCCAAGGACCTGATCCTCGTGGCAGACCCGCACTGGAACTCAGAGCTGACCGGCCTTGAGGAAGCCACGGCCAGGTTGCCCAGGGCCGACTGGCTCTTCCTGGGCGATGTGTTTGACGTGTGGGTGGGCCTGCCAGGCATGGAGACTGAATCCCAGCGAGTCTTCCTGGACTGGGTGGACCGGCGGCGCGCAGCCGGACGCTGGGTTGGGCTCTGGATGGGCAACCGCGAGTACTTCCTGGACCGCCATGCCGGGCGGTTTGACCTCATGGGTGAAGGCCTCGGCGGTCGGCTTGAGGGCGAAGCCCTGACCTGGGAACACGGTGACCTGATCAACACCGAAGATCGCCAGTACCGCCTGTGGAATTTCGTCTCGCGGTCCGGGCTGCTCTGGCTGGCCTTCCGGCTGATGCCCAGTGGCACGGCCCGGAAGGTGTCCGCATGGATGGAGCGGAAGCTTCGCACCACCAATGTCACCTATAAGCTCACCTTCCCCCGCGAGGCCTTCCGGGGTGCTGCCCAATCCCACCCGGGCACCACCTTCCTCACGGGACACTTCCACACCCATGAAGTGGAAGCCAACGGCATCGCCCTGCCCTGGGCCCACGAAGGGCGGTTCATGGTATGGCGGAATGGAAAGGTGGAGACGCTCTAGAGCACCAGCAGATCGGCCACTTCGCGCCGCAGTTCCGGAATGCCTGTGCCCTTCCCGGCGCTCACCCAGGCGATGTCGCCGGCCTGGAGGCCCAGGTCCGCGGCCACGTCCTTGCGCTGCTTGAGGGCCTTGCTGGGCTTCACCTGATCGGCCTTGGTGGCCACGATGCGGTGGGGCAGGCCTTCCATCCGCAGCCAGTCGATCATGGCGTGGTCCAGCTTGGTGGGACCCACCTCGGCATCCACCAGCACGAAGACCATGCGCAGGGTGGCGCGGCCCGTGAGGTAGCCCTCCACCATCGCCTGCCAGGTGGCGCGCTCCGCGGCGGGGCCGGTGGCAAAGCCGTAGCCGGGCAGGTCCACGATCCACCGGTCCGGGCCCGTGAGGAACACGTTGATGAGTCGGGTGCGGCCCGGCGTCTTGGACACGCGCGCCAGCTGCTTCTGGTTGGCGAGCGCATTCAGCAGCGAGGATTTCCCTACGTTGCTGCGCCCCACGAAAGCCACTTCCGCATGGCAGACGCCAAGCTTCTTGGCATCGGCTGCAGACGTGACGAACCTTGCATCGGTGAGGGGTTGGGCCATGGGGATCCAGTCTTCAATCTTCAGCCTACAGCCTGCGGCGCGTCAGACTGTCACGAGGCTGGTGGGGGCGGGCTGGTCGAAGGCGATGCGGCCGTGGTCCAGGCCGATGACGCGCTTCTTCATGCGNNAGGTCGGGGTCCAGGTTGCCCGTGGGCTCATCCGCCAGCAGCACCAGAGGGTCATTCACGAGGGCCCGGGCGATGGCCACGCGCTGCTGCTCCCCGCCGGACAGCTGCAGGGGGTAGCTACTCAGCTTGTGCTGAAGACCCACCATCTTCAGGGCCCGGAAGGTGCGCTGCTTCTGCTCGGCGGCACTCACCCCCAGGACCTTCAGCACAAAGGCCACGTTCTCGAAGATGGTGCGACTGCGGATGAGCTTGAAGTCCTGGAACACCACGCCCAGCTTGCGGCGCAACAGGGGGATCTCCGCCTCAGGCATGGAGGCAAGCCGATGTCCCGCCATCTGGATGTCGCCACTGCTGGGGATCTGTTCCCGGAAGAGCAGCTTCAGCAGCGTGGATTTCCCCGCCCCGCTGGGTCCCGTCAGGAAGACGAACTCTCCCGAGTCGATGGCAAAGCTCACGTCCGCAAGGGCGGTATGGATGCGGTCGTACTGCTTGCCGACGTGGGTGAGGGTGATCACGGATTCAGCCTATCAGAGCCGCTCCACCAGCATCGCGACGCCCTGACCGCCGCCGACGCAAAGTGCCGCGAGACCGAGCTTCTTGTTCTGGTCCTGGAGCAGGTGCAGGAGGGTGACCAGGATGCGGGTGCCGCTGGCGCCGATGGGATGGCCGAGGGCGATGGCGCCGCCACGCAGGTTGACCTTGGCCGGGTCCAGGTCCGGCAGTTCGGCCAGCACGCCCAGGCTCTGGGCAGCGAAGGCTTCGTTCAGCTCGAAGAGATCGATGTCGGCCAGCTTCACGCCGGTCTTCTGCAGCAGCCTCTGGATGGCGGGCACGGGGCCGAGACCCATGGTGGAAGGGTCCACGCCGGCCTGGGCGAAGCCGAGGATGCGGGCGATGGGCTTGTGGGCCTTTGTGGCCCCCTCGGAGGCCAGCACCAGGGCCGCGGCGCCATCGTTGATGCCGCTGGCATTGCCGGCGGTCACGGTACCGTCCTTCTTGAAGGCCGGCTTGAGCTTGGCCAGGCCCTCGGCCGTGGCGTCTGTCTTGATGTACTCATCCTGGTTGAAGGCCACATCACCCTTCTTGCCCGCCAGGGTCACGGTGAAGATCTCGCGGTCGAAGGCCCCCGCGGCTTGGGCGGCGGCGGCCCTCTGCTGGCTCTGGAGGGCGAAGGCGTCCTGGGCTTCGCGGGTGAGGCCGTGCTTGGCCGCGACGTTCTCTGCGGTGATGCCCATGTGGGTATCGCCATGGCCGCACCAGAGGCCGTCCTGGATCATGCTGTCGATGAGCTGGGTATTGCCCATGCGGGCGCCCCAGCGGGCGGCAGGCAGCAGGTAGGGGGCGTTGGACATGCTCTCGACACCGCCGGACACCACGATCTCGGCATCGGCCATCGCGATCGACTGGGCACCGATGGCGACGGCCTTGAGGCCCGATCCACAGACCTGGTTGAGGGTGTGAGCCGGGGTGGCGTAGGACAATCCGGCCTTGAGCGCGGCCAGCCGGGCGACGTTCTGCCCGCTGCCGGCCTGGAGCACGTTGCCCAGGACGACGTCGCCCACGGCAGAGGCCTCGACTCCCGCCCGGGCCAGGGCTTCAAGGATGGCCAAGGCGCCCAGCTGGACCGCATTCAGGGGTTTGAGGGCGCCCCCGAAGGTGCCGACGGCGGTGCGGGTGGCGGACAGGATGTAGGCAGGCATGGGGACTCCCCTTCCAGGATATCGTGACTAAACGCCGCCGGCCTTTGACCGTGAACACCTCTTGCCAGGCTCGGCTTGGCCATCCCTCGCCCGGGAGTTCCCATGACCGTTTCCAGCCGCTGGATCCCTCTGTTCTTGTCCGGGAGCCTCGTGCTGGCCCAGGCGCCGCCCCCACCGCCACCTCCAGCCCCACCTGCACCCCCCGGACCCATGATCGGTGTGGACATGCCCTCGGGCTCCCGCACGGAGCAGCGGACCGAGAAGTTGGCCCAGGGATCGAAACTCTGGGTGAAGAACCGCAACGGCGGCATCCATGTGACAGGCTGGGAGAGGGATGAACTCGCTCTCACCGCGCAGATACGCGATAGCGGGAAACGCCGGGTGGAACTGGTGCTCCAGCGGAAGGGCTCGGATCTCGACATCGAGGCGGTCTTCCAGCAGCCCTCCTGGAGCTTTGGCATCTACATCAGCCCCCGCTGCGAGATGACCCTGCAGGTCCCCCGGAAGCTCCTGGGGTACTTCCGCACCACCAACGGCACGGTCACCGTCGAGAATCTGGATGGCTACGCCCGCTGCGAGACCACCAACGGCAACATCCTCGTCAACCATGTCCGCGGTGAGGTACAGGTGGAAACCACCAACGGCTCTATCGAGGCCCGCGGCCTGGCCGCCCGCATCAAGGGCAACACTACCAATGGCCGTATTGTGCTTGAGGATATCGAGGGTGGGATCCGCCTGGAGACCACCAACGGCACGATTCGCGCCCGCAACCTCGACGGATGGGGCGAGGGCATCCACCTCGAGTCCACCAATGGCAGCATCGAGGTGGATCTGGGCAAGGCCAGCGGTGACCTGGTGGCGGAGAACAGCAACGGTTCCATGGACATCAAGGTGGCTGGCGCCCAGATGATCGAGCTGACCAAGCACAGCGCCCACCTGAAGGTGCCGGGTCGCACCCAGCCGATCCACCTCGAGACCACCAACGGCAGCATCAGGGTGAAGTAGCTCCGCGAGGTAGTACTCTGGGACCCATGCGTCTGCTGGTTACCCTTCTCACCTCTGCCCTCGCGCTGTACGGCCAGGATCCGCGCCTGACCGAAGTGCAGGAGCGGCGTCTGGCCAACGGCGCACGCTTGCTGCTGGTGGAGCGGCGGGGGTTGTCCGCCTTCAATGGGACTTTGGTCTTCCAGGGGGGTCGTGCCGAGGAACCCGCCACGGCCGCCGGGGCTACAGATCTGCTGGCCCGGACCCTGTTCGGAACCACCTGGCCTGAGGATCTGGCGCCGGCGAAGAATCGGTCGGACCTGGACGTCCTGCTCAAGCAGGAAGAGGGGCTGCTGGAGTCCATCCGACTTGAGCGTCTCCGCCTCCGGCGAGATCCCGCCGCACCCACGCAAGTGCCCTCCCTGGAGGCCAGTCTCGAATCCATTCAATCGCGGATGAAGATGCATTTCTCTTCCTCACCCTTGGCAGACCTCTACACGGCCCGGGGCGGACGCCAGCTGGCGGAAGCCACCGCCGATACCCTGATGGCCCAGACGGAACTCCCCCTGGAGTCCTTCGAATTCTGGTGCTCCACGGAGGCCCTCCGACTCCGGACCCTTCAGCTCAGCAGGTTCTCCCAGGCCCGTGCCTCACTTATCTCCGATCTCCGCTCGCAGGGGGCTCTAGGCCTAGCTCTGCTTTGCGGCGCGGCCCTTCCCGGCCATCCCTATGGCCGGGATCTCCTGGATGACCTGCCGTCGCTCGAGGCCCTTCGCTGGTCTGATCTCAGAGCCTATGCCCACCGCTCCCTGAGTCCGGATCGCCTGATGATCATCCTCGTCGGCAGTTTCAGCATGGAAAGGGTCCTGCCCCTGGTGGAGCGTCACCTAGGGTCCCTGCCCGTCCCACCCGATGAGGAAGCAGCGATCCTGCCTGTGATCACCGCCGATCTCGGTGATCGTAGAGTGCAGGCCGCGCTGGGAACGGCTCCGCGACTCCTGACAGGTTGGCGGATTCCATCCCGCTCGCATCCGGACCACTTGGCATTGCGGATGGCGGTCCAGGTGCTGGCCGGGGGCCAGACCAGCCGCTTCCAGTCCCGACTGGTGCGCCAGAAGACCATGGTCCGGCGGGCGGAGCTGAGCCTGGACGTCCCTGGCGGCCGGTTTCCAGGTCTGCTGGTGGCCGACTTGTGGCCCAGCACGGGCCACAGCCTGGCGGAGGTCGAGGGGGCCTTGCAGAGTGAAATCCTTCGCCTCCAGCAAGACCCCATTCCCCAGGACGAATGGCTGCGGGCCCTCGCCCAGCTTGAAGCCGATCATCTCTGGCTGGAGGACGAACCCACAACCCTGGCCCGATCTCTCGGGATGGCCTGGGCCCAAGGCGGAGACTGGCGCCTGGCAGAACTGGACATCCAGCGTCTGCGCGCCCTTGCGCCGGAGGCTGTCCAGGCTGCGGCGCGGGTCTGGTTGCAGCCGAGCCATCGCACTTCGGTGCTCCTTGAGCCCACCCCTGGCGCGAGTCAGGATCCAGTCGAAGTGGAACTGGCTCGGGTTCTCAAGGGCCTCGCAGCAGCCCATATCGCTGATCCGGCCCAACGCGAGCATCTTGTGTCCGAAGGGATTCGGCAGCTGCGAATGCTGAGTCCTGAAGAGCGCCTCCACACCCTGAAACTGCTGGAAGCCCAGCTTGCCCCGGAGAAACGGTGAGGGTCATGCAGATGGTCTTCCTGGCCTCGGCCCTCTCCCTTCAGGCCCAGCCGAGGGACCAGGGATTCACGCTGCCGAACGGGTTGCGGGTGGTGCACCTGGAGGATCATGAGCATCCTCTGGTGCGGGCGCGCCTCTACCTGAGGATCGAATCCGACGACACGCCTGCGGGCCGCCAGGGGCTCCCCCTGCTGTTCTACCGGATGATTGACCGTGCGGAGATGGCCGATCTGAAGGCAGACGACCTTGATCGGATTCTGGAGGACTCCGGCATCCAGCTGACTCAATCCCTAGCCGCCAGGGGATTCACCTGGCGGCTGGTGGCCCGCAGCCGGGACCAGGACCGGGCCATGGGGCTGTTGGCTGACCGCTTGCTGCGTTCGCTGTTCGACCCTTCTCTCCTGGAGATCCAGCGACTGGCCTGTCAGCGGCAGCTGGAGCGTCCGGAGGGGTCTCCCCATGAGCGGTTGCGGCAGGCCCTGACCCAGGATCCCGCTTCAAGATTCACATTGAACAGCCTGAAAGCCATCACGCTTCAGGACCTTCTGGCCTTCCGCGCCAAAGCGTTCCGGCCGGATCGAGCGGTCCTGATCCTCCACGGCGACCTCGGGCTGGAACAGGCCAAGCGTCTGGTGCTCCTGAGCCTGGGGTCCTGGACGGCCCAGGAGCCATCCTCTCCCGGCAATCTTCCTTCACGGTCAGCTTCGGCCCCGCCTCCGTCAGTCCCTGCGGACGCCCCAAGAATCTCCGCGCCAGGAGCCGGGATCCGAGTCCAGGCGGTGGCCTCCCGGCCGGGAGGTCTCGCACCGGAGGCCGCTGAACTGTTGAACCTTCTGGTGCCCGGAGACATGAGCCTCTCCCCTGTCCGAGTGGCGGTCGAGGATGGCTGCCTAGTGGCCACCTTGGATGACCCAGCGGGCACTTCTGGCGCCATTGTCGGGTCCCTTTTTCTCGAGCGGCTGGAAACCTTCCGTCGACGCGGATTTGCGCAAGCTGATCTGGATCGGGTCCGGGTCGCCTGGTTCGCCCGCCGCAGTCTGGATTCCCTGCATCCCGAAGCCCAGATGGATAGGGCCCTGGCCGAAGCCCTGGGACGCGGCGTAGCCGAGGACCGCTTAAAGGCCCTGTCCCTGGACGCGCTGAACCTGGGTCTGCGGAACTGGCTTGATCCCGCGAACCTGCGAATGGGTGCCTCGGGCGATCCAGGTGACCTGAAATCGCTGACTATACGCTGATGCCAAAACGGCCTGCCAGATCCAGGTAGCGGGCCCGGATGCCTTCGATGATCGCCGGGGGAAGATGGGGCGCCGGGGGCTGCTTGTCCCAATCCGCCAGTGTCTCCAGATAGTCGCGCAGGAACTGCTTGTCGAGGCTCGGCGGGTTCTTCCCGGGCGCCCAGGAATCCGCCAACCAATAGCGGCTGCTGTCCGGCGTGAGGGCCTCGTCGATCAGGATCAGTTCCCCGTAGGTGCTGAGCCCGAACTCGAATTTGGTATCCGCCAGCAGGATGCCGCGGTTGGCGGCCAGTTCGGCGCCACGGCGGTAGAGCGCCAGGCTCAGGTCCCGCAACCGGAGGGCCTGCTCCGCGCCCACGATCTCGGCCATGCGTTCGAAGGAAATATTCTCATCGTGGCCCTCTTCGGCCTTGGTGGCCGGCGTGAAGATGGGCTCTGACAGACGATCCGCGAGCCTCAGGCCAGCGGGGAGCGATACGCCGCAGACGGACCCATCCGACTGGTATTCCTTCCAGCCACTGCCCGCCAGGTAGCCGCGCACCACGCATTCCACGGGAAGGGGCCGGGTCTTTTCCACGATCACCGCGCGGCCCGCCAGGGCCTCGTGGTAGGGCTCCAGACCCGCGGGCCACCCGGGGTTCCCGCGGAAATGGTTGGGCACCAGATCCTGGGTGGCGGCAAACCAGTAGGCTGCCACGGCTGTCAGGATTCGACCCTTGTCGGGGATGCCCTCGGGCATCACGCAATCGAAAGCACTGATGCGGTCGGTGGCCACGATGAGGAGTTGGGTTCCCAGGTCGTACACATCGCGCACTTTGCCCCGGCGGAAGATCGGAAATGGGAGATCTGTGCTGAGGAGGATGGACATGGATTACCCCTTGGAACTTCCATCATCGCTGAGAACGGCGACTCATCCCAATTCGGGAATTCGCCTTGGCGTGGGTGCCGACCAGTTCAGCCCCCCCGGGAGCAAGGCGTACCGGTTCATCACGCCCACCCATCGAGCCAACTCGGACTCCCGCACCGTTCCCTCGGGTCCCGAAAGAGGCAGCCCAAGGAACTGAAGATAATCCTGCACCTCGGCACCGGAGACACCGAGGAGGGGGGGCAGATCTTCCAGACTGTGGTTCCGGTCCCCGGGTGGGGCCGTCAGCAACCGGTAGTCGAAGGTTTCCCGCAGGACGGAGGCCGTGGCGGCGGGGTCCAGTTCCTGGGACGCATCCAGGTGGGGGAAGGGATTGCCGCCGAGCATTCCCAGGGCCTGGGCCATGCCGAGGTGGGCCAAGAGATGGACGGGGTTGACCTTCAACACGAGTTCAAACATGGCCCGGGCCTCCTGGGCCCGGCCCAGGCGCAGCAGGGCCTCGCCGCGATGCAATTTCGCCTCCACCCGGTCTGGCTCCACCTTGCTCCACCGTTCGGTCACGGCGGCCATTTCCTCCGCCATGCCTTGGGATCGGAAGAAACCCGCCAGGTAGGCAAGGGTGGTCACATCCTTGGGAGCCAGGAGCAGCAGCCGGTCCAGAATCTCGGCCGCCCGCAGGGATTGGCCTTCCCGGTCCAGCCGGTGGGCCCAATCCCGGAGGATCTCCACCTGCCGGGAAACGGGGTGGTTGGGGGTGGACCGGCCTGGTTCGGCTGGATGGAGCAGCTGGGTGCGAACCCACAGGTAGCGCAGGGCATTGCGCCCGTCAGGGCCACCGAGTTCCTCTTCGATGGCGTGGACGATGGTCTTGAGCCCGTGTTCCCAAAGGGGGGGAATTGGCATCTGCACATGGGTGCGAAGTTCGCGGATGAGGGGTTCCAAGGGATTCCCGGCTCGTCCCAGATGCAACCGGAGCCGGATCAGTTCCAATCCGGTATCCCGCCCAGGTTGGAACGCCACCCGCAAAGCGAGCTCTCCCGTGTCGGGGTCGAAGTCATCCATGAGCAGGAAATGTAAGTGGGCCCGCATGAACCTGAGATTAACAAGGATGGAATGCCAAAGGTGGTTGACCAGGCTTCAACCTGGGCGGATCATGCAGGGTCTATCGGAATTGGAGGTTGCCATGCGCAAGAGGCTTCTGCTCGTACCCATGATGGCCGTCCTCCCTGTCATGGCTGGAGAATTGGGCCTCCTTCTCGATAAGCAAATCGGCCAGGCCCAGACTGCGACGATCGCTGGCGGCACGAACTTCGACGCCGTGAGCCCCACCGGGCTCGGCATCCGTGGCGGGTTTGACGTCCTGGATCTGAAGGTGGCGGCCCTCCAGCTGAACGCCACCTGGCACAACAAGACCACGGGGGACCTGACAGTCAATGGCGCCAAGCTCGGCGAGCTGGACAACCAGTACTGGGCCGTTGGCGCCATGGTGAACTGGAAGTTCCTGGTCAACGTGGGCGCCGGCGTCGAGTACCGCACCGAGAAGCTCACCTGGCAGACCACCTCTGGTCCACTAGGCAATGGCGATACCAACCAGGGCCGCGCCTGGGCGCGGGTGAACGTCGGCTTCAGCATTCCGACGCCAGTGGTCAGCCCCTTCTTCGCCCTGGAAGTGGCCGCGCCCCTCTCCAAGAACAGCGCCACCAACACACCCAAGGATTTCGCCGAAGCCCTGGCACCCCAGGTCCAGATCGGCCTCTATGGCGGCATCCGGTTCTAGTGTTTGTCCCTTCTGTGAAAAAGGGGCGCCTCCGGCGTCCCTTTTTCGTATGATGAGTCCACTTACATCGAGGAGCGATGGAACTACGGATCCTGGGCTGCAGCGGGGGCGAGGCCAACGGGGAGCGCCTGACGGGGCTCCTGGTGAACGGCTGTGTGGCCATCGATGCAGGTTCGCTCACGGCGGCCCTCACGGTGGATGAGCAAATCAAGATCCACCATGTCTTCATCAGCCATTCCCATCTGGACCACATCTGCACGCTGCCTTTCTTCACCAAGAACATCTTCGGCCATACCCATGAGGCAGTGGAGATCCACGCCCTGCCCGAGACCCTCGATGTGCTTCGGCGCCATCTCTTCAACGATGAGTTGTGGCCTGACTTCAGCGTGATTCCGAGCCCGAATGACCCCACCATTCGCTACACGGACATCGAGGCAGAGCGCACCTACGACGTTTGCGGCCTCCGGATCACCCCCATCCGCGTGAATCACCTCGTACCCTGCGTGGGTTACAAGGTAGAGGATGGCAAGGACGCCTTCATCTTCACCAGTGACACGGCTGAAACCGACCGCATCTGGGAGGTGGCCAACGACACGCCCAACCTGCGGCTCGTCATCGCCGAAGCCAGCTTCCCGAACGAGCAGGCCGGGCTGGCCGAGGCCTCCAAGCACCTCACCCCTGACAAACTCGGGGTCGAGTTGAGGAAGCTGAAATCCGATGTTCCGGTACGGATTTATCATCTGACGCCCGGGGATAGGGCGACCATGCTGCCTCAGCTGCAGGCACTCCGGGACCCCCGGGTCAGTCTGCTCGATCAGGATGAACGCCTGATCTGGTGAGAGCTCAGTTCTGGGGGTAAGCCGTATTCAAGGCGTGAAGTGCCTCTTCATAGGAGGCCGAAAAGACCTCTGTAATCCCGGGTGCTTTTTCTACCTGACCTTCCCTGGCGCGGGATTCGATTCGGGAGACCAGATCCGCGAAGCGCACCAGCCCCATATTGCTCAGGGACCCCTTCAATTGATGGGCCTCCATCATGGCCTGGGGCGCATCCGCGGCCTCGATGGCCGTCTTCAGGATCGCCAGACGGATTGGGACGTCTTCCTGAAACAAGGCGATCAATTCGTGGATCAGGTCCGCTGACCCCCCGAGGTTGAGGAGGTCATCAAGGGGCCGGGGATCCAGGATCGGAAGGTCGCTCAAGGCAGGCTCCGCCAGATCAGAATCCGTGGCCCGCGGGGTGTCCTGCGGCCTGGAGGCGGATGAGGCTGGCATCCAGCTTGGCCTGGGCCGTGGCCAGATCGTGGTCGGTCTGGGCCTCTTTCAGGAGCTTCAGGGCCCGCTGGCGGGAAGCCTCGGCCCGCTCCAGATCGATCATGTCCATGGTTTCACTCTCCCGTGCCAGGATGGTCACTCGATCCGGGCCGACTTCAGCGAAGCCGCCGAAGACCGTGATCCAGTGTTTCTGCCCATCCTGGACGTAGTAGAGAAGGCCATCACCCACTTCGGTCATCAGGGGCGTGTGGCCAGGCAGGATGCCGTAGTAGCCGCGAGAGGCCGTGGGGAACTGCACCTCGGCCACCTCGGCCGAGAAGACCGGCCTCTCAGGGGTCACCACTTCCAGTTTGATGGTTTGTGCCATGGTGATCTCTTTTGAAGACTCGGAATTCGCATCGCGGATTCCGAGCATGGGAAAAACAAAATTACACTGCTGCGAGCTTTTCGGCCTTCTCGGCGGCTTCCTCGATGGTGCCGACGAGGTAGAACGCCTGCTCCGGCAGATGGTCCCACTTGCCGTCGCAGATTTCGCTGAAGCCCTTGATGCTGTCCTCCAGCTTCACATACTTGCCGGCCATGCCCGTGAACTGCTCGGCCACGAAGAAGGGCTGGCTGAGGAAGCGCTGGATCTTGCGGGCGCGGGCCACGATGAGCTTGTCTTCGTCGCTCAATTCGTCCATGCCGAGGATGGCGATGATGTCCTGCAGTTCCTTGTACTTCTGCAGGATCGCCTTGACGCGCATGGCCGTGTTGTAGTGCAGTTCCCCCAGAATGCGGGGGTCCAGCAGGCGGCTGGTGGAGGCCAGGGGGTCCACGGCAGGGTAGATGCCGAGGCTGGCAATGTCGCGGCTGAGGTTCGTGGTGGCGTCCAGGTGGGCGAAGGTGGT
>PMJK01000165.1 GCA_003158505.1 Holophagaceae bacterium | reverse complement strand
GAACTGTTGATCGCCCAAATCGGGAAAGAGGCCCCGCTCCGGCGAGAGGCCCCGGAGGGGCAGCGAGTCGGGAGGACGCGCCGGGCGGCGCGTTCGTTCGCGGGAGACCCCATGCCAGCGGTGATGTCATGAACGAACTGTTGATCGCCCAAATCGGGAAAGAGGCCCTTCGAACCGCGCTTCTCGTGGCAGGACCGGCACTAGCCGTATCCCTGGTAGTGGGCCTTACGATCTCAGTATTCCAGGTGGTGACGAGCCTCCAGGACCAGACCATCGCCTTCGTTCCCAAGGTGATCGCGGTGATGGTGGTGGTCGCCATCAGCTTTCCTTGGATGCTGCAGGTGATGGTGCAGTTCACGGCGAAAATGTTCACGGACTTCAATTCCGTGGTTCGTCAGCTCACGTGAGGCGGCCATGACACCGACCCTGCTGAATTCTGGAGTATGGGCCTTCACGGGGGCGAAAGTGGTTCTTTGGGTCCTTGTGCTCACGCGCCTCACGGGTCTGCTGGCGGTCTTTCCGATCCTGGGGTCGGAGCAGATGCCTCTGCAGCTCCGGGCAGCCTTGGCAGTGCTTCTCTCGACTGTGATCCTGCCTGTGATCCCGGTTCCGAAGGTGGTGCCTGCGGGACTCCCGGAACTGGTCGGGTACATGGTCTGTGAACTTGCCATCGGCATCCTGCTCGGGACCGTGGTGTCCTGGATCCTGGAGGCCGTGGCCTTCGCAGGCGGCATGATGGACATGCAGATGGGCTTCTCCTTTGTGCAGCTACTCGATCCGGCCACTTCCCAGAACACGTCGATCTCGGGGTCATTGATGCTGCAGATGGCGGCCCTGCTGGTGTTTGTCACAGGGCTCCACCACCAGCTGATCCTCGCACTGGTGGATAGCTACCGCGTGGCGCCCATGGGACAGGGCATGCCCCTGCAGGCCATGGGGCTCGTCGCCCTGATCGGTCGGCTGATGGCCAAGGGCTTCCAGCTGGCCTTCCCCGTGGTGGCGGTGCTGTTTCTGCTGGATCTGGTCCTCGGCATTTCCGGAAAATTCATGCCCCAGCTTCAGCTGCTGCAATTGAGCTTTCCCCTGAAGATCTCCCTGGGCATGACCATCCTCGGTCTGATGCTGAGGGAGCTGGCTCCCTGGCTGGAACCGCTCTTCGAATCAGCACCGAGACTCACCTTGAAATTGCTAGGAGGCTGAAGTGCCTCAGGATCCTAGCCGCACCGAGAAGGCCACCCCCAAGCGACGCCAGAAGGCGCGGGAGGAAGGGTCGGTTCCGCGCAGCCCGGACTTCAACAGCGCCATCCTGCTCTGGGGCAACTTCTTCATGTTCCTGGGATTGGGNNGGTTTTGCGCAGCGGGGGTTCAGTTTCAGCACCAAGCCCCTCCAGCCCAAATTCGATAGGCTGAATCCTGTCCAGGGCTTCAAGCGCATCTTCTCCGTGCGGGCGGTGGTGGACTTGATCAAGAGCCTGGCCAAGTTCGCACTGCTGGCTTGGATTGCTTATGCGGTTCTAGAACCGAGGGTTCCCCAACTGCTGGCCACACTAAAGCTGCCTCTGGGGCAGTCCCTGGACATCTTCCAGAGCGCGCTGTTCGCTCTCTACCGGAACCTGATGCTGGCCATGCTGGTGCTGGCGCTGGCAGATTTCGCCTGGCAGCGGAGTTCCTGGGAGAAAAGCATCCGCATGACCAAACAGGAGGTGAAGGACGAGCAGAAGGATTCAGAAGGGACTCCAGAGATCAAGCAGAGGCAGAAGGCGATCATGATGGCCGTC
This sequence comes from Holophagaceae bacterium, assembly GCA_003158505.1. Taxonomy (GTDB): domain Bacteria; phylum Acidobacteriota; class Holophagae; order Holophagales; family Holophagaceae; genus Geothrix. The sequence continues at coordinate 10,078 of PMJK01000165.1, read as the reverse complement.
GCGCGTCGCCGGATGCTGGCCGAGGTTCCGAAGGCTACGGTGGTGGTGACGAACCCCACCCATGTTGCAGTGGCGTTGAGGTACGACGAGAAGACCGCGGCTCCGGTCTGCGTCGCCAAGGGACTGGATCATCTGGCCCTCAAGATCAGAGAGAGGGCCCGCGAGACCGGTGTCCCCATTCTGGAGCGGCCCGATCTGGCGCGGACCCTATACCGGACAGTGGATGTGGCCGAACCCATCCCCAGGGATCTGTACCAGGCGGTGGCCCAGGTGCTGGCATTCGTCTACCGATTGAGAGGAGCCGCATGAGACCAATCCTGGAGTTGTCAAGCCCCCAGGCCGAAAGGGTATTGTTAGGCCTTGCTGAGGACCCCCCTTGACCCGCCCCATCGTGCCACCTCATCTCCCACCTCCCAGCCTATTGCTGGTGGATGATGACCCCATGCCTCGGGAGACCCTCTCGACCCTGCTCTCGGGGGAGGGGTTTCAGGTGGTCACGGCATCGACGGGGGAAGAGGCAGAGCAGAAACTCAAGGCCGAACAACCCCCATTCGACCTGGTCATCACCGATTTGGTCATGCCCGGGAAGTCAGGAATGGATGTGTTGAAGTGCGCCCTGAATCGGAATCCCAGCTGCACGGTGCTGGTGCTCACCGGTTTCGGGAGTGTGCGGGAAGCCACCGAGGCCATGGAACTCGGCGCCTTCGATTTCGTCACGAAGCCGATGCAGATCGATCAGTTCCGGAACACCCTTCGACGTCTCATGGAGCGGCGGGCCCTTACCCATGAACGGGATGAATTGAGGGAGAAGGTGAAATCCCTGAGCGAGCGGGCGGAACGCCTCGAGACGACCCTTGGCCGGATGGAGATTCTCGCCAATCAGCTGGCCCCGACGGGTGGTCCAGGCCGGTCCGATGCCCTGGCGGATCTTGAGCGCCTGGGTGCCCTGAAGACCAAGGGACTCTTGTCGGACGAGGAATACGAGCAGGGAAAGAAGAATCTCCTGTCCAGGTGGCTTTCATGAACCTGCTGGGGCGCTGCACGGGATATTCCCTCCTCGGGATTGCACTACCCCTGCTGGCCCAGTACGGGGCCACGCCGTCGAAGGTGGAAAGGTTCGCTCCCCCCTCGAAGTCTGCAACCGGTCGGATGACCGACGCCCAGGCAGCGGAACTGGCCAAGGGGGCTCTTGCCATGGAGAATCCAGCCTCCATCAAGACGGTGCTCGCCCGGCTCAGGGGGCATTCCTTCAAGTCCAGCAAGGTCCCGGAAAGGGAGCTGGTGCTCTATGCCCAGGGAACACTCGAAGCTCGCCTGGGCAACTTCCCGGCGGCCATCGTGGCCTTCAAGAAGCTGGAAAGACAATGGCCCAGGTCGCCCTTCATGGGTGAGGCGCAGACCATCCTGGCAGAAGATGCCATCGCGCACCGACGGTACAAGGAGGCCGAAGGACGGCTCCACCAGGCCTTGGCCGCTGACATTCCGGCCGAACTCAAGCGGAAGCCGCAGGAGCTTCTGATCTGGACGCTGGTGGAACAAGACCGCCCCCAGGAGGCCCTGCCCATCGTGCAGTCCCTCCGCCCGCCAGGAGGAAGGGAGAAGCCCAGTGAAAAGGGGCTGGCAGCCATTGTCGAGGTCCTGTGTGCCATGGGTGAGCGAGGCCAAGCCCAGAGCAGTCTGAAGGATTTCGAGAACACGTTTCCCAGGAGCGAATTGATTCCAAGGGTGGAGCTCGCATGGGGCCGGCTGCTCGGACGTTCCGGAGAGGCCAAGGAATCCGCGCAGGTATTCCGGAAGCTCATCAAGGATCATCCCGGCTCGACCAAGGCGGACGATGCCCGGCTCGCACTGGCCAGCCTTTTGACGGACGGCAGCCTGCCTGACGCCAAGGATCTGCCCAGTGCCGAATCCCTTCTGGCTGAAGTCCGGAAGGGTGGAAAGGGTCTGCCGAATGGCACGGCCCAGGTTGTGGAACTGCGTTTGCTCGTCGGGAAAGGCCTGTGGGAAGAGGCCCTCAACCTAGTGGATCGAATGGGCTCCACGTCGCGGGACACCCAGCCCGAGGTGAAGAAACTCTGGATCGAGGCCTGGACGGCGTGGGTCGACCAGCGACTGGAGAAGGGATTTCCGGGTGAACTGCTCACAAGGCTGAAGCCAGGGGCTTACGCAGCGCTGGATGCCAAGTCCCGGATGGGTATCGCTGAGCTGTTTGCACGTCAGGGGCTTCTTGAGGTGCTGCCCCGCCTGTTGCCCGAGGCTCCGCCGGCGGAACGGGCCGGACTTCGGAAGGCCGCGTTGGCTCAGGTCCAACCTGAGGCTCAACCTCAGGCTGTGCTTCGGTTGCTCCCCGCCAAGGGGGACAACCCGGACGAGGCCCTTATGAGGGCTCGGGCCGAGGGCGCCCTGGAACACTGGGGCCCGCTGCGCCAGGCGCTGGGTCGGGCGCGCCCGGGACCGGAACGCATCAAGGCCGTCGTGCTTCTCCTCCAGCGCCCCGTAAGCGAACCGGAAACCGCGTCCAACCGGTTGACGGAGGCCGAGGGCTGGCTGGCGCGGGCTCCGGAGAAGGGCGAGGCACGAGAACTCCTCGCGATCCTGGTGGGGGATCTCCGCCTTCAGCATGGCAACCCTCGTGGTGCGCTGGCACTGTACCCCTCCAGGGCTGCGGCGCCTGAACAGCGTGGCTGGGTGTCCCTCATGCGGGCCCAGGCCCTGATGAAGCTGGGGCAGTGGGACCAAGCCCGGATGCTCATCAAGGAGTCCCGAGAGGAACAGGGATACAAGGGACAGCGTGATGCCCTGGCCAAGAGCCTGAAGGCGTACTGATCCGGATATGATTGGGGATCCCCCCGGAGATCCTGATGCACCGTCCCCTGATCGCCGCCCTTCTGTCGCTTTTCTCGGTTGGCCTGATGGCCGCACCCAAGCCGAAGGTCAAACTGGCCACGTCCATGGGTGTGATTGTGCTGGAGTTGGAACCCGATGCCACACCGAAGACCGTGGAGAACTTCCTGAAGTATGTGAAGAAGGGCCAGTACACCGGCACCATCTTCCATCGTGTCATCCCCGGTTTCATGATCCAGGGTGGAGGCTATGTCGATTACCTGGGAAAGAAGCGCACGGATGCCCCCATCCCCAACGAAGCCGACCGCGCCCTGGCCGCGGGCCTGAAAAACCGGCGCGGTACCGTGGCGATGGCCCGAACACCAGATCCAAACAGCGCCGCGGCCGAGTTCTTCATCAATGTGGTGGACAATCCGGCCCTGGATTTCAAGGGAAAGACCAGCGACCAGACTTGGGGCTACTGCGTGTTCGGGAAGGTCGTGCAGGGCATGGATGTGGTGGACCGCATCAAGGCGGTGAAGACGAGCAACAAGCGCAGCGACTTCCTGAATCTTCCCGTGCAACCTGTCCTCATCAGGGACGCAACGCAGATCCAATAGTCTCAAACGCATCCGCTGGGGCCCCAAGCTTATGGAGGCTCCGCTCCAGCCGCTTGTGATAGCGGGGCCAGAGGTCGGTGCCCTCTGGCTCGAAACGAGCCCGGTCCCAATCCAGGAACAGGGCCCCACCCTGAGGTGGAAGGATCACGTTCGTAGCATTCAGGTCGGGCGACCACAGGTTCCATTCGCACAGCGAGGCGATGGCACGGTGGATGTCGGGCCCCCGGGCGGAGCTGAGATCCCATAGCCTGGGCCAAGCCTCGCCTTCGGCCATGCGCGTGAACAGGACGCCTTCGACGCCGAATCCGCAGGGTCTCCAGGCGTAACCGAGCGGCTCCACCGTGGGGAATCCGGATTCCCACAGCCCGCGATGAACGGCATGTTCCGCTGCGAACCGGAGATGGGAGTGGTAGGTCCGCTCGTTGAAATGGCGGAGGAAGCCACCCCGGCGATAGGGCCGCAGGACCATGTCACCCACGCGAAGGATACCGCCGCGTCCAAAAACGCCTGGGAGCGAAACTGGTTCACCCGCAGGGACAAAACCTCCGGGCGTGCAGACGCGCCAGCCCCCGCCGAGCCCCGGCAGGTCCAGGTTCAGCCGGCATCCGAGGGGATGGAGGGGTGGGCGGGTCCCGTAGGGCCAGCCTGGTGGAAGAGGACGAATGGTGTAGGGGTCGTGGATCATGGCGCCCCCCAGCTTGGGGCCTGACCGCATGGAACGCAAAAGGAAGGCTGATGGAACGAACCCGGAGGCACTTGTCAACCCGGGAATCCTCCCTGCACCTGCCACCAAAATCGGGCACGGACCCAAGTGGCTTGTGATGAAAGGAATTCTCTAGATTCGGGATTTCGCTTCCCACAGCGGATGTGGAAATCGGCTCCTTGCCAACTCCTTCCATCGGAGCCTTCAGCAGGTTTTACAGAGCACAGGGTCCGCAATTCTGCGCCATCCCATCCATCTGGTCACTATGCTGATGATGTGAACACACGAGCCGATCATCCTTCCATTCCCGCCGAGGCATTGGCTAAGAAGGCTCGATTGCAGGCGGTGCTGCGAATGATGGAGGAGTATGGTCCCAGCCGGGAACCCGCCTGCCTCCAGGTTCTCCGGACCCTGATGGCGGGGCTTCCACCTCCCGATCTCGACGCCACGATCGACGCGATCCTGACCGACAATCTTGTGGAAGAGGCCGGCGAGTTGCTTCGCTCCCTTCGGCGTGAGGCAGGAAACAAGGCGTGGATGGAGTCCCTCGCCTCCCGTCTTGCTCCTCTGGCGCTAAAGGCGCAACATCGGCGATCAGCTCGCTGGCAATTGGATACCCAGCGCGTACTCATTCGATTCTGTTATGCAAAGGATGATGGCGCTGTGGGCTTTGATGATGGAGACCTCCATGCCATCTTCCTTCATGCGTTTCGGCTGGAAGGACTGCACCTCCTTCTTGATCTCGGTAAGCGACCGCGCCCGTTATTGACTGTCGGCCTGCCCCTTCCCGTGGGGGTAGGTGGTCTGGCCGAATCCATGGATGCGGTGCTGAGGCAGGAGCCAAAGGATGGTCCAGCGGACCTGATGGCCCGACTGAATCAGCGCCTGCCGGAAGGGGTGCGCATCCACCAATGGTTGGCCCTCCCGGGATACGCATCCCCGGTGAGTGATCTGGCCATCCTGTCCCGCTGGCGTTGGGAAGTCCCCCCGGAATTCAAGGCCCTGGCCAGGGGAAAGATCGCGTCCTTTCTCGAGGCAAGCTGTTGGCTTTGGGACCGGGGGCCTTCCCTTCGGGACGGGCCAGTGGATCTCCGCAATGTTGTATCCGAGCTGCTCTGGGAGGATTCCGTCCTTTACTTCTCCACGCGCATGGAGGGCTATCAGGCGATCAACCCGCTCAAGATGCTTGGGGCCATCCTTGGCGTCGAGGCCCCATGCATCGTGGGCCTCGTCAGAACCGCCGTGGACCTGAAGCCTGACTCGCGGCTCGGACAGGCCGAACGTTTCCAACCCAAGCTGAAGAACATGTACGAGGATGCCGTGCTGCTGGGGGGCGGGTCGAACATCATCCTTGTAGACGATGATGACGACGAACCAATTCAGTTAGGCCCTCAATCCGAGACAACCTGATCAGTAGAGGCAGTGCAGAGGGCATAAGGGGCTGTAACAGAACAGCCAGAAATGCACTGGCTATTCTGAACGGCCCCTAAGTTGAAACATCCTTGCTGATGGACAATAGCAGACCGAGGCAGATCAGGCTGGTGATGAGGCTGTTGGGCCCGAATGAAATGAAGGGCAGGGGGATCCCCTTGTTCGGCGCCATGGAAAGGACCACGCTCATGTTCATCAGGGCCTGCACCACGATGAGCAGCATGAAGCCCATGGCGCAGAGCTTGAGATAACCGTCGCCCACGCGGCGGGCGATCCGGTAGCCCCGCCACAGGATCGCCACGAACAGCGCCAGGACGGCCACGGTCCCGATGAGTCCAGCCTCCTCGGCGATGACCGCGTAGATGAAATCCGTATGGGCTTCCGGCAGATAGAACAGCTTTTGTTTGCCGCCGCCCAACCCCACCCCCATGAAGCCGCCGTTGCCCACGGCCACGAGGCTCTGAAGGGCTTGGTGCCCCTTCCCGAGCGGATCAGCCTCGGGATTGAGGAAACTGGTGACCCGGGCCAGGCGATAGGGCGAAAGTACCACGAAGGCCGTTCCAAGGGCACCGAGGACCGGAATGGCCACCGCGAAAATCCACTTCGGAGCTCCACCCAGGAACACCACCATCAAGGCGACGAAGACGATGAGGAAGGTGGTTCCGAAATCCGGTTCGCGGAGGATGAGCGCCAGGGGAACCAGCAGGACACCGGCGAGTCCAAGCAGCTTGGGCAGAGCATCCCGATGATTCGTCCAGGCCTCCTTGTTCCGGACCATCCAGGAGGCCGCGACCAGCACGGACAGTGGTTTGAAGAGTTCTGATGGCTGGAGACTTCCAATGGGGCCGAGGCGGAGCCACCGGTGCGCTCCGTTCACTTTCGGACCGAAGAAGAGGACCGCCAGCAGCAATCCGACCAGGATGAAGTAGGCCACCAGGATCGGGCGCGGGTGGTCCTGCAGGGTGGCGAGATCGACCTGGGAAAGCGCCAGCATGATGGCGATGCCGATGCCGCCGCCCACGAGCTGCCGGGTCAGGAAGGCCGTGGCCGCCGCGTGATTCTGGGAGGCCTTGATGGCGGAGGCGGAATAGATCCAGACCATGCCCATGGCGACCAGGGCCAGGGCGAAGAGCACCAGCCAGCGGTCAACGGGGCGGCGGACGTCGGCGGACATTTTAAATCAGTGCCAGATCGCGGCGGGCCGCGGCCTCAAGTTCGGTCAGCGCCTGGTCCACCCACCCGGCTTCCTGGGCCTCCACCATGAGGCGGAGCTTGGGCTCGGTGCCGGACCAGCGCACCACTTGGCGGACGCCACTGCCCCAGCGGGAGTCTATGGCGGCCATCGCAGAAAGCAGGTCTCCACAGGCGGCAACGGCCTTGCGATCCTTCGCCATCACGTTGACGAGCCTCTGCGGCCAAGGCACGAAGGTCCAGGCCCAGCGCCGGTCCGCAGGACGGTGGAGCAGCGCGCGAAGAATAGACAGCGCCGCGGCGAGCCCATCGCCGCTAGGTCCCACCCGCTTCTGGATGAGGTGTCCGGAAGCCTCAGCGGCGAGATCCCAGCCCCGCTTCGCCATCTCCCGGAGGAGGTACTTGTCGCCCACGGCCGTGCGGACAAAGGGGATACCGGCCTGACCCAGGGCTTGGGCCAGACCGCCGTTGGTCATCAGGGTGCCGACCACGCCGGGAGGGGCATCCCCGCAGGCCACGCGATCCTGCGCCAGCAGCCAGACCATCTGGTCGCCATCCACGACCCTGCCCTCGGCATCGACGAGGAGGCACCGGTCACCATCGCCATCGAAAGCGATGCCCAGATGGGCTCCTTGAACCGCGACGGCGGCTGCCAGCGCATCAAGATGAGTCGAACCTACCCCCACATTGATTCTTGGTCCATCCGCCGGTACGCCTAGCCAGTGGATGTCCCCCCCATGGAAAAGCTCGATGGCGGCCTCGGCGGTGGCGCCGTGGGCGCAGTCGATCACTACTCGGAAATCCGGTGGAAGGGTGAGGCCTTCGAGGTGGGCCAGGTAGGACTGCAGGTCCAGGCGTGACGGTGCTGCGGATATTGTGGTGTGTTTGGGAAGTTCATCGAAGGCCAACTCGATGGCCCGCTCCTGTTTCTCCTCCAGTTTCTCGCCGAGTTCGTTGAAGCCCTTGAGGCCGTTGTCCTCCGGCGGATTGTGGCTGGCTGAGATCATGAGACCCCAGGTTTTCTCACCTTCCGTAGTCAGTCTTGCGACATTCCAGGCCACGGCGGGAGTGGGGGCCATGCCGAGCACCAGCACCTTCAGATTCAGGCCTACACCCAGGATGAAGGCCTCGGACATCGGGCCGGAACTGGATCGGGGATCCCAACCCACTACCAGCCGCTTCACGCCCGCCTTACGAGCCACCTGCGCCCAGGCGGCGCCCCAACGGGTGACCTCCTCGAGGGTGAGGGGAGAGCGCAAGGCGACGCCCCGAATGCCATCGGTTCCGAAATAGCGAAGACTCATCCCAACAGGTTAGCCGATGGCGTGCGTCCTGAAGACCCGATAGCCCAGATGGATTGCCTCCGCGTGGGCTGCACTGGTCAGATTATCCCGTTGTGAGGGCGGGAGGTCGGGTGTCCCGGCCCGGGCAGCCAGGAAGCGTTTGCGCGAGATGCCGATGCAGATCCGTTCCGCCGGCCAGGCCAGGGATTCCGGAAGGCGGGGCAGGGCCTCCCAAAGCGCAAGGTCCTCCAGGTAGGTCGTACCGAAGCCGAAGCCGGGATCCAGCAGCACACGAGCTTCCTGAATTCCGGCCCTGTGGAGGCGGTCCCGGATGGCGCCAAGCTCCACGATGGTCGCTTCCGCATCCTTTGGTGCCGTGTCCCCATAGGGCGGCATGTGGAGTTCCTGGCCCAGCCTGTGGCTTCGCATGGCAATGAGGCCACAGGGCGAGGACAGGGCCAGATCCAGCATGCGCGGATCCGAAAAGCCGGTCACGTCGTTGATCACCGAGGCCCCCGCCGCAAGCCCCCGGGCAGCCACGTCCGCATGGCGGGTGTCCAGACTGAGGGGGATGCCCGGCAGGGATCTCGCCAGGAGGGGAAGCACGGCCTCGAGACGGGCCCACTCCGTATCTGCATCCACAAGTACCGCACCCGGGCGGGTGCTTTCGGCACCCAGATCGAGCATCCGAGCGCCTGCCCGAACCAGAAGTTGAGCCTGGGCCAGCGCGGCTGCAGGGTCCATGAACTGCCCGCCATCGCTGAAGGAGTCGGGAGTCAGGTTGAGGATGCCCATGAAAAGGGGACCGCCCTTCAGGAGCGGTCCCCATTGGAATGGAGCTGTGGTCACGCGGGCTTGAGGGCGGGATTAAGCCCGGGATCCGCAGAAGGACCCTCCTCCACCGTGGCCGGAGCCGACGGAGTAGCGCCAGCCTTGGGCGGGGGCAGGGTGCCGCCCTTCATCAGGATCTCGATGTCGTTGCCGTCGAGGGTCTCCCGCACGAGCAGGGCTTCGGCGATGGCCACCAACTGGTCCTTGTGGCTCTCGATGGCCGCCTTCGCCTTCCGGTAGTTCCGCATGACGAATTCGTGGACTTCCGCATCGATCATGCGGGCCGTGTCTTCAGAAATCTCGCGGTGCTGAGTGAAATCACGTCCCAGGAAGATCTCGTGCTGGCCCCCGCCGAAATTGAGGGGGCCCAGCTTGTCGCTCATGCCGAATTCCATGACCATGGACTTGGCCATGTCGGTTGCCTGCTGGATGTCATTGGACGCGCCGGTACTCAGCTGATTGAAGAAGATTTCCTCGGCGATGCGGCCGCCCATGGCGATGGCGATGCGACTCTCCATGTACTCGCGGGTGGTATTGTAGCGGTCCTTCTCCGGCAGCTGCCAGGTGACCCCCAAGGCCCGACCGCGAGGAATGATGGTCACCTTGTGGAGCGGGTCGCTCTGGGGAACCACGGCGGCCACGACCGTGTGGCCGGCCTCGTGGTAGGCCGTGATCTTCTTGTCCTCTTCGGTCATGACCAGGCTGCGGCGCTCGGCGCCCATGTAGACCTTGTCCTTGGCGTTCTCGAAATCGGCCATCTCGACCCATTTCTTGTTGCCGCGGGCGGCGGTGAGGGCGGCCTCGTTGCAGAGATTGGCCAGATCAGCACCGGCGAAGCCGGGCGTGCCGCGGGCGATGACCTCCAGTTCCACATCGGGGCTGAGGGGGATCTTGTCGGCGGTGTGGACCTTGAGAATTTCAAAGCGGCCCTTCACGTCGGGGCGGTCCACGACCACGCGGCGGTCGAAGCGGCCGGGGCGGAGCAGGGCGGGATCCAGCACGTCGGGTCTATTGGTGGCGGCGACGAGAATGACTCCCTCGTTGCCCTCGAAGCCGTCCATTTCGACCAGAAGCTGGTTCAGGGTCTGCTCGCGCTCATCGTGGCCCCCACCCAAACCGGCACCCCGATGGCGACCCACGGCGTCGATCTCATCGATGAACACGATGCAGGGGGCACTCTTCTTGGCCTGCTCGAA